>NZ_CP194038.2:321250-642500 GCF_050870855.2 Agarivorans sp. QJM3NY_30 | reverse complement strand
CGCGAGTTGTTGCGCCTCAACTTCTGATTCGCCGTGGGGAAGTGTTCTGGCAGATTCAGTCACTAATTTGGCTTGCTTAGCATGCGCGAGATGAACCACACAATACTGACGCTGCTCAATATTCACTTTAGTGTCTTTGTCACAACCATCCGGTTTCTTACCAAGCGATAGCATGATCAAGGGTGGATCTGAACTTATTGCAGTGAAATACGAAAATGGCGCTAAATTATAGGAAGCAGCTTGCCCGTTATCACTCAAAACCCAAGCAATAGGGCGAGGGACGATAGTTTGAGTCATACAGTGGTAAATCTGCTGACTCGTTAACTCAGCAAAATCGATGAACACAAAATAGCTCCTTTAAAGTAATATAACAACAAACCCGCCGACGCGGGTTTCATGCTTGAGTATAGGAGAAACCGCTAGTCTTGTTCCAATACCTCGGCAAGTGCCGCTAAACACAAGCTCACATTCTCTTGACGTGCCGCATATCCCATTAAACCAATTCGCCAGGCCTTTCCTGCAAACTGTCCAAGGCCTGCGCCAATTTCCAAATTGTAGTCATTCAACAAACGAGCGCGAACCGCTTGTTCATCTACACCTTCAGGCACCGCAACCAGATTTAATTGCGGCAATCGATATGCAATCTCTACCATCAGATTTAATCCCAATTTGTCCAAACCCGCAGCTAATAAGGCATGTTGCTGCGCATGCCGCTGCCAAGCTTGCTCTAAGCCTTCTTGATGTAACATCAGCAGTGACTCATGCAAAGCATATAGAGCTGTCACAGGAGCGGTATGATGATAAGAACGTTTTTGCTCACCTGACCAATAGGCCATAACCAAGCTTTGGTCTAAGAACCAACTCTGCACCTTGGTTTTACGGCCTTTCAGTTTTTCAACCGCCGCTGGGCTAAAGCTCACCGGCGATAGACCAGGCACACAAGACAAACACTTTTGACTGCCAGAGTAAATTGCATCAATCCCCCACTCATCAACCAAAACCGGGATCCCGCCGACGGAGGTCACCGCATCTACAATCGACAAACAGCCGTGCTGCTTGGCCAAGCCACATAAAGCCTGTGCATCAGACGCGACACCAGTAGAGGTTTCGGCATGCACAAAAGCCACGATTTTACTGTCGGGGTGCTGCTGTAAGGCCTGCTCCACTTTTGCCGGAGAGACAGGCTGCCCCCAAGCATCCTCTACCACCACAGCGATACCGCCACAACGTTCGACATTTTCCAACATCCGTTGACCAAATACCCCATTAATACAAACAATAACCTTGTCACCAGGCTCGACCAAATTCACAAAGCAAGTTTCCATGCCAGCAGAGCCAGGAGCGGAAACCGCAAAGGTATGTTGATTCGTAGTTTGAAAAGCATATTGCAGCAGCGCCTTAATTTCATCCATCATATTTACAAACAGTGGATCAAGATGGCCAATAATGGGACGACTCTGTGCCTGTAATACTTGTGGTGAAATATCGGAAGGGCCGGGGCCCATTAAAATCCGCCGCGGCGGATTAAAGGATGTTAGGTTCATGCCATGTCCTTATCGTTAGTTATTTATTGTCGTTATGTTTTGTCGCCTATGCACTCTAGCATTAGCGTACAAACAATTGAATGTAAAACGAACAATCACCAGCAAGCCACAAAAATCATTTAGGTTAAATTAACTAAGCCAAAAAAACATTAACCCAGCGAACTTGTGGTTCATTCCTCAGCCTAAAATGCTTCATGTCAAATTCGATCAAAAACCGATCTTTTTGATATCAACCAAGCAACAGATCATGCACAAGGTTGCAACAAAACAAATAAACAACGAAGGCTTTCATGGTATTCCAAAATTGATCCTAAACAAAAAATGAACGACTAATTCAAACCACCAATAGTCCCTTTATTTACGGGGGATTAAGTGTCAATCTAGAGGCAATTCAACTAGCGAATAATTACGCAATAACGACCTGGATCACAACAAAGCTTTAGCATAAATGTGAATCCCTAAAATAAAGGCTCAGAGAGTAAATAAACTGCTACAAAAATGCTAAATAAAATATTCAAATGAATTTTACATTCACATTTATGAATATTTATTCACGTCTAAAATCGATTCAAAACGGCTCTATAAAAAAACCACGTTACATTAGTTTTTCTAATGATTAGGTTGCAATTTAACTTGTTTGAGAACCTCGCATTTCAGAACTACTATTCTCCCATCAACTGAGATGAGGTCCTCGATATGAATATCAATATAAACACGATCCACAGCAATAAACACAGTTCTTCCTTACCACAAACCCAACACGGTATTGTTGAGTTATACAATCTTTGTAATGTGTGGATCCAGCGCCAAAAAACCCGCCGTCAATTGGCTCAATTACCCGCGTACTTATTACGTGATATCGGTTTAACAGAAGCAGACCGCTACCAAGAGTCTCGCAAAAACTTCTGGGAAAACTAGGCTTAAACACCATTTTTGCCAAGGATCTCAGGCTATTTCACTCGGCATGTTGCTTCTGCACATGCCGTTTTTGTTTTTTCTTGTTACCATTCCCGCCAACACTCTGTAATCAATACTACTATGTCGACTAATCTTGCAAACTTGCTGGTTGTTCTCGGGCCTACCGCATCAGGAAAAACCCATCTTGGCGTGGAGATCGCCAGACTTTACGGCGGCGAAATACTATCTGCCGATTCTAGGCAAGTGTATCGAGGCTTGGATTTAGGCTCGGGTAAAGATCTGGATGAATACCAGGAGATCCCCTATCACCTAATTGATATCGTTGAACCTGAGGCCGAATACAGCGTATTTCATTTTCAGCGTGATTTCTTCAAAGCCTACCAGCAAATTAAACAACGACAACAGCTCCCCGTTATGGTTGGTGGAACAGGTTTGTACATTGATGCGGTGACCCAAAATTATCAGCTACATGAAGTACCAAGCAATCAGGCCCTACGTAACGAGCTTGCAGAACTCAGCCTAGAGCAACTGCAGCAACGTTTACTCTCAGTAAAGCCCGAGCAACATAATAATACTGATTTACAGGTCCGACCGCGTTTAGTGCGAGCCATTGAAATTGCCGAGTCAGACACAGCGCCCCCGCAAACCTCCCCTCACCCCGAGATAAAGCCACTTTACTTGGGGATCCGTTGGGAGCGAGCAGTACTCCGTCAACGCATCACGCTACGTTTAAAACAGCGGCTTGAACAGGGTTTAGTGGAAGAAGTTGAACGCCTGCACGCTCAAGGTGTGAGCTATGCAAAACTAGAGTTTTATGGCTTAGAGTACCGTTTAGTCGCACAATACCTGCAACAACAGCTGAGCTATAACGATATGTTTCAAAAGCTCAATTCTCAAATCCACCAATTTGCCAAACGCCAGGATACCTGGTTCAGAAAGATGGAGCGTCGCGGTGATGAGATCCATTGGCTATCGCCAGAAAACTCATTATTAACTCAAGCTGAGCAAGTGATAGCACCTCATTTAAGCAGTCTAAACACGGATTAATAGTTGGCCGCATGTGACTATTTTGACGCAAACCATCGGTAATAAAAAAACATCAACCAATGGGCAGCACTTAAACTAGCAAACGCGGCAAAACCAGCCCATAAGCTCAGCCGATACACGGCTATATCTCCTCGGTAGACAATGCAAAGGCATAACATCAGTATCCAACCCAAGTTGGCCAAAATCATGCATTGCTTACAACGCCCTAACTTTTCTACAAACCATGCCCGAGAACAAAACTGGCAATCCACTAGCGCTCCCCCTTAACTTTGGCTAATTCGATTATCCACGGGTCATCAATTTAAGCAAGTAGTCGCTGATGCGGGTATAAGGCGGTCGCATCAAACGAGTCGCTGCAAATGGACCTTGTTTAAAGATTGGCAGCATTTTAGAAAACTGCACAAAACCATCGTAACCATGGTAGTGGCCCATACCACTGCTGCCGACTCCGCCAAATGGCAGCTGATGCTGAGCCACATGTAGTAACACCTCATTAATACACAGGCCACCAGCTTGAATTTGCTGCTGCACTCGTAGCTGCACCCCAAACTGCTTGGTAAATAGATAAAGGGCCAACGGCGGTGCAGTTTGGTTGACATAAGTGATGGCCTGCGACAAATCTTGATATTCGACAATCGGTAATAGTGGACCAAAAATCTCTTGCTGCATCACCAAGGATGACGCAGCTGCGTCAACTAACAAACCCGGCGTAAATTTCCCTGCACATTCACCAGCAATTAACGGGATAAATTCAGCGCCCTGGGCTATTGCCTGCTCGCGCAAGTTCACCTGCCGAGTTAAAAAATCCGCCGAGATCATATTAGAAAGAGCAGGATCTGACATATCGCTGTAGTGTTTGGCGGTATAAGCTAAACAAGCCTGAATAAAAGCTGACCTCGTTCCCTTGGGAAGCAACACGTAATCGGGTGCCACACAAGTTTGCCCAGCATTCAGCAGCTTCCCCATCAGTATTCGCTCAGCCGCCTGAGTTATGGGATAATCCTCAGCCACGATCACTGGTGACTTTCCGCCTAACTCTAAGGTAACAGGGGTTAAGTTTTGCGCGGCGGCCGCCATCACTTTACGCCCTGTTTGGGTGGAACCAGTAAAGATGAGGTGATCAAAGGGCAAGGCTGAAAAACTTGGCCCCAGTGAGCCGTCGTCTGAATAGATCCGCAGCACATCGTCGGGCAAGTACTTTGGCAACAATTGGATCAGCAAATGGCTTAAGGCGGGACTAAGTTCAGACATTTTAATCATCAACTTATTTCCTGCCGCCAGTGCATCGGTAAGGGGCGCGAAGGCCAAATACAGAGGGTAGTTCCAGGGGACAATGACCCCAACCACCCCGAGCGGTTGAGCCTGAACCCGATTACTCGCTCCAAAGTACCAAAGACTCACCTGACGATGTTGTGGCTTAAGCCATTTTTTGAGGTGTTTTAGACTATAACGCAGGCCCTCGATGGCCGGGAAAATTTCAATCAGCCTCGACTCATGCGGACTGCGATAACCAAAATCGTCACTAATCGCAGCGATAATAGCGGCTTGATTATCGAGCAACAGCCGCAGCATTTGGCTAAGATGGTAGCGACGTATCGCTAAACTAGGGTAAGGCTGTTGACGATAAGCCGCTTGCAAATCGCTTAACTCTTGGGACAATTGCAGTTTGCTTGCTTGGTTCATGTGCTATCTCAATCATCTGCCGTGAACAAAGGTTATGTTACCATGAGTAACTTGTAAACTAATTTGACCAAACTCGAAAATTGTTATGCCACACCATATCGTTTACTCAGTGGTTTTAATGGAGGCAAAAAATTAACTCTACGCACTTTAAAGCGCCCTGGTGGGCTCGTAATCGGCATATTCAAACTCTGCTGCCCACTTTGTTATTGCGCAACAAAAAACTCAATTTGGATTGGCAACAGTTAGATCTAGACGATGGTGACTTTATCGATCTCGCTTGGATTGATAGTGCCAAGACTGACAAACCAGAACAAGCAATCGTGCTCGTCTTCCATGGCTTAGAAGGCAGTGTACATTCACCCTATGCCAAGGGGATCTTACAAGCTTGTAAACAGCAAGGCTGGCGAGCAGTGGTGATGCATTTTCGAGGATGTAGTGGTAAACCCAACAAGCTATGGCGCGGTTACCACAGTGGCGAGATTGATGACGCACGAGCTTGTATTGAGCATTTACACGCACTCAATCCCAAAGCCCCTCTATTCGCCTTGGGCTACTCGCTAGGCGGGAATATGTTGGTGAATTATCTAGCGAAAGAACCACGCTCACCGCTAACTGCGGCCGCGGTCATCTCTGCGCCACTGCACTTAGCCGCCTGTTCCCAGCGACTACAACAGGGTTTTTCTCAAATATACCAGCATCACTTACTCAGCCGGATGAAAAAAAACCTCTGTAAAAAGATTAGCCGTATGCCACAAGCCCCACTGCAACAAACGCAAGTCAAGCGCTGGCGTAACTTCGTAGAGTTTGATGAACACTACACCGCCCCAGCCCATCAGTTTGCAGGTGCCGTTGACTATTACCAACGCTGTAGCGGCTTACCCTTACTCAAGCACATTGGCTTACCCACTTTGCTGATCCACGCCGCCGATGATCCTTTTATGGACGCAAGAGTGATCCCGCGAAATGAGCAAATCAGCCCCGCGATTGAATATCGACTAAGCCGCACTGGTGGACATGTAGGATTTGTCGGTGGTAGCCTATTTCGTCCAACATTCTGGCTAGAGTCTGCTATTCCACAGTGGTTTAGCCAGCACCTCAACACAAAAGAGCATGCTAATTCATGATAATTCCTTGGCAAAACCTAGCGGCCGACACTTTCGAAGCTTTACTCGAAAGTTTCGTATTACGTGAAGGCACCGACTATGGTGAACAAGAGTTGAGTTTAGAAGACAAACGAGAGCAAATTAAACAACAGGTTATTAATGGTTCAGTTTTAATCGTATACTCAGAACTACATGAAACAGTCAACTTGATTGCCAAAGAGCAATTTAATGCCTCAGCCACGGATAGGCTGCAGGATGATGTATAAATCATGTTTATAGTCTCACTTACAGATAGGTCATTATGTCAGCTAAACATCCTATTATCGCTGTCACTGGTTCTTCCGGTGCCGGAACGTCAACCACCAGTGAGGTATTCGCTCACTTATTTAGGCAACATAAACTGAATGCAGCCTTTATTGAGGGCGACAGTTTTCACCGCTACACTCGACCCGAGATGGATGTAGCCATCCGAAAGGCTCGCGAACACGGAAAGCACATCAGCTACTTCGGCCCGGAGGCCAACGACTTCAATTTGTTGTATGAATTTTTCAAACAATATGGCGAAGATGGTACTGGTCAATATCGACGTTATCTGCACACCTTCGACGAAGCCGTGCCATACAATCAAATGCCGGGCACGTTTACCCCTTGGCAGGAACTGCCGGAAGAAACCGAAGTATTATTTTATGAAGGCTTGCACGGCGGCGTGGTTTACGATGAAAAAAATGTCGCGTCAAAAGTTGATTTGCTGATCGGCATGGTGCCGATTGTGAACTTAGAGTGGATCCAAAAACTGGTGAGGGATACCACCGAACGAGGCCATTCACGAGAAGCCGTGCAAGATTCAATTGTTCGTTCAATGGATGACTACATCAACTACATCACCCCACAATTTTCGCGTACCCATATCAACTTTCAGCGCGTCCCTACGGTCGATACATCAAACCCTTTTAGCGCTAAGAGTATTCCGTCACTCGATGAAAGCATGTTAGTGATCCGTTTTAGAGGACTCAAAAACGTTAATTTTCCTTATCTGTTACAGATGATTGACGGTGCTTATATGTCGCGGCAAAACACCATCGTGGTTCCAGGAGGAAAGATGGGTTTCGCCATGGAGCTAATTTTATCACCGATGATCCAACAATTGCTGGAAACCGGAAAAGTTCGTTAACTCGCGCTTTCAATCCGATAGCTGTGGCTAATTTCACAGCTGTTACCCAACATTAACGATACCGAGCAGTATTTTTCCATACTCAATTGCACCGCTCGGGCAACGTGCTTGTCGCTCAAATTCACCCCACTTACGACAAACTCCAGGTGGATGTTGGTAAATACCTTCGGCGCCGCCTCGGCTCGCTCTGAATCCAAATGAACTTGGCAATCAGTCACTTGCTGCCGAGCCTTAGATAAAATGGAAATGACATCCACAGAACTACATCCACCAGCCGCCATTAAGACATACTCCATCGGGCTCGGAGCAGCTTTCGCAGCGTCGCCATCCATCAATATTTGGTGGCCTGAACTGCTTTCACCAATAAACTGTAGTTCTTTTGACCACTTGACCGACGCTTTCATATTAGATTCTCCTGCTTAATATTTCGTTCACCAGCTTAATCTAGGTCAAGGTTCATGGCTAGTAATTACCTCATACTAAAGGCGTATAAATGCCTTGCAGCAAAGTCCGAAGCCTTTTATGCTAGGGGTGGATGGAAAACAATTAGAATAAATACAATTTACTAAGTATATAGCTGGTAAATAATTATAAAGACAGAGGATTTCTTTAATATGGTAATTGGCAAACCTCAAGCTGATCCGGTGATGGAGTGGTTTCTTTCTCACTGTCACATACATAAGTACCCTTCAAAAAGCACCCTAATTCATGCCGGCGAAAAAGCCGAAACCCTATACTACATAGTCAAGGGCTCAGTCGCGGTTTTAATTAAAGATGAAGAAGGCAAGGAAATGATCTTGTCTTATCTGAATCAAGGTGACTTCATGGGCGAACTAGGCCTTTTCGAAGACACTGAAAACCCGATCCGGACCGCTTGGATCAGGGCTAAAAGCCCTTGTGAGGTTGCCGAAATTTCTTATAAGAAATTCCGTCAACTGATTCAAGTGAATCCTGAGATCCTGATGCGTTTGTCAGGGCAAATGGCAACCCGCCTGCAGATCACCAGCCAAAAAGTGGGTGATTTAGCCTTCTTAGACGTGACTGGTCGAATTGCTCAGACTTTACTAAACCTAGCGAAACAGCCAGATGCGATGACTCATCCAGATGGTATGCAAATTAAGATTACCCGCCAAGAGATCGGCCAAATTGTTGGCTGTTCTCGTGAAACGGTTGGTCGTATTCTTAAGATGCTAGAAGAGCAAGAGCTTATCACCGCCCACGGTAAAACAATTGTGGTTTACGGTACCCGCTAAGCAACTCTCTGTTTACCTATAAAAAAAGCCGCTTATGCGGCTTTTTTATTGTGCCAACTAACGATTAGTACTACTAAATATTTTATCCGCCGAAGCTTCAACAAAGCCGGAATATAACTCACCGTTCGGTAATGGATAACGCAGTGCAAACTCATAGAAGCAACTGGGAATGCGTTGACTAGAATCACTAAATACTACTTCAGATAAATCTGCCATAGTTGAAGATTGCTCTAATAACACTTCCGGCGAACCTTTGATCTCACCACCAAGCTTATTGAGCACATAACCCGCCTCACTCAAACATTGATTCACCTGTTGTAAGCTGTCGAAATGCGGTAGCTGGTTGACTGACACCGTAAAATGATTCGCTCGATAACCATAAGCAGCCAACCAAGCGGCATATTCACTTTCTTCAAGTAGCTGCTGATAATCAGCGTAGCTCAATTGCCATGGACGGCCACAGAAAAAAACTTCTGGCTGTTGATAAAGCGCTAATGGCACCTGCTTAGCCAAACCTTGAACAATCATCTGCGCCTTATCAGACAAGCTCTCAACCTGTAATTCACTAATAAAGACTTTGGGAATACTCGGGTCGGAATGCTCAAAGTGAGCCGCGTCTAAGTGCTTATTCGCAAAATGGTATTCTCCTCCTCGATGATAGCCCATCGCCAATAAGTGTTTCGCAAAAGCTTCCACACCGGTATTCGGTAAATTAAAGCTGCGAATGGCAATATGATCATTGACGATCTGATGACCATCGCCCAACAGCTGATGGATCGCTTCGGCGCTAGGTGTCACCGCCAAATATTGTTGCCATAAACGTTCAAAAAACAAATCTAAGGTCATCATATTCTCCCTAAAAGTGTAAGCCTGGGCTGAGTACCGCTGGCATCACGCTGGCTTCACCTTCCATAGAGGCGACAGGATAAGCACAGTAGTCCGCCGCATACTTAGCACTAGCCCGATGATTTCCAGAAGCGCCCACGCCACCAAAAGGTGCAGCACTCGAAGCGCCGGTAATCGAACGGTTCCAATTGACAATACCGGCGCGGATCCGATGACGGAAGTTTTCCCATTTTAGCGGATCATGGCTCAGCAAGCCTGCCGATAAACCGAATCGAGTATGATTTGCCTGAGCAATCGCGTCATCCCAGTCATGATAACGGAGCACCTGCAATAACGGGCCAAAGTACTCTTCATCGGGCAGCGCAGCAACAGACGTCACATCGATAATACCAGGTGTAACCAAGCCCTTGTTTTGCTCTAGCTGCTGTAGCTCAAGCAAGGACTGCCCACCGAGCTGTTGCAACTGCCGTTGGGCCTCAACCATTCCTGCGGCAGCTTTCGCACTAATCATTGCGCCCATAAAGGGCTGCTGCTCGGCATCATAGAGACCCACTTGAATGGCTTGAGTGACTTCTAATAGACGGGCTAAGATCTGCTCACCTTGTTCACTACGAGGCAAAAACAAACGGCGTGCGCAAGTACAGCGCTGTCCTGCCGAAATAAAGGCGGATTGAACAATATCGTGTACCGCAGCGTCAACATCGGCGACTTGGTCAACCACCAAGGGATTATTGCCGCCCATTTCTAAAGCGAGTATTTTATCCGGCTGACTGGCAAACTGCTGATGCAATAAGTGACCCGTGTTAGAACTACCAGTAAAAAATAACCCATCGATATCAGGATGAGCAGCCAGCGCCTTACCTGTAACCACCTCCCCTTGCAGTAAGTTAAGTACCCCCTCAGGCAAACCCGCTTGTTGCCATAATTTAACGATACATTCCGAAGTATAAGGCGTGAGTTCTGAAGGTTTCAGCACCACACTATTACCGGCAATTAAAGCGGGAACAATATGGCCATTAGGTAAATGTCCTGGGAAATTATAGGGACCAAATACCGCCACCACACCATGCGGCTTGTGACGTAATACCGCTTTTGCAATCGGTAACTCAGAAGATGACTCGCCAGTTCGCTCGGCATAGGCTTTCTCGGAAATAGCCACCTTGCCGATCATCGCGACAACTTCGGTGCGAGTTTCCCACAAGGGTTTACCGGTCTCTTGGGCAATCACTAAGGCTAGGCGCTCTTTATTTTGCTCCAACAAGGCCGCGAATTGTTTAATCACTGCAATTCTTGATTCTAGCCCAAGCATATACCAGTCAAACTGGCTCGATCGTGCCGCCTTAACCGCTTGATCGACTTGCGCTGATAACGCAGCATTGCCCTGCCAAACGCAAACATTTTTGGCTGGATCGATAGACTGAAACGAGGCACCTTGACCCGCTAGCCATTGACCATTAATAAACTGATTTAAATGTTCCATCTACAACCTCACATCCTTTATAGCGGCCCCATGGGCGAGCCTATGACTATTCTAAACGTAGCGCACCAATACGAATCAGATCACCCTCTTGTACCTCTAAGGCTGCTGCAGTACTAGCCGATATAACCGCTCGCAATGAGTCGGAATCTAACTGGATCGCCGCCACACAAGCTCTAAAATCAACTAAGCGAGCATTACTTAGTAACATTTCTTCAGCAGAGGCGGCGGGCTCCGCAATACTGATGCTCACCTTGAGGGAATGTTTGACACTTTCGATCAACTTTAATGGGCACTCGACGGTCGGCCCAGCATCAAAAATATCCACATAACCGTGTTTACAAAAACCTTCAGATTCGAGCAGGCGTAAAGCTGGACGAGTTTTTTCATGCACCTCACCAATCACCGCCTGTGCTTCTTTACTCAATAAGTTGACGTATATCGGATATTTCGGCATTAACTCGGCAATAAATTCTTTCTTACCAACCCCAGTTAAGTAGTCTGCCGTCGGGAAATCAACACTAAAGAAATGATCCTGTAACCACTGCCAAAAAGGTGAACGCCCGTGTTCATCAGAGACCCCCCGCATTTCGGCGATCACTGAATCATTAAAACAATGCGAATGTTCAGCCATCAATAAGAAACGACATTTGGATAATAAGCGTCCATTGTTTCCACGACGATGCGATTCTTGCAAAAACAGCGTACATAACTCAGTCACCCCGGTATAATCATTAGTCAGGGTAAGAGTCTCAACCACGTTATAAACATTGAGGCTACGCGAAGCATGAACCACTTTTCCGAGATGGTAAGTATAGAAGGGGTTACTCATCCCCACAGCCGCATCAATAGCGGTGGTCCCAACCACTTCTCCGGTGTCGCTATCTTCAGCAACCATTAAATAATGTTGATTGCCTGGGCTGTCAGCATCTGCGGTAAAAGAACGTATCGAATGGGCGAGCTTTTCTTTTAAAAGAGGCTCATCAACCGGTAAAGAGGTGAAGCCAACCCCTGAAGCCACCGCCATTTGTAATAACGCAGGATAGTCCGTTTCCTTAATAGGGCGGATAACTAACATAGCGAAGTCTCCATTCATCAAATAACAAACCACCGCGACCCTTTAGAGTCACGCCGAATGATAATAAAGCATTGAAGTGGCCTAGTATCACAAGGAGACTAAGCCCATAAGACTAGCCGTTTACCACTTTGGCAATTGCTTGTTCGAAACGCTGCATACCCAGCTCTATATCAAGCTGAGGAATAATTAAAGAAGGGGTAAAACGGATCACGTTCGCCCCAGCCACCAGAACCATAAGCCCTTCCGCCGCCGCAGCCACTAAGAAGTCGCGCGCACGCCCCTTATATTGCTCATTCAGCACCGCACCCAACAGTAGTCCCTTACCGCGCACCTCAGAAAAAACCTGATATTTATCATTAATCGCCATTAAAGCTTCTCTGAACCACTGCTCCCGTTGTTTCACACCCGCTAATACTGATTCACTATTAACAATATCGAAGGCAGTTGCTGCCACAGCGCAGGCCAAGGGGTTTCCACCATAAGTACTGCCATGAGTGCCGACCTTCATTGAGGCGGCAATCTCAGTTGTCGTCAGCATAGCCGCAATAGGAAACCCCCCACCTAAAGCTTTCGCCGAGGTGAGTATATCCGGCGTGATCCCTAGACCCATGTAAGCGTAGAGTTCCCCTGTGCGGCCGACGCCAGTTTGTACTTCATCAAAAATAAGTAATGCTTGGTGTTTATCACACAGCTCGCGAACTTTTTTTGCAAATTCTAGATCGGCGCTAATGATCCCCCCTCTCCTTGGAGAGGTTCCATCATCACTGCACAGGTTTGATCATCAATCAACGCTTCCAGCGCGGCGGTATCATTGTAGGGAATGTGCTCAACACCTGCGGGTTTAGGACCAAAACCGTCGGAATAACTCGCTTGTCCACCCACCGTCACGGTAAAGAAAGTACGTCCATGGAACCCTTGTTCGAAGGCAATGATTTTTGTTTTCTCTTGGCTTCCATGTTCAATCGCATAGCGACGAGCCAACTTTAGGGCCGCTTCGTTGGCTTCCGCGCCTGAATTACAGAAAAATACTTTCTCGGCAAAGGTACTATTCACCAATTTTTCAGCCAAACGTAAAGCTGGTTCGTTGGTCAGCACATTACTCAGGTGCCATAGTGTTTGGCCCTGTTCTGTCAAGGTTTTCACTAAGGCGGGGTGACAATGCCCCAAACAGTTGACCGCGATTCCACCAGCAAAGTCGACATACTCCCGCCCTTCTTGATCCCATAAACGAGAGCCCTCGCCCTTCACCGGAATAATCGCCGCGGGGGCGTAATTGGGAACCATGACTTGGTCAAAAAGCGCACGAGTTACAGCATGTGACATGTAGCGTTCTCCTTATCAATCTGGCGATTCCTATAACGATAGCCAGAGAAGTTAACAGTTTGTAAATATTCTTGGGATTATGACAAATATCGAGCATGATGTCTGAGCATACTGCAAAAGCACCATACAAAATATAACCATTTTTACGCAAGTTCAGTGCATAGCTCTAAATAAGCGTCCTGCCAAATAAGCCATTTTACTCTAAAACACATAAACTTTCGCATAAATATGCATAAATTATTCATTCGATTTAATTATAAAATTAAACCGTTATTAAACATTAGCATTCTATATAGTCGAACGAATAAAGTTATCGAGTAAGCCTAAACCTTGTTCAGTAAGAATGCTTTCCGGGTGAAACTGCACCGAGTGGATCGGCAAAGAACGATGCTGCAGCCCCATGATTTCATAAGCTTGCCCTTGCTGATCATGGCTCCAAGCCGTGACTTCCAAACAATCTGGCAGGCTATCAGCCTCTACTAATAAAGAGTGATAACGGGTGACCGCCATTGGACTGACCAAACCCATAAATACTGATTGCTGCTGATGATGGATTGGCCTGACCTTACCATGCATCGGCATGTCCGCTCTGACCACTCTCGCCCCAAAATGCTGAGCGATACACTGATGGCCCAGACACACCCCCAATATAGGCAATTGATCGGCAAATTCAGCGATCACCTGTAAAGATATCCCCGCCTCGTTGGGCGAGCAAGGTCCTGGTGATATAACCAGGTGAGTCGGCGCCATTTGTTCGATCTGCGTAATACTGAGCTGATCGTTACGCACCACCTTAACCTCAACCTTTAACTGCGAAAAATATTGGTAAAGGTTATAAGTAAACGAATCGTAATTATCGATAATGAGTAACATGCAGCCTTATCGTCTCACTCATAATGCAAAGCCATAAAAGAGGACTATCTTATACGATTTTGCTGAAGGTCGGTTGATCTTTCGTTAAGCTAAAAACCCGTGTTCGCTTAAGCAAACGTCTTACAAACACGAAAGCCCAGCATTCACTGGGCTTTCTTCGAACCGCAAGCTGTAAAGGCTATTTTAAGCCGATAAAACCGAGTACCTCATAGACCGAATGTAGTGTTTGGCGAGCTTGCTCACTAGCTCGCGCCGCGCCTTTAGCCATGATTGCTTGCAGGGCTGACTCATCTTCACGCAGCGCATGATAGCGCGCTTGGATAGGTTCCATCATTGCCACCACCGCATCGGCGGTATCCACTTTCAAGTGACCATACATTTTACCAGCATATCCCGCGACCAAGTCATCAATTGACTGGCCAGTTGCCACCGACTGTAACGTGAGCAAATTAGACACACCGGGTTTTTCTTCTCGATCGAAATAGATCCGCGCCTGTTCATCAGAGTCGGTCACCGAAGCTTTAATTTTCTTAGCAATTTGTTTGGGTGTATCGCTAAGCAAGATGAAAGCTTTAACATTATCGTCGGACTTAGACATCTTCTTGGTTGGCTCTTGCAGCGACATCACTCGCGCACCAAACTGAGGAATAAATGGTTCGGGTACCGTGAACACTTCGCCGTAAAGATTATTGAAACGATTAGCAATATCACGCGTGAGTTCTAAATGTTGCTTTTGATCTTCCCCTACCGGCACCGCATTTGCCTGATAAAGTAATATATCCGCCGCCATTAAAGCCGGATAAGTATATAAACCCGCATTGGTGTTATTCGCATACTTGGTCGACTTATCTTTGAACTGAGTCATCCGATTCAATTCGCCCATTTGGGTATAACAATTAAGTACCCAAGCGAGTTGAGCATGCTCTGGTACCTGTGATTGGACAAAGATGGTGCTCTTGTCGGGATCTAAACCACAAGCTATGTACATGGCTAAACCATCTAAGACTTGGTTTTTAAATTGCTTAGGTTCTTGACGAACTGTTATCGCATGCAAATCTGCCAGCATGAAATGACAGTTATATTCATTTTGCATGTGGATCCACTGGTTAATCGCCCCAATATAATTACCAATGGTTAACGAACCGGATGGCTGAATGCCACTTAATACAACGGGTTTACTCATGATTTTCCTACTTAAACAATACAAATGGGACTTAAGCCGTGACTGAACCCGACATTAATTCAACCAGGGTCTCGAGGCTATCCGCCACAAAATCGGGGTCACTTAAGGCAATATCTTCACCGTAGTTATAACCATAGGTCAAGCCTAGTGAGCGACATCCTGCAGCTTTTGCTGCTTGAATATCATTTTTTGAATCACCGACCATCAGCAACTGTTCAATACCCAGTTGATACTGACCAACTAAGTGAGTTAAAGGTAGAGGGTCTGGCTTCTTACGCGCTAAGCTATCACCAGATAATACCACATCAAAGTATTGCGCAAGATCAAGCTGTTCTAATAGTGGTTGGGTAAACAAGCTTGGTTTATTCGTCACAATCGCCATTGGAAGGTTCATCTCGGCTAACGCCGCTAAGCTTAAACGAACCCCTGCATATAAGCGACTCGCTACACACAGCTTTTCAGCATAATGTCGGTTAAATAAAGGTTTTGCACTTAAGTAAAGCGCTTCATCTAGATCTGCCGCAATCTCTGAACAACCAGAGAGTGCTCGCTTAATCAAAACTTCGGCACCATTGCCTACCCAATGGCGGATCGTCGCTTCACTAAACACATCACGACCTAAATCAACTAACATCGCATTAATGGCTAAGGCCAAATCGGGCGCACTATCGACTAATGTGCCATCTAAATCAAAAGCGATGAGCTTAATTTTGTTTAACGTTGTCATATAGGCTCACTACTTATTATTTACTTAAACTGGCTAATTCGGCACGCATTTGCTCAATCACTGCTCGGTAATCTGGTTTGCTAAAAATAGCCGAGCCAGCAACAAACATATCAGCGCCTGCGGCGGCGATTTCGGCAATATTATCCGGCGTGACACCGCCATCCACTTCTAAACGAATCGGATAACCACTGGCATCAATTTTATCGCGAATTTGACGTAATTTATCAAGGCTACCAGGAATGAATTTTTGACCACCAAAACCGGGATTGACTGACATCAACAAGATCATATCCAACTTATCCATCACATAATCCAAGTAGTGTAGTGGCGTCGCGGGATTCAATACTAGGCCCGCTTGACAGCCCTGCTCTTTGATCAGTTGTAAGCTACGATCAATATGCTCTGAAGCTTCGGCATGAAAAGTAATCATGCTTGCCCCCGCTTTCGCAAACTCGGGGATCAGACTATCCACTGGCTTAACCATTAAATGCACGTCGATAGGCGCTTCAATGCCGTAATTACGCAAGGCCTGACATACGGCTGGCCCAAAGGTTAAATTTGGCACATAGTGATTGTCCATCACATCAAAGTGGATCACGTCTGCGCCTGCGGCAAGTACATTTTCCACCTCTTCGCCCAAACGGGCAAAATCAGCAGCTAGAATAGAAGGGGCAATTAAAAAAGGTGTGCTCATTGGAATAACCATTGGGTTTGAAAGTGCGCAATTTTAGCGCAGCTTGAGGCATGATCCAATCACTCTACCAAGATTGTTTTATGCTTGACTTAAACCGCCTCAATATAGGGACTAAATAATGGCCGAAAAGCCTTCAAGTATACTGAAAAGTGTCTTCGCCGCATTATTAGGTGTTCAATCAGACAAACAACGCCAGCAGGATTTTAGTCAGGGTAAAGCTTGGCAATTTATCGGCCTTGGGATCGTGATGGTATTGGCCCTCGTAATGAGTCTGGTATTACTAGTCACCGCGATCACTTAATGATTTGAGATATCCTCTCGACTCACCAACTCGAGTCAATCTAAGCGGATGATTCGAGTTCCCTTCATTGGCTTGAGAACGACCACATCTTGAACTCGTAAATCTCGGGTCAATCTCAAAATCAGTTGGTGATTCGCCTTATATTATTTATCACTAAATCACTTAGGATGAATAATATGGCTTGTAACTGTTGTAACAGAGCATTAAAGAATGGAATGATCTATAAAAAAGACCCTCAAACCACTAGAAACTATAAATCTTGCCCACATTGTTCAGCTGCAAACGGCGGTGAACATGTATTTCATCCCTACCCATTATCCTTTGGAAAGACACCTGCGAGAAAAACGGCTAAAAATCCAGATGGCGATCAAAGTTATTGTATCGATTGCCGTAAATTGAAGAAAGGTGTACCTTCTCATGTCTCAGAAAATGGGCGCGTATGTAGCAGTTTAGTCTAGAGGTTCAATGCAAATTTATCGAGATGATGCGGTCAGTTGGCTTGCGACACTTGCCGATGCAAGCGTCGATCTTTTAATCACAGATCCACCCTACGAGTCCCTGGAAAAGCACCGAAATATCGGGACAACCACCAGACTAAAAGTAAGTAAATCGTCCAGTAATCAGTGGTTTGAAATTTTCCCGAATGCGCGTTTTGAAACGCTTCTCAAGCAGATATATCGGGTTCTGAAGAACAATTCGCATTTTTACTTATTCTGCGATCAAGAAACAATGTTTGTCGTAAAACCAATTGCAGAAAAAATAGGATTCAAATTTTGGAAACCTATTATTTGGGATAAAGTCACAATCGGCATGGGATACCATTACAGAGCTCGTCACGAGTACATCCTTTTCTTTGAAAAAGGAAAAAAGAAACTCAATAATTTAGGCATACCAGATATTCTTGAATGTAAACGAGTTTATCGCGGATATCCCACAGAAAAGCCAGTGCCATTGCTTGAAACACTAATTTCTCAAAGCAGCACGAAAAATCAGCTGGTCGTCGATCCATTTTTTGGATCTGGTTCGGTCTTAATCGCCGCTAAAAACTTAGGCCGAGAATATCTCGGATGCGATATTTCGGAATCCGCTCACCAACACTTTCGAAATCGAGTTGCAGAAATAAACTAACAAACAAGGCGCTTTAATGCGCCGCCTAGCTTCCCGAATAAAGCGCCATAACCTCTTTAGACTTGCCTCGCACACTTCCCTTACAGCTAATATTACGTTGAACACTCAACAAGCTAAGTGTATCAGCGCCAGCATATAGCTCCTGAGTGAAGTCGGTAAAGTGGTTTGATATAAGTGTAGATACACCACGCTGCTTCGCTTGCAGCGCGCATTCAACTAAACGACGTTGGTCATCATCGGTAAACTTATTTCCAGCATAAGCAGTAAAGTTCGAGGTTCGATTAATTGGCGAGTAAGGCGGATCACAATAAACAACATCATGTTCACCCGCGGCGAGAAATGCCTGTTCAAAATCACCACATACAAATGATGCACGCTGAGCGACCTTAGAGAATTCGATAAACTCTTCTCGAGGAAAGTAAGGCCGCTTATAGCGTCCAAAAGGTACATTAAATCCCCCACTTTTATTATAACGACATAGCCCGTTATAACCGTGTCGATTTAAGTAGACGAAGAGTAATGAGCGTTCATATGGATCTGTGGATTGATTAAATTGCTCGCGCAGCTGATAGTAAAAATCGGGATGATTATGGTTACCAATAAAGAAGTTTTCTGCTTCCTTAATAAATCTATCCGGCTGCGTTTTAATGAACCCAAACAGATTAATGAGATCTTGGTTAGTATCCACCAATAGGTATTCATCAAACTCAAAATTAAGAAACACCGAACCGCCACCTACAAATGGCTCAATCAAACGCTTCTTTCCAGTAGATGGAAGATTCACTTTGATTTCATCAACAATGCGCTTCTTGCCACCAGCCCACTTCAACGGAGACTTACGATTAACTGAAGATATATTACGACTCACAGATGACCTTCAGCTAAATATAATTGACACACCAACAAATCAGTCTTCTGCCTTGTTTCGCCAAAATGATCTACCCACTGAAAAAAGGCTCGAAGATGCGTCATCACGATTCCGTTAATTCGAACTGAACTTGGCTAAATTGCTTGATCAAAGAATCCAGATTCTGCTTTTTCAAATTGAGACGTGCAGCTTGAGCCTGCTCCCGCGTCGTAAAATCACCATAAATGATTTTATAAGGCACATTTGGATTAGCCGATGAATGGTAGACCCATACCTCATGATACCATTTGCGAGAAGAAACAAATTGCTCGGCTTTTTCTCGATTTTTCAACGCCATTAACTGTAAAGTATAATGTTTCGCTGGTTTAGCTTGAAGCAAAGACTTCACATCGGTCAACTGAATTGGAACTTCTTTCGTCACATCGGCTGGCTCAATTTTATCGGTCGATATTGTTGATGGTTGTGGCTCAACCAACAAGTTTTCACTATCATTAATGTTGCTCGTCAAGTCAGGCTTAGCTTGGTTTTCGGCTTTTCCCTGATCCGCTAACAACTTACTCACGACATCATCCTCAACCACCACTCGTAATTGCTTGGCTTGACTTTGTGCGGTTAAATCAACTTCTGTCGCAACATCTAACGAAGGTAGTTTAGCGGTATCGACTTGAGTGCTAGAACTGGAATTCGCTTGCGCCGATGCGAATTCTTCGGCTGGAGTAGAGCCATTGGCTAAAGTCGGCTCCTCCATAAGAGCCAAGGCAATACGGCTATCATTTCCCTTATCCTCTTTACCCCAGTCGTTGACCAACTGAACCAGTAAACCAGCGACTGCTGCGCACAATACGACAACAATGGCGATATAAAGTTTTTTTCTATTAGGAGCACTAGCTTCCGACATGGGGATATCTCCAGTAACGATTTGATCGACAAATTGATAAATAAGACGAGGGTTTCCTTTCGCCGATGCTATATGTTGTTCGATTGCTTGCTGATTTTCAAACTCCGCAACATACTCGGCTCGATTAAATAACAATGAAGCCAATTCAAAAGACTCATTGTCGCTCAGTGAGGGAACCTCAAAATACAGAATATCAGCGCTCAACACATCCAACTGAGCACTAAAGCTATTGCTAGCTTCTGCGAATAACAGTAACGATAAGGAATATTGGTATAGCTGATTGTAATGTTGATAAAACTCCAACAACTCTCTTAGTAATTCTGTCGTTAATCGATGGGCATCATCGATCATAATCACTAACGGAGCATTGGTTTCTTGTACATTGCGTTTAAAGCTATCAAATAAAGGATCATCTTGGTTAAACAATGGATCATGTAATAACTGTTGTAGCAGTTCTCGACGCAAGCGAGAGCCATCGTCTTTATCGCTGGCAGTCACTAAGGCATGATTCGCGAACTGAGCACGTTCGAGTATCCCACTGGCGATAAAGGATTTACCCGAGCCCACACTGCCAGTAATACAAATTAGCTTGGCACTAAAACGAATTTGGGTGATCAGTCTATCGCGCAAACGTAATTGGCTTTGCAGTTGCGCAAACTCGGCATCAGGCCGCACTCTCACCATTCAAATAGCCTTATTGAAATCGATGAATAACTGTTTCTATATTATTTTCAGTAATCGTATCAACAACTTCTGCTGAACCGATAGCATTCGGTAATACTAAACGAAGTTTCCCATTTAGTACTTTTTTATCGCGCAACATGTGAGGTAGGAATTGCGCAACCCCCATATCTGCCGGTGGAGCAATCGGTAACTGGGCACGTTTAATCAAAGTTCGGATCTGTTGTACTTGCTGTTGAGAGAGCATTCCAACTAACTCAGCGGTTTCGGCAGCCATCACCATTCCCGCCCCAACTGCTTCGCCATGTAGCCAAACGCCATAACCTTGCTCTGCTTCGATCGCATGACCATAGGTATGACCTAGATTTAACAAAGCTCTAATCCCCTGCTCGGTTTCATCTTTAGCCACAACTTCGGCTTTAATTTCGCAACAACGAGCAATTGCTTGAGTCATTAATACTGCATCTAATTGCATCAACGGATCAAGATTATTCTCCAACCAAGTGAAAAAGTCAGCATCATAAATAATGCCATACTTGATTACTTCGGCCATGCCCGCTGATAACTCACGTTTATCCAAGGTCGCTAAACAATCAATATCGATCAGTACCGCCTTTGGTTGGTAGAAAGCACCGATCATATTTTTACCGAGAGGGTGATTCACTGCGGTTTTACCACCAACCGATGAGTCAACTTGCGATAATAAAGTGGTTGGTACCTGTACGAAAGGAACCGCCCGTTGATAACAAGCGGCAGCAAATCCAGCCATGTCCCCAATCACGCCGCCGCCTAAGGCAACAATGGTGGTATCACGGCTATGTTGTTTTTCCAATAATCCAGAAAAAATAAGATCAAGTGTCTGCAAGTTTTTGTACTGCTCGCCATCGGGCAAACTAACTACATCCACTTGAAAAGCACTCAAACCCTTCAACAGAGGCTCTAAATAGAGTTCCGCGACCGTAGTATTTGTAACAACCATTACTTTTTTACTAGCAATAGCAGAAGTAAAAAAATCGGGCTGACTAATTAGTCCTTGCCCGATAGTGATGGGATAACTACGCTCACCGAGAGCAACTGTTAAACATTCCATGATTAGCTTAGAATCCTAAAAGTTCAATAATTTGGTTAGCCACTGCTTTGGCACTTTGATCATCTGTTTTAACCGTATAGTCAGCTACGTCTGCATACATCGGATTACGTTCTTCAGCTAGATTTTCCAAGACCTCTCTTGGCTCATCACTTTGTAATAAAGGACGACGTTTATCGCGTTGTGTTCTAGCAAACTGCTTATCAATGGTCGTTTCTAGATAAACCACTATGCCGCGAGCAGAAAGATGATTACGGTTTTCTTTACTAATGACTGAACCACCTCCGGTGGCCAATACGATGCCTTGAAGTTGGGTCAGATCATCAATAACCCCTTCTTCTCGGACTCTAAAACCAGCTTCGCCTTCTACGTCAAATACCCAAGCGATATCCGCGCCAGTACGGCGTTCAATCTCTTGATCTGTATCGTAAAACTGCAAATGTAATTGCTGTGCTAAATGACGACCAATGGTGCTTTTCCCAGCACCCATCGGTCCTATAAGGAAGATATTTCGTTTCTCAGCCATGCTTCTTCAAATTTATCTTTGTCTATTTTCTCCCCGCAATGCGGGCACCTAATGTACCAACCTTAGTAAAAAGATCAGGGCGCGATTATCTCAGCATGAAGGGGACTTTGGCAACCGCAAAATCACCTTCAACCACGATTGACTCAGATTAAACCCGATACTCTGATTTTCCTAGAGACTATCAACCAGGATCCTTGGGGTAACAAAAATCAATAATTCATTTTTTTCTACGCTTTGAGTCGTGGTTCTAAACAATACACCTAAACCCGGAATATCGCCCAATATCGGAACTTTTTTCACATAGTCAGTTGTTTGCTGCTGAAAGATCCCCCCCAAGACTATCGTTTCGCCGTTTTTCACCAAGACCTGAGTTCCAATCTCCTGTTTATTGATGGCAATCGCTGTCCCGGTAGAGGTAGCAACGGCTTCACCTTCGGAATCTTGGGTAATGACTAAGTCCAAAATAACATTCCCATCTGGGGTAATCTGCGGAGTCACCTTAAGACTTAGCACCGCCTTTTTAAAGGTCACCGCCGTTGCCCCGCTAGACGAGCTTTCTACGTAAGGAATCTCTCGACCTTGCTCAATGTAGGCCGCCTTTTGATTGGCGGTAGTAATTCTTGGGCTGGCGATCACTTCGCCTTTATTCTCTTGCTCCAAGGCAGACAATTCTAGATCGAGAATTTGTCCATTCGCGAGCTTAGCCACTTGAAAAGCAATCGAGCCTGCGGCATCAGTGACCGGAAGGTTAACATTTAGGCGATCGTCCAAGGCTGGAATGTCGCCAGAGACGACGCTATCAACACCTTCTAAGCTTCCGCTTGTAATCCCAGTGCTACCACCGACTGACCCCGAATTAGTCACCCCCCAGCGTACACCGAGCTCTTCACTGACACTATCAAGTACCGTAACCATGCGCGCTTCAATCACAACTTGTTGAACCGCGACATCCAATTTCTTAATCATCGCCTTAATATCGCTTAGCGAGTCTTCGGTATCTTTTACCAACAAGGTATTGGTTCGCTCGTCCACACTCACCGAACCATGCTCGGATAACATCGACGCCTGCTCATTTTTAAGCAAGGCCGATAAGTCAGAAGCCTTCGCGTAATTCACTTGGATATATTCTGAATACAGAGGGGCTAAATCGGCAACTTGCTTAGCGCTTTCTAATTGTTGTCGTTCCTGCTCAGCCAACTCTGCCGCAGGCGCAATTAACAACACATTATTATCAAGGCGTTTATCCAAACCTTTTACTTTCAAAATTATATCGAGAGCTTGCTCCCAGGGAACATCATCCATACGCAAGGTGATATTACCAACCACGGAATCCGTTGTGACTAGATTTAATTGATTAAAATCAGCAATTAATTGCAGCACGGTACGTACTGGAATATCTTGAAAATTTAGAGAAATGGGCTTGCCCTGATACGCAACTTTCGCGACTTCTTCCGCTTGCAAAGGTTTAACTTCAACCAGAAACAGTTCTCCTGATTGATCATAACGATAATCAAAAGCCCCGTTAATCGTCACGACTAAACGCACCTTCGCCTCATCTTTAAAGACTTCAACATTATCGACTGGGGTTGCGAAGTCATTCACATCCATCACATAAACATTTTCGTCGGCAATATCGGTATTATAAAAATCGACAATCAAACTATTATCGCGTCGTTTAATATCGGCAGCGATAGAGCGATTATTCAGATCAATCATCAGCTGGCCGGTTCCACCTTTGCCCCGCCGAAAATCGATGCCTTCAATATGATTGATCGTAGCATGCTCAACACGACTGGCGGTTTCAAAAGCATTGTTAACCGTTGTAGACTTAGAATTGCTTGCGGTGGCAGTAGTAGGCAGCGCACCTAACTTAATCAGCAGCCGTTTAGAGTCTTGTTGTACTTGATATGGAACTAAGCTTTCCAAGGCCAAAACGAGTTGTAAACCAGACTCTGTCTGTAAGCTTTGTACTTGTTTCACCCCTCCTCGGCCAATAATCAAAGGATTAACCTTCAGTGCGGAGCTGGCATTTGCAACGTCAATCACTAACTGATTAGGAGAGTATTCGAGGTGATCATTTACCTGCTCGATAGGCGCATCAAATAGTAATTCAATTTCTACCGCGCCTTTAATCATCGGGTTGGTATTCAGCTGAATTAACTGGGCGTTAGCCCAAGCTTGAGCTGCATAACAGAAAAGCCCCGCGAATATTAAGCTACTGTTGCAGATACCTTGCAGCATTCTTCCCTTCATGCCATTTATCCTATTGTTCCACTTTCGAAAGCAAAAGCTGAGTATTTCGCTCATTCCAACAGCCTTCACCATCAGAAACGACTTCTTTAATATCTAAACCGAGCTGACTAACTTTTATGATAATACCGTTATGCAAGCCTAGAAAATTACCTTCTCTCACTCGATACAATTCACCACTAGGAACATCAATTAAGGCCCATAGGTTTGCACCATCCCCCATGATCCCGCGCATCGTTAGACTCGCCAAAGAATACTGTTCGAGTGGTTGTTTCTCACGGTCAAAATTCGGTGCTAAAGAGCATTCCTTTTCAGAGGCTAGAGCAATCGCTTCCGCTTCAGGAACAGGGCTCGTAAAAGGGTTTCTTAGGTTATCGGCCTGGTAAGCAAGATGCTCAAAAGGCTTAATTTCTGGCACATCTTGTTTCACCGAAACCTTACGCGCTTTCACTTGCATGACATATTGCTGTAAATCATCTTTGGAGCCCCCACAAGCAAATAATGTAAGCAAGCTTAGCCCTAATATGATTGCTCTCATTACTTATCCTTAGGCTCTATTTTCTCTTTATAACGGTAGGTCTTCGCTAACATCGCCATCGTTAAAACTGCGCCGTCTTTTTGTTTTTTCAGCGAAATATCATCGAGAATCACAATTCGCGGTAAAGCGGCAACGGCACTCACAAAACCACCTAACTGATGGTAAGTTCCACTCACTTCTAATTTTATCGGTAACTCAGTTGAAAACTCACGTTCAACTTCTGGCTCCCAGTTAATACGGTGAAACTCTAAGCCATTATCGATACCGATAAAACTCAACTCGTCTAGCAAACCTGGGATCTCATGTTTTTCGGGCAGCTGTTTGAGCAAAGAGGAAAAGGCATCTCGCATCTGCTGTATTTGCGCCTGATAAGCAGGCAAGTTACTTGCTAAAGCAGCTTTAATTTCGAATTTGCTACGTAACTCTTGTTCTTGTGCTTCAAATTGAGCCAACTTGGTTTGTTCATCTGATACTTGAACGTAATAAAATCCTGCCGCAATCAAGCCACAAATGAGACCAATGAATATTATTTTTGCAGGCCGAGGCCAAGTGCCGATGCTTTCTAAATCTAATTCATTAAGCTGTTGTAAATCCATTACTTAGCTCCGACTTTTTCACTTGGCAGACCCAACTTAACGACGAATTCAAGTTGAAACTTACTCAGCTCCATATCCGCTTGTTTGTTCGATAAAGCGACGATGGAACTAATCTTGGGGCTACCTAACCAAGTTTTTTGCTCAATATTGCGCATTAAACTCGCGACTCGATAGTTGGCTTCGCTCTTCCCATCGAGGCTAATCAAGGAATTTTGAAAAGTTAAGCTATCCAGATAAACTCCGGCTGGCGAAATCAATGGTAGGATGTTGAATATTTTGGTTGGAACATTACGACTTTCTTGCAACTTCTGAATCAAGCTGATTCGTTCATTTAAGCTTTTTTTCTGCTCTTTTATTTTACGTATTTCACCAATTTGCTGGTCGAGGACCGCTATTTCAGTTTCTAAATACTGATTACGCGCAAGTTGCTTATTTTGCAGACTCGTATAATAGTTTTGCACCCCAAATGAAGCGAATAAGGTAAGGCCAGCGGCGACCCCCAAACTCAGCCAAAAATCACGCCTTTGTTTTGCCTTGAGCTCTTCCCGCCATGGAAGCAAGTTAATGTTAGACATTATCAAAACCCCTCAAAGCAAGACCCAAAGCCACCATATACTTCCCTCCATCGCGGCGTAATCCGTCGGGATCAACAGAACGATCAAACTGGCAATGATTGAAAGGCTCAGCCTTGATAACTGGCAGTTCTAAATCATTCTGCATCTGTAAGACTAATTCGTCAGACAAAGCACTACCGCCGCTCACGCCAAGCGCATCCAAAGACTTATATCCGCTAGAACTCAAAAATAGCGACACTTGCCGACGAACGTTTTGAATGACCCCGCTAACAAACTGAGCGAAAACATCAATTTCATAGTTCTCGGGTAGACGGCCACTAATTTTCATCTCTTTCGCCTCTTCCAGGCTTAAGCTGTAAAAACTAGCGATTTGCTGTGTATATTGGGCACCGCCAAAGTTTTGGGCGCGGTTGTAAACCACTTCACCTTTATTGAGGATAGCAAAATTGAGCGTGGATTCACCTATATCGACCAAGCCAATGATTTTGCTATCGTCAAATTCATCTTCTTGATGATGCAATAAATAATGCCAAGCTCGGCCTAAGGCATGCGACTCAACATCAACAATTTTGGCTTCGAAATCAGCATTTGCCAATACTTCGGCGCGAATGCTAACCGCTTCGGTACGTGCCGCACTTAATAATACATTGTTACGATTCGCATCACTTTCGTTACTACCGAGGACTTCAAAATCAAGGCTGATCTCATCAATAGGAAAGGGGATTGAGTTTTCGGCCTCAAGCTCAACTTGAGTCTCTAGCTCCAAATCGGACAAACTATTGTCCATGTATATGATTTTGGTAATCACGTGACTACCTGCGACAGCAGTCGCCACTTGACGATTACGGGAAGGAAATTTTCTTTTTAATTCGCGTAAAGACGCCGTAATCTCTTCTGGAGAAACGACTTGATTATCGACCAGTGCGCCAGTTGGTGTAACGACCTCCGCAACCGCCTCTACTTTAAACCCCTGAGCAGATTTTGAGAGTAGCAGACCTTTGATGGTAGCAGAGCCGAAATCTATCCCTAACAACGCAGCCGATGTCTTTTTACCTATCCCTAGTATCATGACCCGCCAACTATCTTTTTAAATTAAACAGTTACCTGTAGATAAAGAATAACTAGTAATTGATCTATACGCTAATAGATCTTAAGAAAGTTGTCGAAACAGGTCACAATTTGACGATATAATCGACGGTTCTTTCGATACAGAGTACAACTTTAGTAATGAAATGGCTTAAAAGACTGTTATTTTTAATTTTCTTAGGTTCTAGCCTCGGCTTAGTCGCAGTCACCGCACTGTATTTTTATGTCGCGCCGCAGTTACCAGACGTAAGCACTCTGCGCGACATCCAGCTGCAAACGCCGATGCGAGTATTCAGTGCCGACGGCGAGTTAATCTCGCAATTTGGAGAAAAAAGAAGGATCCCCTTAGCCATTGAAGATATCCCTGATGAGATGATTCATGCCTTCCTTGCCACCGAAGACGCGCGTTTTTATTCTCACCCAGGCATTGACCCGATCGGTATCACCCGAGCAGCGGTTAATCTACTTGCAACTGGCGAGAAAAGCCAAGGAGCAAGTACCATCACCCAGCAAGTTGCCCGAAATTTCTTTTTAAGTCGTGAAAAAACCTATATTCGAAAAATTAAAGAAATTTTCTTAGCCCTTAAGATTGAGCAACAGCTATCAAAAGATGAAATTTTATCGCTATATCTTAATAAGATTTCTTTAGGCTACCGTTCCTTCGGCGTTGGAGCCGCTGCGCAAGTCTATTACGGCAAAACGGTAGACCAATTAACTCTCGCCCAAATCGCGATCATTGCAGGGCTGCCGAAAGCCCCTTCTGCACTCAATCCAATTCGTTCACCAGAACGCGCTCGTGATCGCCGAAGAGTCGTCTTAGGAAGAATGCTAGAGACCGGTTATATTGACCAGGCTCGCTTCGATGAAGCCAATCAAGCCCCAATTACTGCATCCTACCATGGTGCAGAAATTACGTTACCGGCTCCCTATCTTGCAGAAATGGTCCGCCAGCAGATCCTTGAACAATTTGGTGAAGACGCCTACATATCCGGCATGGATGTATACACCACCATTACAGCTAAACGGCAAAATGCGGCCACCTCAGCATTGCGCAAAAACCTATTAAATTATGACCAACGACATGGGTATCGCGGAGCAATAGACCAGCTATGGAAACCCGGACAGCCCGCCTTGGAGCCTCAACAAATCAGTGAACAATTAGCCAACTTTCCTAACTATGGAGAACTTGTCGCTGCAGCGGTGATATCGGTCACCGAACAGCAAGCGACCATCGTGACCAAACAAGGGGAAGTGGGGGTGATCGACTGGGATAATATGCAGTGGGCTCGCCGTTTTATTAGTGATACCCGGCAAGGGCCGGCGCCTAAAACAGCCACTGAAGTGCTCACTGCTGGAGATATTATTTGGGTTGTCGCCCTCAACCAAGTAAGCGCTGAAACGGGTCCAGACTCAAGTAGTGATTCAACTGCGCCAAACAACAGCGAAGCCCAAAAATCAGAGTTGACTCATTATCAACTATCACAACTTCCAGATGCTGGCGCAGCACTGATTGCGATTTCTCCGCTGGATGGTGCAATAGAAGCACTGGTTGGCGGTTTTAGCTTTAATCAGAGTAAATTTAACCGCGTGACTCAAGCCAGCCGGCAAGTGGGTTCCAATATTAAACCTTTCCTCTACTCCGCCGCATTTGAACATGGTATGACCTTAGCGAGCTTAGAAAATGATGCCCCAATTAATCGCTGGGATCAGGCGATGGGCGTCGCATGGCGTCCCAAAAATTCACCGCCAGTTTACGATGGTCCGATCCGTTTGAGAGTGGGATTGGCAAAATCTAAAAATGTTATTTCGGTGCGTTTAATGCGCGACTTAGGCATCAATACGATGATTTCGCACTTAGCCAAATTTGGCTTTCCTGCGAATGAGCTCCCCCGCAACGAATCACTTTCTCTAGGCTCAGCGTCATTAACTCCGATGCAAGTGGCGAGTGCTTACGGCTCTTTTGCCAATGGCGGCTATTTAGTCAGTCCTTATTTTATTGACCGAATAGAAGATGGCGAAGGCCATGTGATCTTCCAGCAGTTACCGAAAGTCGCCTGTGATGATTGCCATGAGATTATTAATCATGCGCCAGACTTAGATGAGCTACTTGAACAAACTGGCGATCCACTAAAACAATGTGCGATTTCATTTGCTGAAACAGAAGACTTGGCGCCACGAATTATTAGTTCACAAAATGCTTTTTTGGTTTCACAAGCGATGAATAGCGTCATTTGGGGCGGAGGAAGTTGGGCACATAAAACAGGTTGGAATGGCACAGGTTGGCGTGCAGCAAGAGAGCTAAAACGACACGATATTGCCGGTAAAACAGGTACCACCAATGATGCCAAAGACGCTTGGTTTTCGGGCTTCGGCCCCGGCTTAGTGGTCACATCTTGGATAGGATTTGACGATTTCAATCGCGAATTAGGTGAAGCCTCATACAATGCTAATTTAGGCAAAGATCAAGTCACAGGGAAAGAGTTTGGAGCCAGAACTGCGCAACCCGCTTGGATTGACTTCATGAAAGTAGGCTTAGAAGGGATCCCTGAACAACCTTGGTCAATCCCTAAAAATATAAGTACGGTGCGGATAGACCGCGCCAGCGGCTTGTTAACTACCGCCAGCGATTACACGACTCGATTCGAATACTTTGAAAAAGGAACTGAACCTAGCGAGTATGTTAAACCGAGCAGTGGTTCAGTCTTTGATGCTGAAGACGAACTATTTTAATCAAAGTGAGTATGCCGCTTAATCAGGGCGGCTAATTGATTAAAGCAGGGTCGACGTACCGAGTTATTACGATATAACAGGCTAATCCGTCGGCTCGGCTCAGGAGCGCTAAAATGGCGATAACAAATGCCATTTTGCTCAGTTTCCAGAGGGATAGCCAGCTGTGGCAATAAAGTGATCCCCATGCCCGCAGCCACCATATGTCTTAGAGTCTCAAGACTGGTCGCCTTAAAACTGTTATCTTCTTTCGCCCCAGCCGCAAAACAGTAACCCATGGCCTGATCACGCAAACAATGGCCATCCTCCAGCATCAACAATTGCTCGCCTCTTAATTCAGTCAATTCAATGTGAGCCTGATGCTGCCACTTATGCTGAGAAGGCATGGCGAGCACTAACGCTTCATCAAATAAATCGATCGAACCAAAACGTTCCATTTCAGGAAGATAAGCCAACAACAGGCAATCTAAATCACCATCCTCTAAGCGTTGCAACAAGATATGTGTTTGTTCCTCATAAAGAAACAGGGCCATATCGGTAAATTCAGAACGAATATGTGGCACTATTTGCGGCAATAAATACGGCGCCAAAGTAGGAATTAAGCCCATATGTAAGGGGCCAGCCATTGGTGCCTGAAAGCTCTTCGCCATATCTTTAAGGCCCTTTACCTCGAGCAGGATCTGTCGGGCCTTAGCAGCCAACTCATCGCCAGCATGCGTAAAAATCACCTTGCGAGAAGTTCGCTCGATCAACAACAAGCCCAACTCTTCTTCTAACTTGGCAACCTGACCACTCAAAGTCGGCTGACTGACAAAACATTTTTCCGCAGCTTTGCGAAAATGCTTCAGCTCTTGTAAAGCCACTAAATACTCTAAATCACGAAGGTTCATGCATTCTCCTTTAATTACAGCTAATAATACGCTGCTTCGTCTCAATCAACCATACTGTAAGCGAGTAACTCGTGTAGGCTAAGTCGCGATCTAAGAAACTTTGCTATAAAGCTCGCATTCACAAACACGGTAATGCCAAGAAACGCTTAGATATGATATATAAGTAAACTATCAGGATTTCCGAATACAGGTCGTATCGGTTCACGGAGGAATAACCATGGTGTGGTTCAAACACAGCTTATTAATTTTCGTTAGTTCAATACTATTCGCGTGTGGGGGAGACGGCAGTGTCGACCTCAGCGGTGGGGGCAGCAGTGGTGGCGATGGTGGGACCAGCTCAAGCACCACCGCTTCAATCGGTATTGCCCTTTATACCTGTGCGGATGGGATTAATACTGCATTAATTCCGCAGGGGTGTGTGAAAACTAATACCGTTCCCAGTGATACTGATACCTACGTTGTAGTCACACTCTCAAATGCGAGCGCTATCGCGAATGAACTGGTCAGTCTGAGTACCAGTAGTGCTGAACTTAAAGCAACCACCATTCTGATTGGTGATAATGGCATCGGTCATACAACAATGAGCGCACGTACCGATGCCACCAATGCAGACTCAGTTATCGCTACTTATAGCTATCAGAGCAATGGAGAAACCGCCACTGTTACGGCCACAGAGAACTACCAAGTGCAAATCAACTCTGGTGGTTCCGGCGGCTTAAATGAGCTTCAACTTGCTCTGTACGACTGCAATGGTGTAGCACGAGATCAAATCCCCACCGGATGTAACGTAACCAATAGCCTTTCTATCGAATCGCCCATTACAGCAGTCGCTCGCTTAAGCTATACAGGCGGAGCTCCCGCAAGTAACGAACTGATTTCATTATCAACGACCAACGCAGACCTGAGCGCAGAAACGATCTTGACGGACCAGAGTGGCTTGGGGATTGCTACTTTGTTCGCTCAATTGGAAACAACTGGTGCAGATAGCTTAGTCGCAAGCAATAGCGAACTAGGCGTCACTACTAGCGCCAACTATCAAGTAGGTCAAGCCAACCTAATGATGACCCTAAGTTCCAGCCTCACTGATGGCGCAACTTTGGGCTCTGACGCAACGGCTAGTATTAGTGCCACAATTACCGATAGTCAAGGTGACCTATATACAACCCCTGTGGCGATAGGCTTTGCTTCTAGTTGCAGCGCCCAAGATCTTGCCAAGATTTCAGATTCAGTGACCACTGTAAACGGCGTTGCAACTGCCATTTATCAGGCTGATGGTTGTAGCGGCAGTGATACGATTACTGTGACGCCGAGTATCAGCGTGATTGACCCTGAAAACTATGTTATCGATATTGCCACAACCAAAGCCAGCGGAATTACCTTCCAGTCAGCAACGCCACAAACCATTTATTTGAAAGAATCGGTGGGTGAAACCATCGCCGAGCTGGTTTATGTTGTCACCGATCCAACAGGCAAGCCCAAATCTGGTCAAGAGGTCACTTTTGCACTCGATTCAAAACTACACGGCGTAAAAATCAGCCCGCTAATAGCTCAATCCAATGCATCTGGTGAAGTACTGACCCGTGTCACGAGCGGAAACATGTCAGGAACGGTCGTGGTCAATGCAAGCTTTAGTGACCCCGACACTGGCAGCATCATCTCCAGCACTTCCAACGCGCTTGCGATTCATACTGGCGTGCCTTCACAGCAAAGTATGTCGTTATCGGCGAGCACTTTAGCCTTAGAGGCTTGGGGGATCGATGGCGTAAATAGCACCCTAACTCTGAGGGTCAGTGATGAAAACAACAATCCCATCCCTAATGATACGACCATCGTATTTGAAAGCGATGGCGGCCAAATTTCAGGCAATTGTAAAACTAGTGGCGAAGATACCAACAGTAGCTGCTCGGTTAGCTGGGCAAGCCAAAACCCCCGCCCGAAAGGTCACCTCTACGATCTTCCGGCAGGCAGCTGTAATGCACCTGGTTACATTCCTGGAGACCTAGTAAACACTCAAGGCAACAACCGCTATGGCGTGGGGCGAGCCTCAGTATTAGCGGTAACCGTCGGCCAAGAGTACTACTCTGACGTCAATGGTAATCGCATATATGATACTGGCGAAACATTCACCGCTCTTGGTGAAGCCTTTGTGGATAGTAATGAAAATGGTAGCTACGATGTAGCTGGCATCATTAACCATGATAGTGTCAATGTTGAGGAGCGATTCCGAGATTACAACGAAAACAATGAGTACGACAGCGCGACTGGTATCAAGGACTCTACGGTACCAGCTAGTTCCATCGTAGAACTGTTTAATGGCTTATCTTGTATTGTAGATTCGGACACTAACGGTTTATGTACCCGTGACTTGGTCGAAGTGCGCGATTCTGTGGTACTCATTATGGCCACCTCTGGCGCTAACATTCTGATTTCTGATACCACTAACACCAGTCCAGTCAGCAGTGTTGATTTAACCGCAGTTTCATCTCAGGGTTTAGTGATTACAGTTCAAGATCTTAATGGTAACCAAATGCCAGCTGGTACCACCGTATCTATCGGCTCTAATAATGGTGAACTATCCGGACAAACCTCCTTCACAGTGCCTGACGGTGTGCGGCTATGTGATTTAATTGGCCTTAGCGTGATACAGGAAAGTAGTCCGAACAACCGCACTGAAGGCACGATGACGGTCACTGTAACTAGCCCTGGGGGAGTAGAGAGCTCTCGTTCCATCGCCATTATTGATGCCGGCTAGCCACCTCTCGTAATAAAAAGCCAGTCAATGACTGGCTTTTTTATGGACTACTGCTAAGACCTGCTAAGACCTGCTAAGACCTGCTAAGACCTGCTAAGACCTGCTAAGACCTGCTAAGACCTGCTAAGACCTGCTAAGACCTGCTAAGACCTGCTAAGACCTGCTAAGACCTGCTAAGACCTGCTAAGACCTGCTAAGACCTGCTAAGACCTGCTAAGACCTGCTAAGACCTGCTAAGCAGGATGATGCTATTTACTTTTCTTGAGGCAATAAAAAAGGCCGCCTAAGCGACCTTTCTTGCTTGTGCTAAGTTCTTATTCGAAGATTTTAGCTACAACACCCGCACCTACTGTACGGCCACCTTCACGGATTGCGAAGCGTAAACCTTCGTCCATCGCGATTGGGCAGATTAGCTCAACAACAAATTTCAAGTTGTCGCCAGGCATAACCATTTCTACGCCTTCTGGAAGCTCTACCGCACCAGTTACGTCAGTTGTACGGAAGTAAAACTGTGGACGGTAACCTTTGAAGAATGGTGTGTGACGACCACCTTCATCTTTGCTTAGTACGTATACTTCAGCTTCGAACTTGGTGTGTGGAGTAATTGAACCTGGTTTCGCCAATACTTGACCACGTTGGACGTCATCACGCTTGGTACCACGTAACAAAATACCACAGTTCTCACCTGCACGACCTTCGTCAAGCAATTTGCGGAACATTTCAACACCAGTACAAGTTGTTTTGGTGGTTTCTTTGATACCAACAATTTCAATTTCTTCTGAAACTTTGATGATACCACGCTCAACACGACCGGTTACCACGGTACCACGACCTGAAATTGAGAATACATCTTCAATTGGTAGTAGGAATGGCTTGTCGATGTCACGCTCTGGCTCTGGAATGTAAGAATCTAAAGCTTCTGCAAGCTCAATGATTTTTGCTTCCCATGCTTCTTCGCCTTCTAGGGCTTTCAAAGCTGAACCTTGAATCACTGGTAAGTCATCACCAGGGAATTCGTATTCTGATAGAAGTTCACGTACTTCCATTTCTACTAATTCTAGAAGCTCTTCATCATCTACCATGTCACATTTGTTCATGAATACGATGATGTAAGGTACACCTACCTGACGAGAAAGCAGAATGTGCTCACGCGTTTGTGGCATTGGGCCATCGGTAGAAGCAACTACTAAGATAGCGCCGTCCATTTGTGCAGCACCGGTAATCATGTTTTTCACATAGTCGGCGTGTCCAGGACAGTCAACGTGTGCATAGTGACGAGTCGGTGTATCGTACTCAACGTGTGAAGTTGAGATTGTAATACCACGCTCGCGCTCTTCTGGAGCGTTATCGATTGCTGCGAAATCTTTTGCTTCACCGCCGTATACTTTTGCCAATACGTTAGTAATAGCCGCTGTTAAAGTTGTTTTACCGTGGTCAACGTGGCCAATAGTACCAACGTTTACATGCGGTTTATTACGTTCAAATTTTTCTTTAGACACGATATGTACCTTCTTTTCCATTCCGACCTGCCTCAACCAGAGACAAATCAATCATAGTTGAATTAGTTTATTTTGCTTCAATAATAGCATCAGCAACATTCTTGGGCGCTTCACTGTACTCGGTGAACTCCATCGAGTACGACGCACGCCCTTGAGTTGCCGAACGTAGATCTGTAGCATAGCCGAACATTGCAGACAGCGGCACTTTAGACTTAATAATCTTTAAGCCCGCAGGTCCATCGTCCATGCCTTCAATTATGCCACGACGACGATTCAAGTCACCCACTACATCTCCCATCCAATCTTCAGGAGTTGTAACTTCTACTTTCATCATCGGCTCAAGCAATACTGGATCAGCATCCAATGCGCCTTTTCTGAAGCCCATTGCACCGGCAATTTTAAACGCCATTTCGTTAGAGTCAACATCGTGGTACGAACCATCGAATAAAGTGACTTTAACGTCAAGCATTGGGTAACCCGCCAGCACACCCTGATCCATTTGCTCTTTACAGCCTTTGTCTACCGCTGGGATGTATTCCTTAGGAACAGTACCACCAACAATCTCATTGACAAATTCGTAACCAGCACCTGGCTCTAGAGGTTCCATACGCAACCAAACATGACCATATTGACCACGACCACCTGATTGACGCACAAACTTTCCTTCCACTTCAACTTGCTTGCGAATCGCTTCGCGATAAGCAACTTGAGGTTTACCTACATTACAATCCACGTTGAATTCACGCTTCATGCGATCTACGATGATATCTAAGTGCAACTCACCCATACCTGAGATAAGGGTTTGTCCAGATTCTTCATTAGTTTCTACGCGGAACGACGGATCCTCAGCGGCCAATTTCCCCAAAGCAACACCCATTCTTTCTTGGTCTGCTTTAGTTCTAGGCTCAACCGCAATTTGAATCACCGGCTCCGGGAATTCCATTCGCTCAAGAACCACTTTATTGTTCATATCACATAAAGTGTCACCCGTGGTGACGTCTTTGAGACCAATCGCAGCGGCAATATCACCAGCACGAACTTCTTTGATCTCTTTCCGGTCGTTTGAATGCATCTGCACCATACGACCAAGACGCTCACGTTTTTGTTTAACCGAGTTATACACCGCAGTGCCGGTTTCAACCGTTCCCGAATAAACACGCATAAAGGTTAACGTTCCCACAAATGGGTCGGTCGCAATTTTAAACGCCAACGCAGCAAAAGGTGCATCGTCATCTGCTGGACAGTCAACTTCGTTGTCTTTCTCGTCCAAACCTTTAATAGCGGCAACGTGATTTGGCGCCGGCAAATATTCAACAACAGCGTCAAGCACAGCTTGTACACCTTTGTTCTTAAATGCCGAGCCACATGTCGCTAGCACGATCTCGTTGTTTAGCGTGCGTTTACGCAAGCCAAACTTGATTTCGCTTTCACTTAACTCGCCTTCTTCCAAGTACTTATCCATAAGCTCATCGCTAGCCTCTGCAGCAGCTTCCACGAGTTCTTCGTGAAGCTGTTCAGCTCGGGCGACTAATTCAGCTGGAATGTCTTCATAGTTAAAGGTGGTCCCTTGGTCCGCTTCGCTCCAGTTAATCGCCTTCATTTTAATTAGGTCGATAACTCCAACGAATCCTTCTTCAGCACCAATGTTAAGTTGAATAGGTACACAATTAGCACCTAAACGATCACGGATTTGCTCAATTACCCGTTCAAAATCTGCACCAGCCCTATCCATTTTGTTCACGAATACTAATCGTGGCACTGAATATTTATCGGCTTGACGCCACACTGTTTCAGATTGAGGTTCAACACCTGATGAACCACAAAATACAACTACAGCACCATCTAATACCCGCAACGAACGTTCAACTTCAATGGTGAAGTCAACGTGCCCAGGAGTATCGATGATATTGACACGATGTTCTTCAAATTGGGCATTCATACCACGCCAAAAAGTGGTCGTCGCCGCAGAAGTAATCGTAATCCCGCGTTCTTGTTCTTGTTCCATCCAGTCCATGGTAGCTGCGCCATCATGTACCTCACCAATTTTATGAGATAGACCGGTATAGAAAAGGACTCGCTCTGTAGTTGTTGTTTTGCCAGCGTCAACATGAGCACAGATACCGATATTGCGGTAGCGCTCAATTGGAGTTGTACGAGCCATTGTTATCCTCTTGCTAAGGAAATATCCTTAGTCTCACATAGAAAGCAGCACAGCTGTTTTAAGCAGCTGTGCAAGCAATTACCAGCGGTAATGAGCAAACGCTTTGTTTGCATCGGCCATACGGTGAACGTCTTCACGTTTCTTAACCGCAGAACCTTTGTTTTCGCTCGCGTCTAGGATTTCACCCGCTAGACGTAAAGCCATAGATTTTTCACCACGTTTACGTGCTGCATCTACCATCCAACGCATACCTAGAGTGTTACGACGCACAGGGCGTACTTCTACAGGTACTTGGTAAGTAGAACCACCAACACGGCGAGATTTAACCTCTACCGATGGGCGCACGTTTTCAAGAGCAATTTCAAAAATTTCTTGGTGAGACTTGCCTGATTTCTCAGCTGCACCGTCTAATGCACCATAAACAATTTTTTCTGAAATAGATTTCTTACCATCAACCATTACTACGTTGATGAACTTAGCCAGAAGTTCTGATCCGAACTTAGGATCTGGCAAGATTTTGCGTTGACCGATCACTCGACGTCTAGGCATTTGAATATCTCCGGTATGCTTCAGGTTTCCCCAAAACGAATTTTAAAAAAATTTCGCTATAACTAAATGTTTGGCCTTACTTAACGGAGAGCCGTTATGACTTAGGACGTTTAGCGCCGTATTTTGAACGTCCTTGACGACGATCACTTACGCCAGCACAGTCTAATGCGCCGCGTACGGTGTGGTAGCGAACACCTGGTAAGTCTTTAACACGACCACCACGGATCAAGATCACTGAGTGCTCTTGTAAGTTATGACCCTCACCACCGATGTAAGAAGTTACTTCGAATCCGTTAGTTAAACGAACACGAGCGACCTTACGTAATGCTGAGTTAGGTTTTTTTGGAGTAGTGGTATATACACGAGTACATACACCACGACGTTGTGGACACGCAGCAAGTGCAGGTACATTGCTTTTTACAGCTTTGCTTGCACGTGGCTTACGAACCAACTGGTTAATCGTTGCCATTCGAAATAGCTCCTGAAATTACATTTAAACATGTGAAAAAAATCTATCCCCTATTTTGGGGAGGCGAAATTTTATGCGTTGCGCGGATAAGAGTCAAGACTTGCGAATCACCTAAATCTAATATTTTTTAGTCTTGAGGGATAGCTTACCAAGTGAGACAGGGGGTATGGCTTACCGTGAGCTGAACAAATTGTTGATAATCGATAGCATTAAAGGAGCTAATCTTAAGTCCGCGAGCCTGCATATCATCCAACAACACCGATAAACGGCCCTGTGCGCTTAACGCCACTAACTTTGCATCAGCTTTGACTAAGGCATACACAGCATCTTCAATCAACACCAAATGGCTGTCAACGTCCATTTGTTGGATACAGGCTTGAAACTCTGAACTTGCATAACTGTGACGCATAATATGAAGCATTTTAAAACCTTAATATCGCATGGGCATGCCCATAACGCGTCCAAAAATCCTGACTTGCCAATGCCTTTGTAGGGATAGCCAATTGCTCCAGTGTCAGTCCTCGCTCGGCTAACGCCAAAGGATTAACAAAAACTTGCTCTACATCGTATAACTCAAGTAAACCATAGGTCGGTAAAATATTCCGCTGCAAAATGCCTGCTGGCTGTTGGTTCACCAACAACTGCCATACACCCTCACCGTCAAAGTAAGCCACCACATCCTCGGTCACGGCTGAAGCCGCTAAACAAGCATCGAGCGACTCACGGGCGAGAGAAGTTCCATGAGGCGGAGTCGCAAAAATGAACACTAATGCCTTATTCACAGTTGAACCACCCGGTCGGCAGCAAGCATGGCCATCGACATCTCGGCTAATCCGGACATACTAAAATGCTCACTCATCGACCAACTCTCAAGACCATGGTTTTGCGCATCCTGCTGGGTCACAACCCCACGTCGATACGCTGCAGCACTGCATACTAACAACTCACAATTGGCACGGACCTTCAGATCCAGCCAAGCTTGATGAAAGTCAACTTCATCACTCGCAGGAAGAGCACTCACGATGGCATTGGAAACCCCTTCTAAATAGAAGAATACGGTATTCAATGCATGCCCCTGTTGAACAATCGCATTTGCCAGATTTAGAGCAGTCGCACTGCCCTGTCGACCATATAAGGGACTGGTAACAACCAAGGCATAATTTAGATTTTTTAGCATGTTTACTTAATGTGAGCGATAGCTTCAACTTCAACCAGAACATCTTTGGGTAAACGCGCAACTTCAACACAAGAACGCGCCGGCGCATTTTCCGGAAAATATTCAGCATACACAGCATTGAATGCAGTAAAGTTAGCCATATCGCTCAAAAAACAAGTAGTCTTAAATACCGTGGTCCGGTCTGCACCAGCAGCCGCTAATACCGCCATTAAGTTTTCCATCACTTGACGAGTTTGCTCAGAAATACCGCCATCGACAATTTCCATGCTACTTGGAACTAAAGGGATCTGTCCTGAAGTAAACACCAATTCATCGATTTTTGTTGCCTGAGAATATGGACCTATCGCAGCAGGTGCTGCATCGCTTGATACAATTTGTTTGCTCATAATATGCTCTTCAATACTAATATTAAAAACCGGAGTCTGTGACTTGGGGATACGCTTGTCAAATATTTTGCGCTAACCATCGATTTATTTGCATAAAAAAAGGCGGCCAATGGCCGCCTTTTTATCAAGTACTAAAGCTTATTCAGCATCACTACTTGGTGCAGCATTCAATAAAGCAGCCAAATTATCGGCAGCTTCATCCGCCGTTATCGGTGCTGGAGCAACCGATTGATTACGACGTTTTTCATGATACGCATAACCAGTACCCGCAGGGATCAAACGACCTACAATCACGTTTTCTTTCAGACCGCGTAACTCATCCTGTTTTCCACCCACAGCCGCTTCGGTAAGCACGCGTGTGGTTTCTTGGAACGATGCCGCTGAAATAAACGATTCCGTAGATAGTGAAGCCTTGGTGATACCCAGTAGCTCACGGCGGTAAACCGCTGGCCGCTTACCTTCAGCAACCAACACACGGTTTTCGATATTCACCCGTGCCACTTCTGCCTGTTCACCGAGCAAGAAGCTAGAATCACCCGCATCAAGAATCAAACACTTACGTAGCATTTGACGCACGATGGTTTCGATATGCTTATCGTTAATTTTCACCCCTTGTAAACGATATACATCTTGAACTTCGTTCACAATGTAGTTCGCAACAGGGCTGATACCACGTAAGCGTAAAATATCGTGTGGAGACTCTGGTCCATCGGCGATAACCTCACCTTTTTGAACCTTCTCACCTTCGAACACGTTCAGGTTACGCCACTTCGGTATCATTTCCTCGTAAGGAGCAGCATCCGTTGGAGTAATCACTAAACGACGCTTACCTTTAGTTTCTTTACCGTAACTAATGGTACCGCTGATCTCAGCAAGAATAGCAGGTTCTTTCGGTTGACGAGCTTCGAATAGATCTGCAACCCGAGGTAGACCACCGGTAATATCTTTAGTACCGCTTGATTCTTGCGGAATACGTGCAATCGCATCCCCCACACCTACTTCAGCATTATCTTCCAAGTTTACGATTGATTTACTTGGTAGGAAGTACTGAGCAGGAATGTCGGTACCAGCAATCAATACATCATTGCCTGAACCGTCAACCAATTTCACCATTGGGCGCATTTCTTTACCAGCACTAGGGCGCTCGTTCGGATCTAATACGTTAATGCTTGAAAGACCGGTTAGCTCATCGGTTTGACGACTAATGGTGACACCTTCAACCATATCAACGAATTTAACGCGACCAGGTACTTCAGTGATAATCGGGTGAGTGTGTGGGTCCCAATTAGCGATAGTATCGCCAGAGTTAACCGCACCACCGTCAGCAACTTCCAAAACACTACCATATTGCAATTTATGACTTTCTTTGGTCTGACCCAAATCATCAATAATCGTTAATTCGGTAGAGCGCGAAGTTACAACCAATTTACCTTCGTTATTCGTCACAACCTTGGCGTTATGTAACTTAATAGTACCCACGTTCTTCACTTGGATACTGTTTTCTGCTGCCGCTCGTGACGCTGCACCACCAATGTGGAAAGTACGCATGGTAAGCTGGGTTCCCGGCTCACCAATCGATTGTGCTGCAACGACACCGACCGCTTCACCGCGACCGACCAAATGGCCTCGAGCAAGATCACGACCATAACAAAGTGCACAAACACCAAAGTCATTTTCACAGCTAATTACAGAGCGAACCTTAACGGTATCAACTGAATTCTCTTCAAGAAGGTCACACAGTTTTTCATCAAGCAAGGTCTTAGATTTAATTAACACTTCATTTTCGGTACCTGGCTTGATGACGTCGCCAACCAATACCCGACCAAGAACACGCTCACGCAATGGCTCAACAACGTCACCGCCTTCGATATGAGGCGTCATCAAGATACCTTCTTCGGTACCACAATCGGTGTCGGTTACCACTAAATCTTGAGCAACGTCAACCAAACGGCGCGTTAGATAACCCGAGTTTGCTGTTTTCAGTGCGGTATCAGCCAAACCTTTACGTGCACCGTGCGTTGAGATGAAGTACTGAAGTACGTTAAGGCCTTCGCGGAAGTTAGCCACAATCGGCGTTTCGATAATCGAACCATCCGGTTTTGCCATCAAACCACGCATCCCCGCCAACTGACGGATCTGAGCAGCACTACCACGCGCACCGGAGTCAGCCATCATAAAGATACTGTTGAAAGACGCTTGCGCTTCTTCTTCACCATCTCTATTGATCACGACCTCAGTCGACAAGTTGTCCATCATCGCTTTGGAAACTTTTTCGTTAGCTGACGCCCAAATATCAATAACTTTGTTGTAGCGTTCACCGGCAGTTACCAGACCCGCTAGGAATTGCTCTTGAATTTCACTCACTTCTTCACTGGCTTCATCCACGATATCTTTCTTCGCGGCAGGAATAACCATGTCATTAATACCTACAGAGGCACCAGACAAAGTTGCGTAATGGAAGCCGGTGTACATCAATTGGTCAGCGAAAATAACTGAATACTTCAAACCTAGTTTACGGTAACAGGTGTTCAGTAAACCAGAGATCTGCTTCTTACCCATTGCTCGGTTAACCAATTCAAAAGGTAAACCTTTCGGTACGATTAACCACAAGATAGCACGACCAATCGTGGTTTTTTTGATTTCGGTCTTTTCGATCTTAGAGCCGTCTTCAGCAACAATCACTTCGGTGATTCGCACATTAACTCGTGCGTGTATGCTGGCCTGTTTAGAACGATAAAGCTTCTCAGCTTCTTTCGGACCTGACAGATACATACCTTCGGCTTGCGCATTCACTCGTTCCCGAGTCATGTAATACAAACCCAAGACAACGTCTTGCGAAGGCACGATAATCGGTTCACCGTTAGCTGGCGATAGTACGTTGTTGGTGGACATCATCAACGAACGTGCTTCTAACTGCGCTTCAATAGTTAACGGTACGTGTACCGCCATTTGGTCACCATCGAAATCGGCGTTATATGCCGCACATACCAATGGGTGTAACTGAATCGCTTTACCTTCAATTAACACTGGTTCAAAGGCTTGAATACCCAAACGGTGCAAGGTTGGTGCACGGTTAAGTAATACCGGGTGTTCGCGGATAACTTCTTCAAGAATATCCCAAACCTCACCACCTTCGCGTTCAACCATCTTCTTGGCTGCTTTAATGGTGGTCGCTAAACCACGCAATTCAAGCTTGCCATAGATGAACGGTTTAAACAGCTCAAGAGCCATTTTCTTCGGTAGACCACACTGGTGTAAACGCAGTGTTGGACCCACGGTAATTACTGAACGACCAGAGTAATCAACACGTTTACCCAGCAAGTTCTGGCGGAAACGACCTTGCTTACCTTTGATCATATCAGCCAAAGATTTAAGCGGACGTTTATTAGAACCAGTAATCGCACGACCACGACGACCATTATCCAACAAGGCATCAACCGCTTCTTGCAGCATCCGCTTCTCGTTACGCACAATAATGTCTGGGGCAGCCAAGTCTAATAGACGCTTCAAGCGGTTATTACGGTTGATCACACGACGATATAAGTCGTTCAAATCAGAAGTCGCAAAACGGCCGCCATCAAGTGGTACTAATGGGCGTAAATCAGGTGGAAGAACCGGTAATACGGTCATAATCATCCACTCAGGTTTATTCCCTGAATCGCGGAACGCTTCCATCAGTTTCAGACGCTTGGTAGTCTTCTTACGCTTGGTTTCTGAGTTGGTAGTTTGCAACTCTTCGCGCATCACTTCGATTTCTCGATCAAGCTCTAAATGACGTAGCAGAGCTAATACAGCTTCGGCACCCATTTTGGCTTCGAACTCGTCACCGTATTCTTCAAGAGAATCTAAGTAAGTTTCTTCGGTTAACATTTGGCCGCGCTCTAAGCTAGTCATACCAGGCTCAGTCACAACAAATGATTCGAAGTAAAGTACTCGTTCAATATCACGTAGCGTCATATCAAGTAACAAACCGATACGTGATGGTAACGATTTAAGGAACCAGATGTGCGCTACAGGAGACGCAAGCTCGATGTGGCCCATCCGATCACGACGCACTTTAGATTGTGTAACTTCAACGCCACACTTCTCACAAATTACGCCACGGTGTTTCAAACGCTTGTATTTTCCACACAAACATTCGTAATCTTTTACTGGACCGAAAATACGGGCACAGAATAGACCGTCGCGCTCAGGCTTAAAGGTACGATAGTTAATCGTTTCTGGTTTTTTAACTTCACCAAAAGACCAACTACGGATCTGATCGGGTGAAGCTAGGCCAATTTTAATGCCTTCAAACTCTTCGGTCTTGCTTTGTTGCTTAAGAAACTTAAGTAAATCTTTCACGTTTCTCTCCAGTCGGAGTTAAACCTGGGGCGTTTCTCATGAAACGCCCGCCTTGCTTTTAAATCAGGTGAAGTCCTGTGCTTACAGCTCGTCTAACTCAATATTAATACCCAAAGAGCGAATTTCTTTAAGTAGTACATTGAACGACTCTGGCATGCCGGGTTCCATCTGATGATTACCGTCAACGATATTTTTGTACATTTTAGTACGACCGTTCACATCATCGGATTTAACCGTGAGCATTTCCTGTAAGGTGTAAGCGGCACCATAAGCTTCAAGTGCCCATACTTCCATCTCACCGAAACGCTGACCACCAAACTGGGCTTTACCACCAAGCGGTTGCTGTGTAACTAAGCTGTAAGAACCAGTAGAACGAGCATGCATCTTGTCATCAACCAAGTGGTTCAATTTCAACATGTACATGTAACCCACGGTTACAGGGCGCTCAAATTCTTGACCGGTACGACCATCACATAACACAATTTGGCCTGAATCAGGCAAATCGGCTAAGCGCAATAGCTCTTTGATTTCAGCTTCTTTAGCACCATCAAATGCTGGGGTTGCCATTGGCACACCACCACGTAGGTTCTTCGCCAGTGTCATTACTTCTTCATCGGTGAAGCTAGCAATGTCAACTTTCAGTGTATCATCACCGACGTTGTACACTTTCTGAATGAAATCACGCAGTTTATCCATTTCGATTTCACGCTGAACTTTCAGCATTTCGTCGATTTTCTCACCCACACCTTTAGCCGCGAGGCCTAAGTGGGTTTCTAGGATCTGACCAATGTTCATCCGCGATGGTACACCTAGCGGGTTCAAGCAGATGTCTACTGGACGGCCAGTTTCGTCATAAGGCATATCTTCACGAGGAACAATGGTAGAAATTACACCTTTGTTACCGTGACGACCCGCCATCTTGTCACCAGGCTGAATACGACGTTTAACAGCTAAGTAAACTTTCACAATTTTCAATACACCAGGCGCTAAATCATCACCTTGAGTGATCTTACGGCGCTTAATGTCGAATTGCTTGTCAAACTCGGCTTTGATTTCGTCGTATTGCTCAGCAATTTGTTCTAACTGGGTTTGTGCTGCTTCATCACTTAATGCCGCTTGCAACCATTCTGTAGGCGCTTGGCGATTTAGGTCTGATTCTGACTTACCAGCGTTCATCAATACTGATTTAGCACGAGCAAAGATACCCTCTTCAAGGATTTTGAATTCCTCGGTAAGATCTTTCTTCGCTTCTTTCAGCTGCATTGACTCAATTTCTTGAGCTCGCTTGTCTTTTTCTACGCCATCACGAGTGAACACCTGAACGTCAATTACGGTACCAAATACTGAATTAGGTACTCGTAGGGATGTATCTTTCACATCCGACGCTTTCTCACCGAAGATAGCTCGTAAAAGTTTCTCCTCAGGTGTTAACTGAGTTTCACCCTTCGGCGTAACCTTACCGACCAGAATATCACCAGGCTTAACTTCTGCCCCCACATACACAATACCTGACTCATCAAGTTTGCTCAGTGCGGATTCACCCACGTTAGGAATATCTGCTGAAATCTCTTCGCTTCCCAATTTGGTATCACGAGCAATACAGCTTAATTCTTGAATGTGAATCGTAGTGAAGCGATCTTCTTTCACCACGTTTTCAGAAATACCGATCGAATCTTCGAAGTTATAACCATTCCAAGGCATAAACGCGACGCGCATATTTTGACCTAACGCCAACTCACCTAAGTCAGTTGAAGGGCCATCTGCGAGTACATCGCCTTTAGAAACAAACTCACCAGCTTTTACCACTGGACGTTGGTTAATACAGGTATTTTGGTTAGAACGGGTGTATTTGGTTAAACTGTAAATGTCGATACCTGCTTCACCAGGACTCATTTCGTCTTCATTTACTTTAACAACAATACGACTTGCGTCAGCATAATCAACAGTACCACCACGCTTAGATACCACGGTCACACCGGAATCAACGGCAACCGCACGTTCAATACCAGTACCAACCAATGGTTTATCAGCACGCAGCGTTGGAACTGCCTGACGTTGCATGTTTGAACCCATCAATGCCCGGTTCGCATCATCGTGTTCTAAGAACGGAATCAACGAAGCAGCAACAGAAATAATTTGCTGCGGGCTCACATCCATATACTGAATTTGATCAGTCGGCATGTAAGTCGATTCGCCTTTATGGCGACAAGGCACTAAATCGGTTTCTAGTAACTTACCATCGGCATCTACCTCTGCGTTCGCCTGAGCGATCACGTAGGTGCCTTCATCAATGGCCGACAAGTAATCAACTTCATCAGTAATAACACTGTTGATCACTTTACGGTATGGCGTCTCCAAGAAGCCAAACTCATTGGTGCGTGAATAAACTGCTAATGAGTTAATCAAACCAATGTTTGGACCTTCTGGCGTTTCAATCGGACATAAACGACCATAGTGCGTTGGGTGTACGTCACGTACTTCAAAGCCAGCACGTTCGCGAGTCAAACCACCCGGGCCTAAGGCAGAAACACGACGTTTGTGTGTTACTTCAGAAAGCGGGTTGTTTTGGTCCATAAATTGCGACAATTGGCTGGAACCAAAGAACTCTTTTACCGCAGCCGAAATCGGCTTGGCGTTAATTAAGTCTTGTGGCATCAAGGCGTCAAGATCACCGAGACTCAAACGCTCTTTAACTGCACGCTCTACACGAACTAAACCAACACGGAATTGGTTTTCGGCCATTTCACCAACGCTACGGATACGACGATTACCGAGGTGATCGATATCATCGACTTCACCACGACCATTGCGGATCTCGATCAGCATTTGCATCACTTTAATGATGTCGTCTTTGTCGAGCACACCAGCAACTCGTCCGTCGTCACGACCAACACGACTGTTGAACTTCATACGGCCAACAGTAGATAAGTCATAACGGTCACCATTAAAGAACAAGTTCTCGAATAGTGCTTCGGCAGCATCTTTTGTTGGTGGCTCACCTGGGCGCATCATGCGGTAAATTTCAACTAAGGCCTCAAGACGATTAGTCGATGAATCTACACGTAAAGTATCCGAGATGAATGAACCATTATCCAAGTCATTGGTATAGATGGTTTTCAACATCGAATAACCCGCTTGCGCTAAAGCTGCGATCAACTCTAAGTTTAATTCGCTGTTTGCTTCTGCAATGATTTCACCAGTGGCTTCATCAACGTAGTCTTCCGCAAGCACTTTATCGGCAAGGTACTCGACTGGGACTTCAATCTGCTCAATACCAGATTTTTCCAATTGACGAATGTGACGAGCTGTCACCCGGCGACCAGTTTCAATTAAAACTTCGCCATTCAAGATCACATCAAAAGAAACCGTATCACCGCGTAAGCGAGATGGCACTAACTCCATCAACACCTTGCCATCCTTCAATTCAAAGGTGGTGGTATCGAAGAAAGTTGCCAAGATTTCTTGGGTGGTCATTTCTAAAGCACGCAAAATGATCGAGGCCGGTAGTTTGCGACGACGGTCAATACGAACAAATAAATTATCTTTCGGATCGAATTCGAAATCTAACCACGAACCGCGGTAAGGAATAACGCGAGCGTTATATAAGACCTTACCTGATGAATGCGTTTTACCACGATCGTGGTCGTAAAACACACCCGGGCTACGGTGTAGTTGGGATACGATAACACGCTCGGTACCGTTAATTACAAAAGTACCGTTACCTGTCATCAAGGGAATTTCACCCATGTAAACTTCTTGCTCTTTGATGTCTTTCACCGTGCCAGCCGGAGCTTCACGGTCAAACAACACTAAACGCAATTTAACGCGCAAGGGAGCAGAGTAGGTGACTCCACGAATTTGACATTCTTTAACGTCAAACACCGGCTCGCCAAGACGATAGCTAACGTACTGTAGCTCTGAATATCCTGAATAACTGGCAATCGGGAATACACTGCGGAATGCAGCTTCCAGCCCATACTCGCCTTCAGGATCGATCTCTATGAATTTCTCAAAAGAGTCAAGCTGTATTGAAAGCAGGTAAGGCGTGTCCACTACTTGAGGACGTTTTCCAAAGTCCTTACGAATGCGTTTTTTCTCTGTATAAGAGTAAACCATATGGTTCCTCAGCTCGCTGATAAGTGACCCACTCTGTCCGCAAAAAATCTGGGACAGTTCTTACGTACCGTTTGTCTTGTATTTAGATGTTTCCCACCTAAATTTTTTGCTAGACGCACCATCTAAAACGGTGATAAAAAAGACGACGTCCTACAGCGCAAAAAGGCCGGTGGTTAAATAACCACCAGCCATAGCCTATAAAGGCTGCAATCTACTTATAAGCAGATTACTTAACTTCAACAGAAGCACCAGCTTCTTCAAGAGCAGCTTTAAGCGCTTCAGCTTCTTCTTTAGATACTGCTTCTTTAACAGCAGCAGGAGCTGAATCAACTAAACCTTTCGCTTCTTTCAAGCCAAGACCGGTAGCAGCACGTACCGCTTTAATAGCAGATACTTTGTTTGCGCCAGCAGCAGTTAAGATTACGTCAAATTCGGTTTGCTCTTCAGCAGCCGCACCAGCGTCACCAGCAACAGCAACAGCTGCAGCAGCAGATACGCCGAACTTCTCTTCCATAGCTTCGATTAGTTCAACAACGTCCATTACTGACATTTCAGCAACAGCTTCGATAATTTGGTCTTTAGTGATAGACATGACTCAAATTCCTAAATTCAATTAAATTTATAAGATAATGTAGCAACAAGCAAATTATGCTGCTTCTGCCTCTTTTTGGTCGCGTAATGCGGCCAGAGTGCGAACCAACTTGCCAGCTGAAGCTTCTTTCATAGTTGCCATTAACTTGGCAATTGCTTCGTCGTAAGTTGGTAGTTTTGCAAGAACGTTTACGTCTGCTAATGCACCTTCAAATGCTGCTGCACGCACTTCGAATTTTTCTTGCTCTTTAGCGAAGTCTGTTAACAGACGCGCTGCGGCACCGGGGTGCTCGTTAGAGAAGGCAATCAAAGTAGGACCGATGAATGACTCAGAGAGACATTCTAGGTCTGTGCCAGCTACTGCACGGCGGGCAAGGGTATTACGTACCACTTGCATAGATACGCCAGCTTCACGCGCTTTAGCACGCAATGAAGTCATCGCACCTACAGTTACGCCACGTGAATCAGCAACTACTGCAGAAAGTGCACCTTTGGCAGCTTCGTTGACGTCAGCGACAATTTGCTTCTTGTCTTCGAGTCTTAATGCCATTGGCTTTACTCCTGGATTCCAATACCAGATAAATCTGGTGTTTACTTTCCTCTAATCCTAAGAATTAGAGACCTTTACGGCTTGGTGTTCCAGAATAAATAATTATTCTTGGGTTTCCTCACCATCTACGTAGGAAATTAAGCTCATAATAAGCACCTACGGTCTTGGATGAGGGCCGAAGCCCTGACCCATAATTACAAAGCGCGAAATTATAGTATAAATATCACGCTCTGTAAATATTAAGCTTGAATATCTAAAGTCGCAACATCAATAGCTAAACCAGCACCCATGGTGGTAGACAAGCTAACTTTCTTGATGAACTGACCTTTAGACTGAGCTGGTTTCGCTTTGCGAAGAGCAACAACCAACGCTTCCAAGTTTTCTTTTAACTTGTCAGCTTCAAAATCAACTTTACCAATAGTAGTATGGATAATGCCGTTTTTGTCGTTGCGGTAACGAATTTGACCCGCTTTCGCTAATTTAACCGCATCAGCAACATTTGGTGTAACCGTACCCACTTTAGGGTTAGGCATCAAACCGCGTGGACCTAGGATTTGACCTAGTTGACCCACAACGCGCATTGCATCTGGAGATGCAATCACAACGTCGAAGTCCATTTCACCGGCTTTAACTTTTGCCGCTAAGTCATCCATACCAACGATATCGGCACCGGCTTCTGTAGCAGCTTCAGCGTTTGCACCTTGAGTAAATACTGCAACGCGAACGTTACGACCAGTACCGTGAGGTAGTACAGTTGCACCACGTACGTTTTGGTCTGATTTACGAGGATCTACACCCAAGTTTACTGAGGCATCAACACTTTCAAGAAATTTAGCAGAAGCCAGTTCTTGAAGAAGCGCTACCGCTTCGTTGATTGAGTATTCTTTTGTTGAATCAACTTTTTCGTTGATCGCACGCATGCGCTTAGAAATTTTCGCCATCGTATTAGCCCTCTACAACCAAGCCCATCGCGCGGGCAGATCCTTCAATTGAACGAACCATTGCGTCTAAATCAGCACCGGTCATGTCGACAGCTTTAGTGTTAGCAATCTCTTCAAGTTGAGCACGCGTTACAGTACCAACTTTAGTTTTATTTGGAACACTAGAACCAGACTTAATACCTGCAGCTTTTTTCAGCAAGTACGAAGCAGGTGGAGTTTTAGTTTCAAAAGTGAAAGAGCGATCAGCATACACAGTAATAACAACTGGTACTGGCGCGCCTTTCTCAATTGAATCTGTTTTTGCGTTAAACGCTTTACAGAATTCCATGATGTTTACACCGTGTTGACCTAGAGCAGGACCAACTGGTGGTGACGGGTTTGCGGCACCCGCAGCAACTTGAAGCTTAATATAAGCTTGGACTTTTTTAGCCATTTTAGATTTACCTTATTTTGGGTTCAAACGCCTCCTGCAAGTGCAGTTGGCTTCCCGATGGAACAAAGGGCAGCGGATTATAAGCGATCCTCTGCCCTAAAAACAACCAATTGTTTAGTTTTTATCAACCTTTCTCGATCTGGCCAAATTCCAACTCGACAGGAGTTGCCCGACCAAAGATCAATACTGATACTTTCACCCGGCTCTTTTCGTAATCCACTTCTTCGATGGTACCATTGAAGTCGGCAAAAGGACCGTCGGTAACCCGAACCACTTCGCCTGGTTCGAATAATGTCTTAGGTCTTGGCTTATCGCTGGTTTCATCCAAACGATCAAGAATGGCCTGAGCTTCTTTATCAGAAATGGGTGCCGGACGCTCAGCAGTACCACCAATGAAACCTAATACCCGCGGCACACTTTTCACAAGGTGCCAACTTTCATCGTTAAGCTCCATTTGCACCAGAACATAACCGGGAAAGAATTTACGCTCGCTCTTACGTTTTTGACCCGCGCGCATCTCTACGACTTCTTCAGTCGGGACCAAGATTTCACCAAAAGAATCTTCCATCGCATGGATTTGAATATATTCTTTTAACGACTTAGATACGCGCCCTTCATAGCCAGAGAATGCTTGGACCACGTACCAACGTAATTTGCGCTCTTCAGTCATTAGATACTCACCCCTGTAACAAAGGCAACCAGACGAACTAAGATGGCGTCTAATCCCCATAAAATTAGCGACATGAATGCAGTAGCAGCTAATACAATCATGGTAGTTTGAATGGCTTCTTGACGAGTTGGCCAGATAACCTTACGCACTTCCATACGCGATTCTTTAGCAAAGACAAAAGCTTGCTTGCCTTTATTAGTTTGTGAAGCAATAGCGAGTGCAGCAACGGCTGCGATGACTACGCCAAGCACACGAACTAATACCGAGATATCTGTGTATAGGTAGTTACCTACCACAGCGGCGATTAAAATTAGAGCCGCTAAGGCCCATTTTAGGCCATCTAACGACCCACTTTGGTTTTCAGTACTGGTACTCATCAAACAACCTGCAAATAATCCCACAAAATCAAAAATCCCTTCTATAAAGGGATAGTGGCAGGGGTGGAGAGATTCGAACTCCCAACATTCGGATTTGGAATCCGACGTTCTGCCATTGGAACTACACCCCTATAGTACGAAGCCCGACATTATAGGCACTTTGTTTAAAGATTGTAACCCTTAAATTGGCAAAATAGTGCCAAGATTGTGGGACGGAGCGGGTTTCTTGGGGTTTCATTTAACTCGCTTACCGTTCCGCCTTAAACGATCACGGAACTGAGCCTTGGCAAACTGCTGCATATCTTCCACCACATCGGTCTCGTCAACAATTTCTCGGCCCAGTAAAGTCTCGATCACATCTTCCAAACTCACTATCCCAGCGGTCTGACCATATTGATCTTCCACAACAAAAAGGTGTTCTTTACGTGAAATAAACAAATCCAATAATTGCAAACAGGGTAGCTTCTCAGACACACGATGGATCGGTTGCAGTATACTTCGCAGCGTTTGGTCCCCCTTCCCACGGCGAGCCAGCTCGGCAAGACTGCGGTGACTGATCACACCAACAATACTGTCGATGTTATCTTTGTAAACCGGAAAGCGACTAAAGCGCGGAGTCATTTCATTATCCAGCGCCTGATTCACCGAGTCGTCTTGCTCAAAGGCATGCACAACGGTGCGCGGGGTCAGAATTTGCTGAGTAATGCGCTCCCTCAAGCCAAGAATATTAGCTAATAGCATACTCTCTTGTTTTGCCAGCGCACCGCCTTCATAACCCAATGTGGTAAAGGCCTGGATCTCTTCTCGGCTGATACTATCCGTTTCATCGCGTCGGAATATGCAGGTGATATAACCCGACAGCCATACCAGTGGGTACACCAGTTTTGTTAACAAGGAAATCAGTTTTGCCGATGGATACGCTAACACCCGCCAGTAATTCGCGCCTAATGTTTTTGGGATGATTTCAGAAAAATACAAGATGGCCAGAGTCAGTAACACTGCAATCAGGCTTTCCCACTTGGGGCCAAATACTTGCAGGGCCTGAGAACCCACGCCAGCGGCTCCCATGGTATGGGCAAAGGTATTCAGGATCAAAATACAGGCAATGGAATGCTCTAGATTATCTTTTACCTTTGTCAGAGCTTGTCCTTTTACAGGGTCTTGTTTATGCAGGGTGGCAACATAACTTGGTGTGATCGATAACAGCACCGCCTCAAGAATCGAACATACAAATGAAACACCGATAGCAATAACAAGATAAATCAGCAATAGGGTCATATAAAAACTAGGCTTACCTCTTAAACTTTACTAGGATCTCTTACCTTAGTGGCTTAGCTTAAAGCTCTAAGTTGCGGCGCAGATTAAGCATCAATCTAGCATTTTCATTGTCAGAAAAGAATAGTCAACACCCGCTTCAGCCAATTTTTCCGGATAAACTCTTCCGCGCCTGCTTAGCGGCATTTACCGAACCGACTTCTACCAATCTGGGATCAACTTATTGCGCAGAATAAATCTGCCGATAAGCAGCCATGGAGCACAGTCACTCGTGGCTCTAATACGAGATAAATCAAGCTGTTAGTGGTGATTTAGCGAGCAAAAATCAACCGATGATGAGTTAGCTTGGTATTAGTGACCTGCAGCTGCTCCGCTGTCTCAGGACGACACCCTAAGCGAGGTACGCTGAAACGCCTTGGCGTGCGCACAATCAACTTGGAGCTATTCTAACAAGCAGAATAATCACGCTTACTTTTCTTGAGGCAATAAAAAAGGCCGCCTAAGCGACCTTTCTTGCTTGTGCTAACTTCTTATTCGAAGATTTTAGCTACAACACCCGCACCTACTGTACGGCCACCTTCACGGATTGCGAAGCGTAAACCTTCGTCCATCGCGATTGGGCAGATTAGCTCAACAACAAATTTCAAGTTGTCGCCAGGCATAACCATTTCTACGCCTTCTGGAAGCTCTACCGCACCAGTTACGTCAGTTGTACGGAAGTAAAACTGTGGACGGTAACCTTTGAAGAATGGTGTGTGACGACCACCTTCATCTTTGCTTAGTACGTATACTTCAGCTTCGAACTTGGTGTGTGGAGTAATTGAACCTGGTTTCGCCAATACTTGACCACGTTGGACGTCATCACGCTTGGTACCACGTAACAAAATACCACAGTTCTCACCTGCACGACCTTCGTCAAGCAATTTGCGGAACATTTCAACACCAGTACAAGTTGTTTTGGTGGTTTCTTTGATACCAACAATTTCAATTTCTTCTGAAACTTTGATGATACCACGCTCAACACGACCGGTTACCACGGTACCACGACCTGAAATTGAGAATACATCTTCAATTGGTAGTAGGAATGGCTTGTCGATGTCACGCTCTGGCTCTGGAATGTAAGAATCTAAAGCTTCTGCAAGCTCAATGATTTTTGCTTCCCATGCTTCTTCGCCTTCTAGGGCTTTCAAAGCTGAACCTTGAATCACTGGTAAGTCATCACCAGGGAATTCGTATTCTGATAGAAGTTCACGTACTTCCATTTCTACTAATTCTAGAAGCTCTTCATCATCTACCATGTCACATTTGTTCATGAATACGATGATGTAAGGTACACCTACCTGACGAGAAAGCAGAATGTGCTCACGCGTTTGTGGCATTGGGCCATCGGTAGAAGCAACTACTAAGATAGCGCCGTCCATTTGTGCAGCACCGGTAATCATGTTTTTCACATAGTCGGCGTGTCCAGGACAGTCAACGTGTGCATAGTGACGAGTCGGTGTATCGTACTCAACGTGTGAAGTTGAGATTGTAATACCACGCTCGCGCTCTTCTGGAGCGTTATCGATTGCTGCGAAATCTTTTGCTTCACCGCCGTATACTTTTGCCAATACGTTAGTAATAGCCGCTGTTAAAGTTGTTTTACCGTGGTCAACGTGGCCAATAGTACCAACGTTTACATGCGGTTTATTACGTTCAAATTTTTCTTTAGACATAATAGTCCCTCTGGATAAAGGTCATTGGCACCAAAGCACCATTGGTTTGCGTTTACCGAACGGTAAAAAGTAATAGGGAGACTTGAAAAGGAGTGGTGCTGATAGGCAGATTCGAACTGCCGACCTCACCCTTACCAAGGGTGCGCTCTACCAACTGAGCTATATCAGCATTGGAGCGGGCAGCGGGAATCGAACCCGCATCATCAGCTTGGAAGGCTGAGGTAATAGCCATTATACGATGCCCGCATCAAACCTTTTGGAAGACGACCTACTACCAAAAATAATGGTGGGGGGGGACGGATTCGAACCATCGAAGCTTTCGCGGCAGATTTACAATCTGCTCCCTTTGGCCACTCGGGAACCCCCCCACACAATCACCTATAAATACAAGGTGAAGCCTACTTAAGAGATGGTGCCGATTGCCGGAGTCGAACTGGCGACCTACTGATTACAAGTCAGTTGCTCTACCAACTGAGCTAAATCGGCATCGCTTAAGTGCTGCGCATTCTATGTAATGCCTTTATTAAATGCAACAAGCAAATACAAAAAAAACTGCAGGAAAGGTGCAAACGCGCAAAAATCAGCCATTAGGCTCATTTATTGGCCACGAAGTGACACTTCTCCGGCCATATAGGCTTGTAAACCACTCTCTTGTTCAACTAATAATTGACCTTGTCGGTCAACGCCTTTTGCTATCCCAGAGACTTGTTTGTGTTCGGAAAAGTGCAACGTTACATTTTTATCGCGAAAAATATCGTAGCGATTCCAACGTTGTTGCAAGGCAACAAAACCCTGCTCTTTAAATATGTCAAACATCTGATTGAGCGAGTGGACGATAGCAATTGTTAATGCAGTTCGATCAACCGTCGGTTCGCCCGCGACTTCGAGTTGCGCAAAAGCTTGGTCTATCAACTGCCCCTTCGACTCCGTAACGCGGACATTGACCCCCAAACCAATCACTAGATTCACCGTGCTATTCGCCTGCCCTTGCATTTCAATAAGCACGCCACCCAATTTTGCCGAACCAAGATAGATGTCATTCGGCCATTTTAAGCCGAGATCTCGATAACCCTCTGCTTCTAACGCCTCGACGATAGCTAAACCAACGGCAAGGCTCAGCCCCATTGCGGCTTCAATACCATCTTGCAAGCACCACAATAAAGACATACAAAGCTGTCCCGCATAAGGGGTTTGCCAGGCCCGGCCGCGACGCCCGCGTCCTGCACTTTGATATTCGGTCATCACTAACTGACCATGGCTCAGCTCAGCCTGATGGCGATTCAACCAGGCATTGGTTGAATCCACTTGATGTAGTAATTTAGGTGAATGAACGGAAAGCTCGGCTTGCAGACGGTCGATATCAAGTAAAGATAAGGGCTGAACTAAACGATAGCCTTTACCTTTCACGCTAAAGATATCCAAACCCAGCTGACCAAATTGTTTAACATAAGTCGCTACGGTGGTTCTTGATACGGCCAACAGTTGCGCTAAGCGCTCACCTGAGCAAAACTCACCATTTGCTAAGTATTGAATGAGGCGATAGGCCTTATCTTCATTCATTGGGTCGCCCCAACACCGAATCCGGTGCCACTTCACCATCGGCCCCAATAAACCGCACTTCCGGCTCAAGCACAATGCCAAATGCCTGCCAAACTTGGTTTCGAATGTATTGGCATAAGCTCAATAATTGCGCAGCACTAGCATGCCCGTGATTGACTAATACTAATGCTTGCTCTTGATGCACCGCTGCGTCTCCAATACGATAGCCTTTCAAGCCTAAATGGTCGATTAACCAACCAGCTGCCAACTTTCTCTGTCCGCCGGCGGCTGGATAATGTACTAATTTAGGGTACTGGTTCACTAAACTATCGACTTGCTCCTGAGCAATGACTGGGTTCTTGAAAAAACTCCCCGCGTTACCCAGTAAAGTTGGATTGGGGAGCTTAGCCTTTCTAAGCTGACAAACGGTATCAAATACCTGCTGTGCACTGGCACTTGGGGCTAATCGATCGAGTCCAGCGTAATGAATCGAGGCTCGCCATGCTTTTGCAAGCGATAACTCTACCTCGGTAATTAAGCCCTGATTTTTTAGGCGCTGTTTGAAAATACTATCCCGATAACCAAACTCGCACTCCGCTGCAGTTAACCGTTGAACACTAAAATCGTCAAACGAAAAATAGCTCACGGCATGACAACAATCGGCAAACTCTAAACCATAGGCACCAATGTTTTGCACCGGTGCCGCACCAGCAGTTCCTGGGATCAAGGCCAAATTTTCTAAACCGGGTAGGCCATGCGAAATCGTCCACTGCACAAGGTGCTGCCAGTCTTCCCCAGCCGCAACAGTTAACTGAATCGCTTGCGCGTTATCCTCGACTTGGAGCCCTCGCAGCCGATTAAGGATAACTAAACCCTTAAAGTCTTCTGTTAATAATAGATTTGAGCCGCCCCCAATAATCAGCCAACTTAATTGCTTGGCCTTCACCCACTCAAACAAGGCTGGTAACTGTTGTACCTGTTCTAATTCAAACAGGTAATCTGCTTTTAGCTCAAGCCCAAAACTATTTAAATGCTTAAGGCTAGCGTTACGAATAAAAGATTGCTCAACACTCATTTTCTCAACCGTACTCGACTCACCTCGTGATTTGGCCCCTTTTCCAAAATCAGATCGGCGCGCTCACGAGTCGGCAAAATATTTTCAACTAAATTAACGTAGTTGATACTGGTCCAAATTTGTGCCGCAATCTTAGCGGCATGCGTTTCATCTAATTTTGCATAATGATGGAAGTAGTTATCGGGGTTGGTGAAAGCACTACCGCGTAATTTTTTAAAGCGGTCCACATACCACACTTCCAATAGGCTAGGCTCTGCGTCTACAAAGATGGAGAAGTCGAGGTAATCGGATACGTATAGTGGCCGCTGTTGTCCTGGCTGCCCTTCTGCCGATTGCAGCACATTCAAGCCTTCCAAAATGACGATGTCAGGCTGCTCTACCTCAACCCGCCGACCTTTCACAATGTTATATGATGAATGGGAATAGATCGGGGCGCTCACCTTCGGCTGTCCCGCTTTCAAGGCCGCGACAAAAGCCAAAAGTGCTTTTTTATCATAGCTTTCAGGAAATCCTTTGCGTTGCATTAAGCCCTTGGCTTCTAGCTCTTCATTGGGGTAAAGAAATCCATCAGTCGTAACAATATCGACCTTTGGATGTTCCGGCCAACGTTGCAATAGCGCCTGCAAAATCCTTGAAGTGGTGCTTTTACCTCCAGCTACACTGCCGGAAACACCAATAATGTATGGTACATGTTTAGCACTGCCTAAAAAGTCTGCAAGAACTTCACGGCGATTTTGTCGGGCCTTCACGTAGAGATTGAGCAAACGCGATAAGGGCAAATAAATATCACATACCTGTTGTAATGATAAAGCTTCATTAATCCCGCGAATGTTTTCTAAATCGGTTTCATTAAGGGTAAGCGGAACCGATTGGCGGAGTGTTGCCCAAGCTTCACGTTCAAAATCGAGGTAACTGAAAGCAGGCTGCGTAGTGTTGTGGATAGCTGGCATGGGCCCTTCCTATATAATGCGGCACAACCATATAACAAAAGCTATAAACACTCCACCTCAACTGACCAAATTAGCCTCTCTGGTGATCAGGTTTTAGCGTCAATAGATGCAACTAAACTACATTTAATCAACGGTATGGCGAGGGTGAAACACTGTCAGTCCGATGCCGAGTAGCAACCTTATTTAAAGTCACTCCTGCAGGTTCGAGTCCAGCCTGAGTAAATTTATTTAGCGTTCGTTTCAGCGACTGAATATCGGTTCGCTCTGCTTCAATTACCAAAGAAATCGCATCAACCGACCCCCTATGAGCATCGCATCGGACACCTGCAACGGCTCCGGTGTCAAGCAAAACGCGATCATAATGTTGACGCAGGCCAGTGAGCAGTAATCTAAATTTTTTCGATGCTAGTAAAGATGCGGAATCTGGCCCAATCAAACCAGCGTTTAATACATCAAATCCAAGTTGTGGATCCCGATGAATAGATTGTGCAACTGAATGGGTTCTGGCCAATAAATAAGTTAAGCTGGGCTAAGCGAAAGAATAGTTTAAACAAACAGAAGCCGAAGCTCGATGTAGATCAGCATCAATCAGCAATACTTTTTCAACTTCACTACATGCAGTAGCAGTTTGTATCACTAAACTCGTCTTGCCTTCCCCCTCTAAAGCAGAATAAAACAATACCAGTTGTCCACCATTGGGACGCATCTGTAAGCTCCCAGGCAATGCCCTTAAGGGCTCATTCAACCAAGGATTAATACCTTGCACAAACCACTGCTGATTGCGTCCTTTCAGTTTAGGTACTTCGGCAATAACCTCAACATCCAGCACTCCCTCCAATGGCTCGCGACACGCAAAACCCTGGGCCAAGGTTTGCTTAAACAAAACCACAAGGGAACTGATAATAAAAGCCGTAAAAACCGCAATAAGCAGGCTAAGAATTTGCTAGCTGCCACTCACCGGTTCGGATAATACAGCGCAATCGATAAGTTGGGCTTCTCCGTATGCGTGGCCGCGAGCGCTTCAAGCTCTCTGCGTATTTCAAGCGATCTAATATATATCCCAGACACCGCATCAATACCATGTGATCCCGTCCAGAGAATAGCAACGGCGGATCCAAAACCTGCCCTGCCGTTGGTACACGGCTCCATTCCTCTATAAGCCATACCATAGAACGCTTGCTAGCTGTTTCACTCACCGCATGGCGATAATCAATGTAGGCTTTTGCCACTGCCACAGATACTTGTTGAGCTAGTTGAGGATCCCAGCTGCTAAAGCTGATTTTAACCATTTGAGTGGTCACGATAGGAGTGATCGTTAAACCCTGTGTAAATTGCTTCAATAGCTGTGCTTTTGTCAATAAGCCAGTGTTAACCAACTGATTACTATGACCTTGGCTTAGTCGTTCCCATCAATAAAACCAGGGTTGAATCGCTTGATGTAAAAATGCTGAATAATGCAATAAATCCAATTGTTCAATGACCCGAGAAGCGATTAACTTAGAACGAAGAATTTCGAGCTCTGTATTAAAAGAGCCCGTAGCTTGCGACGCAAGGTCATGCTTAACCAGCAGCATTTCCTCGGGCCAGTAGCCCAGTTTCACGGTAGAAGTCGCCTGGTATAGTTCGGGCTTTGCTTTCAAATACAGTATCGTTAGTAGTAGCGTGACCCCTACAACCGCGGCAATGCGCAGTTTATGCAACATAAACTTACCAGCAGCGGTCGCACACTCCCGGTTTTAGCTTTCCGAAGATTGGCTAGCTTTTGTTTACCCATGAATCGAACCGAATAACCCTAAACAACAAATCAGATTGTGACAGATAGTGCCGGTGAGGATGACAACTTGCAGTTAACCAACACCAGAAATTGAGGAGGGATGAGTTATTGATGCAGCAAAGACAATAATTACCGCTTTAATCATATAGTTAAATGTAAAAAGGCTCCCAAATAGGAGCCTTTTTTATAGTTTAAGACCTAAATTTAGGCTTTAACTATTACGTCTACCAAAGTCCAAGACTTAGTCTTAGAGATTGGCGCACATTCTTTGATGCTCACTACATCGCCTTCTGCGGCAACATTGGCTTCATCATGAACGTGTAGCTTAGTAGTACGCTTGGTATATTTCCCATAGATAGGGTGTTTAACCTGGCGTTCAATAGCAACAATAATAGATTTCTCCATTTTGTTGCTAACTACTTTACCTTGCAATGTACGGATATCGCTCATTACGCACCTGCCTTCTGATTCAGAATAGTTTTCACACGCGCGATATCGCGACGTACGTTTTTAAGCAAATGTGTTTGAGCTAATTGGCCAGTACTTGCTTGCATACGCAAGTTAAATTGCTCACGAAGCAGGTTAAGTAGCTCAGCTTTAAGCTCTTCAACACTTTTATCTTTAAGTTCGTTAGCTAACATCACATCACCGTCCGCGTTACAAATGTAGTGCTAATAGGTAACTTACGCGCGGCAAGCTCGAAAGCTTCACGAGCAAGTGTTTCTGCTACGCCGTCCATTTCATACAGGACTTTGCCTGGCTGAATTTGGGCTACCCAGTATTCTACGTTACCTTTACCTTTACCCATCCGAACTTCGAGTGGCTTTTTGGTAATCGGTTTGTCTGGGAATACACGGATCCAGATTTTACCTTGACGTTTAATGTGACGAGTCATTGCACGACGTGCTGCTTCGATTTGACGAGCAGTAAGACGGCCACGACCAGTCGCTTTTAAACCGAAGTCGCCAAAAGACACGTCTTGTCCTTTGCCTAGACCACGGTTACGACCTGTAAATTGCTTACGGAATTTAGTTCGTTTTGGTTGTAACATTCCCGGTTCTCCTATTTAGCGTTGCGCTTGTTACCGCGCTTCGGCTTAGAAGGAGCTTCAGGAGCTGCAGCCACTGGCATACCGCCAAGAACTTCACCTTTAAAGATCCAAACTTTAACGCCGATGATACCGTAGGTAGTCAACGCTTCTGAAGTTGAGTAATCAATATCAGCACGAAGTGTATGCAATGGCACACGACCTTCACGATACCATTCAGCACGAGCAATTTCTGCTCCGCCTAAACGACCACTAACTTGAACCTTGATACCTTTAGCGCCTAGACGCATTGCATTTTGCACGGCACGCTTCATAGCGCGACGGAACATAACACGACGTTCTAGTTGACTAGAGATAGAATCTGCTACTAATTTCGCATCTAACTCAGGCTTACGAACTTCTGAGATGTTGATTTGCGCAGGTACGCCCGCTAATTTAGCGACGTTCTTGCGAAGTTTTTCAACGTCTTCACCTTTTTTACCAATCACAACACCTGGACGAGCAGTGTGAATAGTCACACGGATGCTCTTGGCAGGGCGTTCAATAGTAATGCGAGAAACAGAAGCACTTTTCAATTCTTTAGTTAAGAATTGACGTACTTTGTGGTCGCTAAAAAGATTGTCTGCGTATTCACCTTTATCGGCATACCAGGTTGAATTCCATGGCTTTACGATACCTAGGCGAATACCATTAGGATGTACTTTCTGACCCATTGCTTATCTCCTAGTTATCAGATACAACCACAGTGATGTGGCTGGTACGCTTGATAATACGGTCGGCTCGGCCTTTAGCACGAGGACGAATACGCTTTAAAGTTGGACCATCATCAACAAAGATTTTGGCAACTCTTAACTCGTCGATATCTGCACCTTCGTTGTGCTCAGCATTAGCAATCGCAGATTCTAGAACTTTTTTAACAAGTCCTGCTGCTTTCTTGCTGCTGAATTGCAACGTAACAAGTGCTTTTTCAACTGGTAGACCACGTACTTGATCTGCAACCAGGCGTGCTTTCTGCGCAGAACCACGAGCAAAACGGTGTTTAGCTAAAGCTTCCATCATCTAACTCCTACTTCTTCTTCGCTTTCTTATCAGCAGCATGGCCGCGATAAGTGCGAGTTGGCGCGAATTCACCCAGTTTATGACCGATCATTTCATCGGTAACAAATACTGGAACGTGCTGACGACCATTATGGACAGCGATGGTCAAACCGATCATTTGTGGAATGATCATTGAGCGACGAGACCAAGTTTTCAATGGTTTCTTGTCCCCGCTTTCCACCGCTTTCTCTACCTTCTTCAACAAGTGTAGGTCAATGAATGGACCCTTCTTGAGAGAACGTGGCATGGCGATTCCCCTTATTTCTTAGAACGACGGCGTACGATATATTGATCCGTACTCTTATTTTTACGAGTTTTGTAACCTTTGGTAGGTACACCCCATGGAGTAACTGGATGACGGCCACCAGATGTACGACCTTCACCACCACCGTGTGGGTGATCAACTGGGTTCATGACCACACCGCGAACGGTAGGACGAACACCACGCCAGCGCGTTGCACCAGCTTTACCAAGTTTACGTAACATATGCTCACCATTACCCACTTCGCCTAAAGTAGCACGACAATCAGATAATACTTTTCGCATTTCACCGCTACGCAAACGTAGAGTTACATACGCACCATCACGCGCAATAATTTGAGCGTAAGCACCAGCAGAACGTGCTAATTGAGCACCTTTACCAGGCTTCAATTCAACTGCATGAACAGTAGAACCTACTGGGATGTTGCGCATTGGTAAACAGTTACCAGCTTCAATCGGTGCGTCAACACCAGACATCAGTTTAGCTTCTGCTTTTACACCCTTAGGTGCCAAAATGTAACGGCGTTCACCATCTGCGTACAATACCAAAGCAATGTGAGCACTGCGGTTTGGATCATATTCAAGACGTTCTACTTTCGCAGGAATGCCATCTTTATCATTTCGTTTGAAGTCAATCAAACGGTAGTGTTGTTTATGACCACCACCGATGTGACGAACGGTAATTACACCGCGGTTGTTACGACCACCAGACTTCGACTTACTCTCCAACAAAGGAGCGTAAGGCTTGCCTTTGTGCAGGTCAGTGTTTACCACTTTAACAACGTGGCGACGACCAGCAGATGTAGGCTTACATTTTACAATAGCCATTTAAGATAACTCCTCTTACTCTGCGGCACCGGTGAAGTCGATGTCAGAACCTTCAGCTAAGGTGACATACGCTTTCTTCACGTCGTTACGGCGGCCGAAACGTGCTCCGTGACGTTTAGTTTTACCTTTAAGGTTCAAGGTAGTAACGCCTGTCACTTCAACTTCGAATAATTTTTCAACTGCAGCTTTGATTTCTGCTTTAGTTGCGGTGTTCACAACTTTGAATACGATAGTATTATCGGCTTCAGCAGACATAGTGCTCTTTTCAGAGATATGTGGAGCTACTAGTACTTTCAACAAACGTTCTTCGCTGATCATGCTAACCACTCCTCAATTTGTTTCACTGCATCAGCAGTTACCAACACTTTATCAAAAGCAATCAAGCTAACTGGATCAATACCAGCTACATCACGAACGTCTACTTTGTAGAGGTTACGTGCGGCCAAGAATAAGTTTTCATCAATTTCACCAGTCACGATTAATACATCGTTCAAGTCAAATTCTTTCAACTTAGCAACTAATTCTTTAGTTTTAGGCGCTTCAACGCTGAATTTTTCAACCACAATCAAACGTTCTTGACGAACAAGTTCAGACAAGATGCTGCGGATTGCGCCGCGGTACATTTTCTTGTTAACTTTTTGGCTGTGATCTTGAGGCTTAGCTGCGAAGGTTACTCCGCCACTACGCCAAATTGGGCTACGAATTGTACCGGCACGCGCGCGGCCTGTACCTTTCTGACGCCATGGTTTCTTACCACCACCTGATACTTCAGAACGTGTTTTCTGAGCACGAGACCCCTGGCGTGAGCCTGCAGCATATGCAGTCACTACCTGGTGAATCAACGCTTCGTTAAAGTCACGTCCGAAGGTAGTTTCGGAAACTTCAAGAGCGCTTTGGGCGTCTTTCAATACCAATTCCATTACTATCTCCTAACGTTACGCTTTAACAGCAGGTTTAACGATCACGTCACCATTGGTAGCGCCGGGTACAGCACCTTTTACCAAAATTAGGTTACGTTCAACATCAACACGTACGACATCTAGGTTTTGCGTAGTAACACGCTCTGCACCCATATGACCGGCCATCTTCTTGCCCTTAAATACTTTACCTGGGCTTTGGTTTTGACCAATAGAACCAGGAGCACGGTGGCTCAAAGAGTTACCGTGAGTAAAATCTTGAGTTGCAAAGTTCCAGCGTTTAACACCGCCTTGGAACCCTTTACCTTTAGATGTACCAGTAACGTCTACTTTTTTAACTTCATTGAACAAGTCAACTTTCAGCTCACCGCCTACAGCAACTTCTTCACCTTCACCGTCAGCTAGACGGAATTCCCACAGGCCACGACCCGCATCAACACCAGCTTTAGCAAATTGACCTGCTTCTGGTTTGTTCACGCGACTTGCTTTTTTAGCGCCGGTGGTCACTTGCAGAGCACGATAACCGTCGCTTTCCTCAGTGATAACACGAGTAACGCGGTTTGGCTCACATTCGATTACGGTAACTGGAATTGAAACGCCTTCTTCAGTGAAGATGCGAGTCATTCCAACTTTACGACCGATTAGACCAATCATTGTAAAAACCTCTTATTAGTCAGACTTAGGTTTAGCCCAAGCTGATTTGCACATCTACACCAGCAGCAAGGTCAAGGCGCATCAAAGCGTCAACTGTTTTATCAGTTGGCTCAACGATGTCTACAAGACGTTTGTGGGTGCGAATTTCATACTGATCACGCGCGTCTTTATTCACGTGCGGTGATACAAGAATGGTGTAACGCTCTTTACGAGTAGGTAGTGGAATAGGACCACGAACCTGAGCGCCAGTGCGTTTGGCAGTTTCTACGATTTCCGCAGTAGATTGATCGATCAGACGGTGATCAAATGCTTTCAAGCGGATTCGAATTCTTTGGTTCTGCATTACAGAGCTCCAAATTAAAAATTAAAGAACCTAACACACACCAACAACATCCAATTCCAATATTTGGGGATGGTAGTGCGCGCGACGAGTAACGTTTGCTTCCAAATCGGAAGCACTGTTATCAGACAACTTAATTGAGTTATCTGCATGAGCCGTTCGAGAACAACTCAGCCACTAACTTAGTGAGCCGCGCCATTATACTCAGGCAAAGTAAAAAAACAAGCGAAACCACAAATTTTGTGTAAATGCTGAACAATTATTCCAAATCACGATGACGAACCATTAAGCAGCTCGCAAAACCATAGTTTTTACAGGGCTATAATCATTAACTACTAACATAGTTGTGGATCACCATGACCGAAAAATACCGCTTATTGGTACTAAGCAAACAAGATTGGTCCGCTGTATTTGCTGCGCCGACAAGACCTTGGCTGTTTTCTCAATTAGATACGATAAGTGACCCTAAAGCTTTACAAACTTTATTCAACGATCAGCGACTTCGGCTAGTCGTCATTGACTTAGCCTTATTGACCGAGCAAACCAGCCATATTGCTCAATTAGAAGTCTTAATCACTCAGCATAAATCGACTTTTCAAATTTTGCTGTATGCCAATCAGCTCCCGGATGCAAAACAACTATGTCAATGGGTCAATAGTTTTCAGCCACGCGGAATCTTAGGTCCCGAAGTTAATTCGACAACATTGCTGCAAGCTATCGAGCAACATTGGCCTGTCGCAGCGCTAATCACCCCTCAGCAACAATGGCTCGCCAAGCAATTAGCCGCCAAAGTGGCTCAATTTCGGGCCACGTTTTTTGATTACACTGAGCTGAGTGATGAGCAGTTATCCGATAAAGTAATTAGCGCCCTATATACTTTCTTTCAAGATAATGACGAAGATCACCTATGTCGAACTTATAGTGCCAATCATATTCTTACCCAAGAAGGGAAAGCCAATCAATTTCTTTGGTTTATTGCCAAAGGAGAAGTCGTACTTAATAAGCAGCAAGAAGGAAAAGTATTAGAAGTTGCTCGCATGAGAGCGGGTTCCTTAGTCGGCGGAATGTCATTCGTTACTGGTGAACCTGGTTTTACCAGTGGTATCACCTCAATGCAGACCGATGTCATCAAACTCGACCGACCCACCTTTGCCAAAGTGCTAGATTCTAGTAATCAATTACTCCCCCTATTCACCAATTTATTATTGCGGCATTTTAATCGGCGCTTACAAAAAAGTATTCAAACCAAACTAACCTTGCAAAACACCTTGGACTCACTAGATTCTGCCCATGAACAGCTGATCGAAAAAGAAAAGATGGCGGTACTAGGCCAACTAATTTCCGGTGTCGCCCACGAACTTAACAACCCGGTCGCGGCAATCATTAGAGGGAGTGACACGATTGCGACTCAACTCCCGCAAATATTGGAAGGCAACTTAAGCCACTCACAAACAATGCTTGGGCAGCGGCTATTGAAAATGGCTTTAACACTGACGCCAATGTCCACCAGCGATATCCGCCAGCGGAGTAAAAATTGTATCAAGCTGTTTGGCGATGCCATCAATGCTCGTAAAGCAGTGAGTATTGGCTTAGACCACCCAGAAACGCGCCAGCAATATTTAGAATGTCGAGCCAACTGCAGCCATAACGAGCTAATCGGTGCGCTCGAACGCTATCATCAGATCGGTAATTTTCTGCGTAATATTCAAGTTTGCGCATCTCGAATTTCCGGCCTAGTGAAAGGTCTCAAGCACTATGCAGGTCAAGATCCAGAACAACCCGTCTTAGCCGACTTAAATGAAGGCTTAGCTGAAACCTTAGTTATTTTGGAAAATCGGCTACGTCATTTCGAGGTGGAATGTAACTATGGCCTGTTGCCTATCTATCGTTGTTACCCAATCGCTTTACAACAGGTATGGACAAATTTGATTGCCAACGCACTCGATGCTATGGGCACCAATGGCAAACTATTAATAACAAGCCAATATATTGAAGGCTCACCGCCCCTTATCAAAGTAACCGTTGAAGACAATGGGGATGGAGTGCAGCAAGAACTTATCGACAGAATTTTCGAGTTGAACTTTACCACCAAGCGTGAAGGAAATTTTGGTTTAGGGATCGGCCTTACCGTTTGCCAGCAAATTGTCGGACAACATGATGGCAGGATAGAGGTTGAATCTGAACCCGGACAATTCACTCGATTCATTGTTAGCTTACCACTAAAACCGAATTAAGACTTAAGGAGTCTCACCATGCAGCAACTACTGATTTTATGTGTTGATGATGAACGTGAAGTACTTGACAGTGTACTACACGACATCATGTCTTTAAGTCCACCTTTCGTGATTGATGGTGCTCAAAGTGTCGCCGAAGCACGCGAGGCAATTACCGACTTTGAACAACAGGGGGGCAAGCTTGCGCTGATCTTAGCCGACCATATCATGCCCGACGAACTTGGCATCGACTTTCTCATTGATCTCAACCACACAGCCAATACCGAGGCAGCAAAAAAAATACTATTAACCGGTCAAGCGGGACTTCACGATACCATTGAAGCAATTAATCGTGGAGGGTTGAACTACTACCTAGCCAAGCCATGGACTCAGGAGTTACTACTCAACATCGTCATTGAAAAACTCACCGACTACGTCTTAGAACATTGTGATAATCCGATGCCCTATGCTCAGGTACTCGATGGCGCCAGAATTTTTAGTCATGTTGGGCAACACCGGATGGATATAAAAAATTAGAGTGGTACTAAAGCAGTAATGGATAGCGCTGGCATTGACGAAGCTTAAGCGCTTACCGAGACACACCGATTGTCAGGGTGAAGCAACTGACAACATGCGCAATGCAAACCAAGGGTCTGGCTTAATTTGCCAACAGGTGGCTAACTGGCGTTCATTCACCCGCAAATCATCAGGTGCTAAGTCTTATCGATCAGACCTCGGGCTCATACTCAGAACCGTCGAAACCAAGCCCTAAGCAATATCACTTCTATCGCAACAACATTTACCGCGATGGTTCTTTAAACATCTCCATCTGTGATGCATATCTGCTCGATCAAGTACTCGCGAGACTTATTTAATTACAACGCTCACCTGAGCGCTGACCTTGTATTTTACACTCTGTAAGATCTTAGAAACTTTGGTTTGCATTTGTTTACTTAAAGCGTCTGAATTAGGCAGGCGGCTATAGATTTGGTAGTTTTGGAAGAAGACTTATCTCTTAGTACTTGAGAAGCAAGTTGAGATACACTGCTAGATATAACATGTAGCGCTCAGTATTTGGGTTATTTTGCTGGTTTATCAATATAAGGGGGATACCTTGGATTACAAAGAACTAAGAGAGTACCTGCTATCTAAGCCTGAAGCCGAGCTCGATTTGCCATTTGCACCTGATGTTCCTGTCTTCAAGGTAAGGAAGAAAATGTTTGCCTTGGTCGGATGGAAAAATGAATTGATGAGCATCAACCTAAAGTGCCAACCCGAGCAAATTGACGCATTATTGGATATTTATCCTTCGATTACTCGAGGTTATCACATGAATAAGCGCCATTGGATTAGTTTGTACTTTGATGGTGGTGACGCAGAACATGAGGTATTCAGGCTTATTGATAACTCCTATGAGTTAGTTGTCAGAGGGATGAGTAGGAATGTTCAAACCCTGCTCATTGGTTTAGCTGACGAGTAGATTTCCGTGAATCCCCCAAGCAAATCGCTTGACCAACTTGGCCATAAAAATCTCTAATTTGCTAGCTAACCTCACCAATCATTTCCCCAAAAAAAGCCCCATCAACTGATGAGGCTTCTATGCAGTACTCAATATAGACTCAATCTAAGCAACATTTTGCTTATGGATCAGCGTCTTGTTATCAAGGATAAACTCTAAAGCCACTTCATCACAAGCATGCTGACGGGGACAAATATCGCAATCTTTCATCACCTTCTCTGGCAACATGCTCTTCGAAGTGGGGCTAAAGCCAAGCTTCATGAAAAATTCTGGCACTCGAGTTAATACAAATACCTTCTCGATTTCCATTTTCTTGGCTTTTTTCATCAGATGCTGAACCATTGCTCGCCCCTGCCCCGTGCGCTGTGCACTAGGGTTCACCCCTAAAGAGCGGACTTCCGCTAAGCCAGTGTCGTATAAATAAAGTGAAGCACAACCGGTCACCTTACCCGCTTGCTCACTCACCGTAAAATCACCGATTGCCTGCACTAACTCGGGGCGAGGGCGCGGCAGGTTTTCACCCGCTTGCGACCAGTAATTCACCATCTCTTCGATGGTATCTAAATCGGTCATGCGTGCAGAGCGAACGTATAGACCTTTCACATTGCGTTTCGATAAACGAGTTTCAGCTTCAGTTAGCGCATGCTCGACCTGCTCCGGAGCCACGCCACCTAAAGCTTGACGCTTGCCTAAAGTGGACTCAAGAGACAAGTTTGGATAAACATCGTTTTCAATTTCCGGTGCGAGCTCTTTAAATTCGGCTAAGCTCAGCTCTTCTAAAGGCACGCCTTTCTCAATCGCGGTCACCACAGCAATGCCCACAATATGGTGGGCTTCACGGAACGGGATCCCTTTGGCAACCAGATAATCTGCCAGTTCGGTGGCATTAGAGTAACCACCTTTGGCCGCTTCAATGGTGGTTTCTTCGTGCACATCCATATCATCGAGCACCAATTCAGCCATCGCTAAACAGTCACCCCAAGTGTCTAAAGCATCAAATAAACCTTCTTTATCTTCTTGCATGTCTTTGTTATAAGCTAAAGGCAAGGCTTTTAAGGTCATCATGATGCCCGACAGCGAACCGTATACTCGGCCCGCTTTACCACGGATCAGCTCCAAGGCATCTGGATTTTTCTTCTGTGGCATCAGCGATGAGCCAGAAGTCACTTGATCGGATAAATCTAAGAAAGCCGATTCGCCAGAGTTATAGAAAATGAGATCTTCTGCCATCCGCGATAGGTGGATCATACTAATCGAGGCGGTTGAAATCAGTTCCACCACATGGTCACGATCTGAGACCGAATCCAAGCTATTACGGGTTGCCCGGCGAAAACCAAGGTCTTTAGCAATTTGCTGGCGGTCCATCGGATAGGCGGTGCCCGCTAGAGCGCCACAGCCCAGAGGACAAACATCCAAACGACTTAAGGCATCTTGCAGACGCGAATAATCACGCTCAAACATCTCAACATAGGCCATCGCCCAGTGAGAGAAAGTAACCGGTTGGGCACGCTGCAGATGAGTATAACCAGGTAAAACAGTATGCTGTTGTTGACGAGCAAATTTAACCAGCTTTTGTTGCAGCTTATCGAGATGCTCCAACAATTCAATACCTTGGCTTTTACACCAAAGTTTTAAATCGGTGGCCACTTGGTCGTTACGGCTACGTCCAGTGTGCAATTTCTTACCAAGATCACCCACTCGTTGAATTAGTTGGGTTTCAACCCAAGAGTGAATATCTTCGGCATCACTCCCCAAAATCTGTTGTGGGTTTTCGGCGACTTGCTTACCTAACTCCAGTAAAGCCTCTTCCAAACGCGCTTGCTCATCGGCATTCAGAACACCAACACTGAGCAAGGCCTTCGACCATGCAATTGAACCGGTTATATCTTGCTCGGCCAATCGATAATCGAAACGCAACGAGTCATTAAACTGCTTAAATCTGGAATCTGCAGCTTGGCTAAAACGCCCACCCCACAATGCCATTTTACTCTCCATTTATTATTGCAAAGACCTCAGTGCCATTAGCCTCTGAGGTCTAGGTATTTCTTGCTTATACTTCGGCCAAACTTATTTGCTATTTAAAGCGCGGATCCGGCTAGCTAGAGAGTATAAACGAATAAAGCCTTCAGCGTGCTTCTGATCGTAGACTTGATCTTCTCCAAAGGTTGCAAATGCTTCCGAGTACAAACTATTTGGCGAGCGTTTTTGTACAACTTGTGCTTGCCCTTTGTACAACTTCACAACCACTTCGCCATTCACGTCTGCCGCTAAAGACTCCGACGCCGCTAATACAGACTGGCATAAAGGTGTGAACCAACGACCATCGTATACTAAGTGAGCCATTTGTTGGCCGACGGTTTCACGCCAGATGCGCGAGGTTTTATCGTGTACTAACTCTTCAATACCTCGAAGCGCAGCAACAATCACCGTACCACCCGGTGTTTCATAACAACCACGCGACTTCATGCCCACGGTACGGTTCTCAGTAATGTCGATACGACCAACGCCATGAGCAGCAGCAATCTCATTCAGTTTCGAGACCACTTGGTAAGGACTAAGTGCTTCATCGTTGACCGCAACGACTCGGCCTTGTTCAACTTTTAGACTCACATACTCTGGCTGGTTAGGCGCATCAATCGGATCAACCGTTAAGGTCCAAACGCCTTTGCTTGGCTCGTTCCATGGGTCTTCCAGCTCACCACCCTCGTGAGAAATATGCCAGGCATTGGCATCACGGCTATAAATTTTTGTCGCTGAAGCAGTGGTTGCGATATTTCTTTCGGCAAGATATTCAAGCAAATCTTCACGACTTTCCATGCTCCATTCGCGCCACGGTGCAATCACCGTTAAATCAGGCGCTAAAGCAGCAAAACAGCTTTCGAAACGAATTTGGTCGTTGCCTTTACCCGTACAGCCATGACAGACCGCATCGGCACCAACTTTACGAGCGACTTCTACTTGTGCTTTGGCAATAATTGGCCGAGCCATAGAAGTACCAAGTAAATAAGTTCCTTCGTACACGGCCCCCGTGGCAATCGTTGGATAAATATAGTCAGCAACAAACTCTTCTTTAAGATCAATGATGTGACACTCAGAAGCACCAGAGGCTAAGGCTTTTTCTTCTAAGCCGATGAGTTCTTCCTCACCTTGGCCTACATCAGCACAAAAAGCGACGATCTCACAATTATTATAGGTTTCTTTCAACCAAGGAATAATGGCTGAAGTATCCAAACCGCCAGAGTAGGCTAAAACAACTTTTTTAATATCGGTCATGTTGAGGTATTCCTTGTTCTGTCCAGCAATTATTGCTGAAAATCCACTAATTTAATAAAGAAACTAAGACTGCGTTTTGCGCGTGCATCCGGTTTTCAGCCTGATCGAAAATCAGCGACTGAGGACCATCCATAATCTCGGAGGTGATTTCCAATTCACGATGTGCTGGTTGGCAATGCAATACATGCTTAATACCACAATTTTGCATTAACTGGCGATTAATTTGATAAGCCATAAAACGATCTTTGACTGACTGTAACGGCGTATCATCCCCCATCGACACCCAAGTATCGCCATAAACCACATCATAGCCCTTGATATCATCAAGCTTATCGGTCACCACGATTTTACCACCATGAGCCTTGGCTAATTGGCGTGCCGTTTGTACAATTTGAGCGTCGGGACTAGAACCCAAGGGACAAACCGCGGCCACTTCCATCCCCAAAATAGCACCACCCAGTAACAACGAGTGAGTGACATTATTGCCATCGCCCAAGTAAGCTAACTTCACTTTACTCAAGTCCGTATAGTGTTCACTAATCGTTAAAAAATCGGCGAGCCCTTGGCAGGGATGGTACAGGTCACACAAAGAGTTAACGATGGGTACCGAGGAATGAGCTCGCAAGGTTTGCAAGGTTTGGTGTGAGAATACTCGTGCTACGATGGCATCGGCCCAACGGGTAATATTTGAAGCGAAGTCTTTAACACTTTCACGCTCACCCATGGCGCCATTTTGCTGGTCGAGGTAAACTGCATGTCCACCAAGGCGATTAATCCCAATATCGAAGGTCACACGAGTACGCAAAGAAGGTTTTTCAAACAGGGTGACCACACTTTTTCCAGCAAGGCTTTGCGCATAATCGGTCGGCGTTTTTTTAATTTTTGCGGCCAACTCGAGTAGACCTAAAATCTGCTCTTGACTTAGCTCCTGCAAGCTCAGTAGGTGTTTCATATCGCTCATCATCTATCCTTAAATTTGTACCTGAGTCCCGACTGACTCACCGTTATATAATTGACCCGCGAGCAAACTTGCTAATTGCTCAGCATCTTTCCAAGAAGCCAAAGCAACTGGTGCTTGTAAAAAGGCTGCCGCATCAAGCGCCGCTTTAACCTTGACCGTCATGCCGTCGGTAATCACCCCATCGTCAATCAACTGTTGCGCCAATTGACCGTCAAGCTTAGCAATTAACTGCTTATTTTGGTCTAATACACCTGCAACATCAGACAATAACACCAACTGCCCTTGAAGTAATTGACACACCGCTAAGGCCGCTTGATCTGCATTGACATTATATAATTCACCATCACTTCCAATCCCTATCGAACTAATCACAGGGACATGGCCCAGCTCAATTAAACTGTTCAGTAACGCCGGGTTCGCAGCTGAGGCTTCGCCTACATGCCCTAAACGCGGATCCATTGCTGTCACCCGACAAGAGCCTGCATCACTTAAACACAAACCAACCGCTGACAGTCCAGACTTAAGTGCTCGCGCTAATAGCAATTTATTACTAGTACCCGCTAAAGCACCCACCACATAGGGGATTTGCTCTTTAGGCGTAATCCGCAAACCATCAAGTTTTTCTGAGACAAAGCCGGTTTTCGCCAATACGTCTTCGACAACTACGCCACCACCGTGTACTAAAACAATAGGCTGAGAAACTGCCTCTAAAGCGGCAAATAAATTATCTAAGGCGTGGGAATTATTCAATACCGCACCACCTAATTTAATCACTAAAGTTTTCATACAGAACCTTAAACTAATGCCGTTGTGGCGGCAAAGCCATTGCGAATATTGAGGCACTGAATAGCCTGACTAGCGGCCCCCTTCAACAAGTTATCTTCCGCAGAAACCACAATCAGATCATCGCCCTGCTGTTGCCAAGCCAAATCGATAAATGGCGTATATTCTACTTTAGTAATCGATGGCCATTCGTCTGCTAATAAACGCACAATTTGTTGCCCCGCATAAGCTTGTTGATAAGCTTCATTCACCTGCTCTGGTGTAGTTCCCGGTTTTAAAATGACATTAATCGTCGCTAAGATACCGCGCTTAAAATTGCCAAGATGTGGCGTGAAGATCACCGGATGACCGAGATGCGTGGCGATTTCCGGTTGGTGACGATGCTTAAATACACCATAAGGACTTAGGCTCACCTCGCAGAAGCTACTATTTAAAGACGCTTTGCGCCCAGCGCCACTCACACCACTGGTTGCGTTAATTACCGCTTTACTATTATCAGCAATCAAACCCGCCGCCGCCAAAGGTTTTAAGGCCGTTAAAGAAGCCGTAGGATAACACCCCGCCACCGCGACTAAATCAGTTTGTTTAATCTGCTCGGCATTCCATTCAGCTAAACCATAGACCGCTTTATCCAGTAATTCGGGATATTGGTGAGTAAAACCATAGTAGGTTTCATAAAACTCGGCATCTTGCACCCGAAAAGCACCCGAGAGATCAAATACCTGACAACCAGCAGCTAAAAAGGCCGGCGCCAAATCATGACTAACTTCATGTGCGGTTGCCAACAACACAATGTCAACATTGGCAAAAGTACTGGCGATATCAGCCACAATTAGAGGCTGAACTGGTGCATCAACAATACCGCGTAATCGACCATGTAAACTGGATAAAGACTTACCCGCATCGAGACTTCGCTCGGAGACAAATAAGCCTGCAAGTTGTAACTGCGGATGGCGACTCACATAGCCTGCCAACTCCGCTCCGGTATAACCACTCGCTCCAATAATCGCAGCCTGTAACATCGTGTCTTCGTTCCCTTCACATTGGTAATATTTTCATTTGTGACAAAGCTTAGCGCCGCTGACAAGTTTAATAAAAAATCATTATTTTAAACAAGCTAAACCAAGCTATGCTTCAATTATTGCGGAGCATACCACAAGTAATTCGTTATGCAATAATAATGCATTTTTATTTATTGTAATGTTTGTAAAAAATACTAAAATCGTGGCTAATCCTCTAAATTTACCGATGACCATGAGATACACAATAGGCCTGAGCGCTTGATCCACCTCAAAGGAACTCAGGTTACCTGTAATTTTATTACAGGTGCTTTGACTATAAGCGCAGTCTTAGGTATGTTTTTGGGCTAGGAATAGGGTAATTTAGTAAATTAATTTCAATAATCGCTAGCATACGCCAACAGTAAAGGAAAAAGAATGAGCCAGAATTTGCCTCAGGAAACCAATGCGTCATTACGAGGAAATGTAAATTTACTCGGACAGCTACTTGGTAATACGATCAAAAGCCATATGGGCGAGGCTTTCCTCGAGAAAGTAGAAACGATCCGTCAGCTAGCAAAAGCGTCACGCAGCAATGATGAACAAGCGCGTGAGCAGCTATTAGAACTATTACGAAATTTAAGCGACGATGAGTTATTACCTGTAACTCGCGCCTTTAGCCAATTTTTAAATCTGGCTAATATCGCTGAACAATTCCATACCATTTCTCGCAATTGTGAAGGCAGTACCTGCACCACCGATCCCATCGATTTGGTATTTCAAAAATTAAAACAAGAGCAACTTAGCGAAGCAGAAATTCATCACGCAGTTGCCCAACTCAATATCGAATTAGTCTTAACGGCCCACCCCACCGAAGTGACTCGCCGAACACTAATCAATAAATACGTGAGTATTAATGATTGTCTCGACTGGTTAGAATTAGACTTACCGCAACGAGAGCGGGATAATTTGATGGGTCGCCTAGAGCAACTGATTAATCAAGCTTGGCACACCGACGAAATCCGTAAGCTACGCCCAACCCCAGTTGACGAAGCCAAATGGGGCTTTGCCGTAATTGAAAACTCATTGTGGCATGCTGTTCCTGAATTTGTTCGACAATTAGATAAGAAACTCAGTAATCACTTCGACATGCGTCTTGCTTTAGATAGCGCTCCTGTGGTGTTTTCATCATGGATGGGCGGAGACCGAGATGGTAACCCCTTTGTCACCGCAAAAGTGACTGAAGAAGTATTACTTTCAAGCCGTTGGGTCGCTGTAGATTTATACCTGAAGGAAATTCAGAAGCTAGTCAGTGAATTGTCGATGAGCGATGCAAATCAAGCCTTGCTTGAGCAAACTGGCACTCAGAGCGAACCTTATCGTGCGCTACTTAAAGTATTGCGCAGTGAACTACAAGAAACCCACGACTACCTTACCGCGAAGTTGAAAGGTCAGTATACAGAAGCCCGCGACATCGTAGTGAATACCGAACAGCTGCGGGAACCGCTCGAGCTATGTTACTACTCACTACAAGATTGTGGCATGAGCATCATCGCCGATGGGACTCTACTCGACCTATTACGTCGTATCGCCTGCTTTGGCATCAACTTATTGCGCTTGGATATTCGCCAAGACAGTGGTCGTCACGAAGAAGTTTTTTCAGAACTGAGCCGTTATTTGGGCTTGGGCGATTATGCGCATTGGAATGAAACCGACAAACAACACTTTTTATTACAAGAGTTAAACTCCAAGCGGCCATTGTTCCCACGAAATTGGGAACCCAGTGAGTCGGTGCAAGAAGTGCTGGATACCTGTGCCATCATCGCCAAACAAGAGCGTGAAGCCTTAGGTATATACATTATTTCTATGGCTAGTGAGCCCTCCGATGTATTAGCCGTACAGCTGCTATTACAAGAAGCTGGTTGCCCATTCCGCCTACCTGTCGCACCATTATTTGAAACATTGGATGATTTAAATAATGCGCCAGCAACCATGAGCAAACTGTTGTCCGTCGATTGGTATCGCGGCTATATCTCGGGCCAACAACATGTGATGATTGGTTATTCCGACTCAGCGAAAGATGCTGGGGTGCTGGCAGCCTCTTGGGCTCAATATCGCGCTCAAGAAGCATTAGTCTCCATTTGCGAAGGTCACGGTGTCAATCTGACCTTATTCCATGGTCGGGGTGGTACGATTGGTCGTGGTGGTGCTCCAGCCCATGCAGCACTGCTATCCCAACCACCAGGATCTTTAAAAGGTGGGCTTAGAGTGACCGAACAAGGCGAAATGATCCGCTTTAAGTTTGGTTTACCTAAAGTCGCTTTAGATAGCTTGAACCTCTATGCCAGTGCTGTTCTAGAGGCAAACTTAGTCCCACCAATGGAGCCGAAAGACGAATGGCGATTAGTGATGGATCAAATTGCCGAAACCTCTTGTGACAATTATCGTGGCGTGGTCTGGGGAGAAGAAGATTTTGTTGCTTATTTCCGTTCAGCGACTCCTGAACAAGAGTTAGCCAAGCTTCCCTTAGGGAGCCGTCCAGCGAAACGTCGTCAAGATGGCGGCGTAGAAAGCTTACGGGCGATTCCATGGATTTTCTCTTGGAGTCAAAATCGACTATTGTTACCCGCTTGGCTAGGCAGTGGCGCCGCCTTTAATCAGCTAATTGAGCAAGGTAAAGCCGAGCTACTACAAGAAATGCGTGAATGGCCCTTCTTCGAAAATCGTTTAGCAATGTTAGAGATGGTATTCATGAAAGCGGATACTTGGCTATCACAGGTTTACGATGACCGCTTAGTAGAACCAGAACTCAAAGGTCTAGGAGAAAAACTACGCGCTCAGTTGGATTCAGCAAAAGCGGCTATCTTATCGCTATCACCTGAACATCGCTTATTAGCCAACCAAGCCTGGGTAGTGGAGTCAATAAACTTACGTAACCCCTATATCGATCCCTTACATGTGCTGCAGGTCGAGCTCTTAAACCGCTCGCGAGCTAGCGAGCAGCTCTGTCCGGTGGTCGATCAAGCACTCATGGTGAGCATTGCTGGTATTGCCGCAGGTATGCGTAATACTGGTTAAGTCACTTCATAAAACGAACCTCGCACTTGCTGCGGGGTTTGTTTTATTGACGAAGCTGATGAGCCACCAGCTCAGCGCTTGGTTTGATGAACGAGTGATACACCGCTAACATCGTCGTTCGGAACCGAGATAATTGAGAGTGAAGCGGTAATCATGGTGGGGAATAGGAAAACTCTCGGGTTCTCTTTGGCATTTGTCACTCAATGCCCAATTTCAACCACTTAGCGTCACCGAGCGGACGATGTTTATCCGCACCATGGCAATTGATAGTTAGGATGTCATCAATGCAAAAGTTCTCCGGCTGGTTATTCCTCGGATTCTTACTGCTTTATTTACTTTCAGCCTTTGGTCAAATTGGCCTGTTCTTCCCCACGCTACTTGCCTGGTTTGCCGTCGCAGTGTATTGGCCACAACTGAATCGCCCGATCCAATTGCAAGCCGCCACGTTATTTGCCTTAGGTCTGGGGTTATTGGCGGTTGCTGCGAGTCAAGGTACTCTGTTAAGCCTAAAGGATGTGTTGTCGGCCAATCTCCCGCTGTTAGCCATGTTTAGTGCGGTGTCTTTTTTAGCGCTCACCAATAAAACCGACAATCAAACACCATTACCCAAAGGAACCGCGAGTATTTTATCTAGCGCGCTTGGCATTAACCTTTTAGGTGCGATCATCAATCTTTCGATCGTGTTTATAGCCGGAGATCGTCTCTCAGAAAAGAGCCCCTTAAGTGATGCGCAGCAAAAAGTGCTCACCCGCAGTTTTTGCGCTGCCGCATGGTGGTCTCCCTTCTTCATCGCAACCGCGGTCTCGATCACTTATGTGCCGGGTCTGCAGTGGAGTGATACCTTGTTACCGGGTCTGGTGATGTCATTGATTGCTCTCGGCTTCACGAGTACAGAAGTATATTTAAAACACCGAGATAACTTCGAAGGCTACCCAATCAAACCGGATAGCTTAATGATCCCGCTCTGCTTAGCGCTATTGGTAATTGGCTTGCACTTTGGTTTACCAGACTTAAGCATTATTTTAATCATCACCTGTCTTGCCCCTTTAGCAGCACTCGCCTTTAATCAAGGTACATCGCGCACTAGCGTTCGTCAGTTCATTAATCACAAACTGCCCAATGTCGGCGGTCAGTTTCTGCTGTTTCTTGCTGCAGGGGTATTTTCGGCAGGCATCAAAGGGATCCTGTTAGCCTATCCAGACACAATCAACCTCGCAAATTTTAGCTTTACAACCCCCGTATTTGCGACAGTATTGGCGCTGATGATTATTGCTGGCATCCTCGGTATTCATCCGGTGATTAGCATTTCGCTGGCCAGTCCCTTATTACTGCCGTTGGAGCCAAGCCCCAGCCAACTGGGTTTTTTGTTCCTAAGCTCTTGGGCCATTTCAACTGGTAGCAGCCCTCTATCGGGAGTAGGCCTCACCATGACCGGCCGTTATCATTGTTCGAGCCGGCGAATTTTGCAAAATAACTGGTACTATGCACTGGTGATGTGGTTACTCAGCGTGGCGATGAGCACCCTATTATAAACACAGTCCGCATTATTTCTCCGAGCGGGATGATAAAGGTCTGATGATTCTCCATGCCCCTCAGCCCATTTAACAATCATCCACGCGGAAAGCTTGGTCAAGCTCAAGTAGTCTGCTCGCGCCGCTGGGGACTGCTGTTGGTAGCCGCTAGACTAGCAAGCCACCGCCTGAAGCTCAGGCCTGACCCCCAAAGTATGACAAATCGCATAAGAAAGTTCGGAGCGATTAAGGGTATAAAAGTGGAAATCCTTGACCCCTTCACGCGACAAGACTTTCACCATTTCGATAGCCACGCTCGCCCCCACCAGATTACGAGTCATCTGATCATGCTCTAAACCTGCAAACTGTTTATGTAACCACTGTGGCACCTTCACGTTGGCAAAAGAAGCAAACTTCTTCAAAGTATTATAATTAGAGACAGGTAAAATTCCCGGGACAATTTCGCCCTCAATACCTATCGCTGCACAACGGTCACGAAAGCGCAAATAACTTTCAACATCAAAGAAAAATTGCGTAATAGCCCGATTAGCACCCGCATCCATTTTTCGCTTTAAAGCCAACAAGTCTGCCTGCGCACTCTTTGCCTCAGGATGCATTTCAGGATAAGCCGCTACCGAAATATCAAACTCAGCCTCTTCCCTCAATAAACTGACCAAGTCACTCGCATACATCTCGGGTTTGGCCGCTCCGACCGGTAAATCACCACGCAGCGCAACAATATCCCGGATCCCACTTTGCCAATAATCGCGAGCAATTTGCCGTAATTCTTCAGGGGTAGAATCAACACAGGTAAGATGAGGCGCGGCAGCTAAACCAGTTCTGTCTTTAATCGCCTTAATCACCTTATGGGTGCGATCACGAGTCCCTGAATTCGCGCCATAAGTGACCGAGACAAACTTCGGTTTTAGAGTGTGTAAACGCTCGATAGAAGCCCAAAGCGTTTGCTCCATGGTTTCGGTGGTTGGCGGGAAAAACTCAAAGGACACGTTAATATCACGATTAAGTTCGCTTAAGCTTTGATTGAGTGATTCAATTTGTTGTGCGTGATGAAATCCCATTAACCTTCTCCATAAAAGACATTTGGACGTCTATACCGCTAAATATGAAGAAGAGTTTCTATATAGTCAATCAGCTCATGTTATTACTTGCTTTAAATGAAAATAATTCAACATCAGCAAATTAGGCTCAGTGCTCAAGATCCATCCTCGTACTCTTCAAATGCTTGATATTGAATCGCCGTCACCCACCATTCCTTGATGCCTGCAGGAGTATTCACAAATACATCGTCATCCACTTGTTTGCCAATTAAAGCACGCGCCATCGGTGAATCGATGGTGATATAACCCAGCTTTGGATCAATCTCGTCAGTGCCAACAATTCGATAACGTACCTTATCCCCATCCTCATTTTCTAAGGCGACCCAAGCCCCAAAATAGACCTTGCCGTTTTGTTGCGGAGAATGATCAATAATTTGCAGTACATCTAAACGTTTATTTAGGAAACGCAAACGAGAGTCGATACGGCGTAACTCTCGCTTCCCTTCTTTATATTCAGCATTCTCCGAGCGGTCACCCAAGGCGGCGGCCTCAGAGACGGCCTGAGTCACCTCCGGACGTTTTATCTTCCACAAGTATTTCAACTCTTGGTCGAGTTTATGCCAACCGGCACGAGTTATTAAATTACTTTTCATAACATCCAGGCCTCTAAGCGCAGTTTGTCTTTGGTGATTAAATTTATAGCTGTTGGTTATTGGTTTAGACTGAAAGCCGATCGAATGCGCGCCCTATAAATCAAGCACCGAACTTGCTAGGCGGTTCGACCTTGCGAGCAGAGCTTATGCCAATTACTAGCCGAGACCAATTTATACTTGAAGCAAAAACAGAACGCCATATGATAGTGGCCATTATCTGCCGCCTTGCGGCTCTCTCAATGTAAGCAAGCATATGTCAACACTAGAACAACAAATTGCCGCCGATATTCAGGCCAAGCCAGCGCAGGTCAGTGCTGCGATTCAATTACTAGACGAAGGCTCCACCGTTCCTTTCATTGCCCGCTACCGAAAAGAAGCCACCGGAGGTTTAGACGATGGTCAACTGCGATTATTGGAACAGCGTTTAACTTACCTGCGCGACTTGCAACAACGACGCAGCAGCATTCTAAAATCGATTCATGAACAAGAAAAATTAACCCCGCAACTCGAACAGCTAATTATGGGAGCCAACACCAAAACTGAGCTCGAAGATCTTTATCTGCCTTACAAGCCAAAGCGCCGAACCAAAGGACAAATTGCCATTGAAGCGGGTTTAGAGCCACTGGCAGAGCAACTATTAGCTCAACCCGATACCGCCCCCGAGCAACTTGCCACGGCCTACTTCAATCCACAAGCAGGCTTTCACGACAGTAAAACCGTCCTCGATGGTGCCAAGTTTATTCTCATGGAACGTTTTGCTGTTCAAGCACCACTGCTTGCATCACTCCGCCAATTATTACAAGCACAAGGCTTAGTGAGTACAACGGTCATTGAAGGACAGCAGCAAACAGGCCAAAAATTCCAAGACTACTTCGATTACCAAGAAGCGCTCAGTAAAGTTCCTTCCCACCGCGCCTTAGCGATTTTACGCGGCCGCAACGAAGGCATATTGATGCTTAATCTGGTTATAGCTCAGCAAGATCAGCAGCAGAGTCACCCAGCAGAGCAGCTCATCCGAGATTACTTTCAGCTTGCACCTAAAGGCTACGCCAGTGACACTTGGCTGAATACAGTGGTGCAATGGACTTGGCGAGTCAAGCTTAAGCTCCAGTTAGAAACTGAATTACTCAACCAGCTTCGAGAACGCGCCGAAGAAGAAGCCATTAGTGTCTTTTCCCGTAATCTCAATGATTTATTAATGGCGGCGCCAGCAGGCCCCAAAGCAACCCTCGGTCTCGACCCAGGTTTGCGCACTGGTGTAAAGGTTGCAGTTGTGGATGCCACTGGAAAATTACTCGCTTACGACACCATCTATCCCCATGCGCCACGCAATCAATGGCAGCAATCTTTAAATACTCTCGCCAAGCTAGTCCAACAACATCAAGTTAAATTACTGAGCATCGGCAACGGTACCGCCTCCCGAGAAACCGATAAACTTGCCGCCGATTTGCTCAAGATGCTTCCTAAACAGAATTTGCAAAAAGTCATGGTGAGCGAAGCTGGTGCCTCGGTGTATTCGGCCTCAGAATTGGCTGCTCACGAATTCCCCGACTTAGATGTATCAATCCGTGGAGCGGTGTCCATTGCTCGCCGTCTACAAGATCCATTAGCCGAGCTGGTAAAAATTGAACCGAAGGCCATCGGGGTAGGCCAATACCAACATGACGTGAGCCAAAGTAAACTGTCACACCAGCTCGAAACCGTGGTGGAAGATTGTGTGAATGCGGTCGGAGTCGACATCAATATGGCTTCGGCTCCACTACTGAGTTTTGTCGCCGGGCTTAACCCGACGATTGCACACAACATTGTTAGTTATCGCGATGAACATGGTGCCTTTCAGTCACGTAAACAAATTAAAAAGGTCGCCCGCTTAGGTCCTAAAGCCTTTGAACAAGCCGCTGGTTTCTTAAGGATCCCTCAAGCTGCCAACGCTCTGGATAGCTCAGCAGTGCATCCCGAGGCTTACCCTCTAGTCGAGGCCATCGCGAATCATAGTCAATGCCAAGTGAGTCAGCTGATTGCCAATTCCGAGCGCTTGGCTAAACTCGACCCCAAGCAATTTACCAATCAACAATTTGGTTTACCCACGGTAACCGATATCATCGCTGAATTGAACAAACCAGGTCGAGACCCTCGTCCAGAGTTTGCGACCGCCAATTTTAAAGAAGGCATCGATAGCATTAGCGATCTGAAACCAGCGATGCAACTCGAAGGGGTTGTGACCAATGTCACCAATTTTGGTGCCTTTGTTGATATCGGAGTTCACCAAGATGGCTTGGTCCACATTTCTTGCTTGGCCGATCACTTTGTCAAAGATCCTCATCAAGTGGTGAAGGCGGGCGATATCGTGAAAGTTAAAGTGCTAGAAGTCGAAGTTCAACGCAAACGAATCGCCTTAAGCATGCGCTTAGATGATGAGGTGCACAGCGGCCCTAAATCTGCAGACCGCTCTGATAAAAAACCAGCCTACAAGGCTCGCCCAGCGAAAAATACCAAACCAAGCACGACGCCAGTGAATAGTGCCTTTGCCGATGCTTTTGCTAAAGCTAAAAAATAACGGGTAACAAATGGGGCTGCATCTTCACTCAAAGACTCGGCCCCTTCCTCGAATATAGAACCCAGCAAATTAGGCTGAGTCCAAATCAGCAACATCAACCAATACCAGTTTTATCCCCGCTTAAATGGGCCTACAATCGCAGCCGATGCCTGAGTTGAAAGTTGCTTTAAGAGATTCACAACTTAGCTGTCGAATAGTCCTTGATAGCTATTCGACCCACAAGGCTAGTGCCTCAGTTAAGACTGAATAAGTAGACCATCAAATAATCGACTCGATAAAACCTACAGCAATGAGCAGAGACTTGTTTCGCTTAATTGGAGTGTAATTTGATGAACTGGTAACGACAGCGTCTACCACTGACAGAAGAGCTTTGAAATAGTTAAGCCATTAAACTGAGTTGTGCGCTCTGCCTAAAATGACTGGCACTGGCATAGCGCTGCTGAATCTGCTGATTTCTCTGAGCCATTTGTTCGGCAATATCAGGATAACGTTGTTGTAAATCTTTCGCTTGTTGCTGCTGAAGTTGCTGATAATCGCTCGGTGCAGCTACATCATTGACTGCCGATTCAAAAGCAGATTCTTGCTCATCGGAAGCCAACAAGCCTGGCATCTGAGTTTGGCTAAGCTGTGCTTGAGCCGCTGCCGCTTTTTGTTGTGCCTGCGCAGCAACCTGACGATCTTGTGCTGAGGGCTCGGCTGGCGCTAACGCAGCACGTTGCACTTGATCCATCTTTGCGATAGTCGCCTGAGGATCGCCAGCGACTTCACTGGTATCAATAGATACCTCTCCGCCAACCGCATACTGCTTACCGTCGGCACCGCGTTCAAGCTCAAAATTAGCACCACTGGTGTATTGTCCACCAACCGCTTGATGCTGAGATTCATGTAAACGAACTTCACGATCACGCGCGACGAGCTCATCCAGCGCCTTCTGTTCACTTTCACTAAATTGATTTTGGTTGGTTTGCTTGCTACTGGCTTGATCTCCACCAGATTTTTGCTCTGACTGCTGCTGTGAGTCTTGTTGTTCTTGCTGTTGCTGCTGTTCACGACCTTGCGCATCACGCTCTGTCACTTTAGTGAATTGCTGCTCTTGAACACTGGGGTACTGCACCGGAAGCGAAGGTTTGCCGCGGTCCTTCTCGGCCCCTACCTCTGGCTCTTTCGCAAAGCTGCCAACCTCTTTAGGCTGAGCAATCACTTCACGCCGCATATTATCCCGTTTGGCTGAATCGGTCGGCGGACTCAGCGTATTAGGAAAAACATTGGGAAGGCTCACGCTAATGTTCATGTTAAGCCTCAATATCCAAGATTGAGCCGAGCATTTTTGATTCGGTATCAATCACTTTGGCACCCGCCTTAACGTATAACTCAGCCTGATTCAAACTCACCACAGCATCTACAACTTCATTCTGTCGTGGCTCACGCCCCGCGGCGACCTCAGCGAGAGATTGAGCACTTTGGCTAACTTTTTGATTAGCATTGGCAATAATTTGAAAGCCATTGCTCGCAGCACCAATCTGCATTTCCCCCTCCCAATATTTGCCAAAACTTAAGCGATCACTAAAACTTAAGCGATCACTAAACAAATTGTAGCAAACTGCTCACTTTTAAACCACTAATGACCGGGAAAAGTCGATCAGGCGCTCAGCAAATAACTGCTTCTCTGAAATAAAAGGAGCGTGTGAAGAGCTCGCAAAGCAATATTGCTGTGCGTCGAGATTCAGCTGCGCATGCTCGGCGATAGCAGCCTTTGGCACCAGCGAGTCATTACGACCATACAGTTGTAACCAAGGCAAATCGATTTGACCCACTTGGGGACGCAAATCTTCACTTTGTAACAAACTCAAGCCCTGCCTCAAAGCGTCTAAGCAAGGCAAAGGTCGCTCTGCTAACAAATGACGCAGTTGTTTAATATCCTGCTTCGCATGAGGACTTCCCATTGCTTGAATTGCCAGAAATTGCTGCAGGGTTTTGACAAAATCGAGCTCTAAGCCCTGAGCAAACCCTTGTAGCACTTTACTTGGGATCCCGGGCCAATCATCCTGTGCGACAAAATGTGCGGAGCTAGCCACACTCACTAATGACGATAAACGCTCTGGAAAACTTAAGGCAGCTTGCATCGCCACCAAGCCGCCCAAAGACCACCCCAACCAAATAGACTGCTCCGGCACCTGCTCAGCAATAGCCTCAGCTATGTTTTGTAAGCTTAACTGTGGCAAAGCGGTCGAATAACCAAAACCAGGTAAATCCACCATATATAAACAAAAATGGGGACTGAGCAGTTCGCTTAGCGGCTGCCAAACCGCACTATTCAAGCCCCACCCGTGAAGTAATACTAAAGCAGGCCCTGCTCCTTGACTCTCACAATACAACTGACTCATCTACACTTACTTATTGATCATTAGGAAAGAATGAATGTTATCGAGTTTCGCAGCCACTTTAAACCGAACTCTCAAGCAATCCAGCCAATGTGACTTTTGCTTACAAAGCAAAGCAGTCAACTTGGCATGCTGTGAGCATTGTGCCCGCTTATTACTCGGCCAAGCGCATCCCCGTTGTGAACGCTGTTTCTTAGCCCTCGCAGAACCCGGAATATGCGGTGAGTGCCAACAACAAGAACTCTATTTTGATCATATATTTTGTCTCGGCGATTACCAGTGGCCCTTAAGCCCAGTGATAAAAACTTATAAATACGCCAAACAAGCTCATCTAGCCAAACCCTTAAGTCAGCTACTTTGGCAACAAATCGAACGCCAGCCCATGGCCCGACCCGATGCACTATGTTCGGTCCCCATGCATTGGCTGAAACGCTGGCGACGCGGCTTTAACCAAAGTGAATTACTCTGTCAGCAAGTCGCAGCGCTATCGGGCCTCCCCTATCAAGCCGTGTTAAGCCGCCAACACGCAGGAAGCAATCAAGCCACCCTGAATCGCACCCAACGCCAGCGTTCATTGACAAGCAGTTTTAGCTGCAAAGTCAGAAATATACAGCCCCACTGGGCGTTGATTGATGATGTTGTCACGACAGGGAGTACCGCCAATGTACTGGCTAAGTTACTTAAACAAGCTGGCGCTCAACAAGTAGATATCTGGGCACTGGCGCGCACCCCGAAGCCCAACTCATCCAGCCAAGCATAAGCTAAGTCACAGACTATTCTTGCTAACCTTCATGATAAAATTTACCCTAGTTGCTATCGTCGGGATTGAAAAACCATCGCTAGCTATCAATAGACCCTAGTCGTGCGAATAAAAAAGCCGTACAATATAACCTAGCAATTTACTCAGGTATCGAGGAAGCAGATGGTATCGATCTCAGAAACAGCACAACAACATTTTGTTAAGCTGTTAGAACAACAGCCTGAAGGCACTAACATCCGTGTATTCGTCGTCAACCCCGGCACGCCTAGCGCCGAATGTGGTGTATCTTACTGCCCACCAGAGTCAGTTGAAGATGATGATGTGCAACTCCCCTTTAACGGCTTTAACGCAATGGTAGACACAGCCAGTGCACCCTTTTTGGAAGATGCCGAAATTGATTTTGTGACAGACAAAGTAGGCTCTCAGCTCACACTAAAAGCACCGAATGCAAAAATGCGTAAAGTGGATGATGACGCGTCATTGATTGAGCGTGTTGAATACGTCATTGAAACCCAAGTGAATCCAAATCTTGCCTCTCATGGCGGAAAAGTAAGCATTATTGAACTCACCGAAGAAGGCGTGGTGATTTTACAATTTGGTGGGGGCTGTAATGGTTGTAGCATGGTTGATGTTACGCTCAAAGAAGGGATCGAAAAACAGTTACTTGAAGCCTTCCCCGGCGAACTCACGGGTGTGAAAGATGTCACCGAGCACCAAGCGGGTGAGCATTCTTATTATTAGAGCGCAAACAAAAAAGCCTACACTAGCGTAGGCTTTTTTAACTCTGGTAGCACTCACTATTCTTCTCGCTGATCGCGAGCCAGTAAATCAATGGCCGCTTGTTGGGCTGATTTCGCTTGATACAAGACCTGATAAACTTGCTCAACAATCGGCATTTCTACGCCCATACGTTGTGCCAGCATGTAGACTTCTTTAGTATTGCGATATCCCTCAACCACTTGACCAATTTCGGTTTCGGCTTGCGCAAATGATTTCCCCTGACCTAAAGCTAAACCAAAGCGACGATTACGACTTTGATTGTCGGTACAGGTCAGAACTAAATCACCAAGCCCTGCCATTCCCTTAAAGGTTTCCGGATCCGCGCCTAAGGCTTTCCCCAAGCGAGCCATTTCACGTAAACCCCGAGTAATCAGTGCTGTACGCGCATTTGCGCCAAAACCCAATCCATCTGCCAGACCCGCACCAATGGCAATCACATTCTTCACTGCGCCGCCAAGCTGTACCCCAACGATATCGTTATTGGTATATACCCTAAAGCTACGCTCACAATGCATGACCTTCGCTAAGTAACGAACAAAATCAGCATCTGAAGAAGATGCTGAAATAGCGGTCGGTAAACCGGCAGCTAACTCTTTGGCAAAAGTAGGTCCTGAAATCACAGCAATTGAACGCTGTTCTCCCAGAACTTCCATTGCAACTTCAGAGAGCAAATGACCAGTATTTGCCTCGAGCCCCTTAGTCGCCCAAGCAACCCGCGAATCTTGGTTCAGCATCGGTTTAATTTGCCGCATCACATCGGCAAACGCAAAGCTTGGCACCACCACTAACAAGTTATCGCTTTGAGCGACAGCTGTAGCCAAATCGGCCTCTAACTCCAAGCTATCGGGAAAACGGACACCGGGTAGAAAGTCTCGATTCTCTCGATCGGCATTCAAGGCCGCTACGTGCTCAGGCTCATGACCCCATAACACCGTACGTTGTCCATTGCGCGCAATGGCGATAGCTAATGCAGTCCCATAGGAGCCTGCACCCAATACGGTCATGGTGGCTTTCATAGTGCTCATTAAGCGTCTGCTGTCGCCGCTTGTTGTTGTTCTGCTTGCTGTTGCACATAGTTAGCAAACAAAGCATCAAAGTTAACTGGTGCTAGGTTGATTTGTGGGAATGAACCGCGGTTCACTAGGTTCGATACGGTTTCACGTGCATAAGGGAACAAAATGTTTGGACAGTAGGCATTAATCGCGTGCGCCAATTGAGGCTCAGGCATGTTACCAAGAGTAAAGATCCCCCCCTGATGAACTTCGCATAAAAACGCTGTTTTATCTTCAACGTTTGCAGTCACAGTCAGCGTTAATACAACCTCGAATACGTTATCCGCTAACTTATTGCTAGAGGTGTCGAGGTCAACTTTAATTTCTGGTTTCCATTCTTTCTGAAATACTTCTGGTGAATTTGGAGTTTCAAAAGAAATGTCTTTAGTGTAGATGCGTTGAATTGCAAATTCTACTTGTGGCGCTTCGGTGGTTGCTGCTTCAGCCATAATAATTACCTTAGAAATATGTATTTAAAATTGTTTCATCGCAACTCAAATTGCGATTTAAAACGCGATCTTACTTCTTAGTGATCGGTAGATTTGCTGATTTCCACTCGGTCATACCGCCACGTAAGTTATACACTTTGGTAAAGCCGCCTTTAATCAGTGCGTTAGCCGCTGAGCCAGAACGCATCCCTGTTTCACATACCACGATAATGGGGCTAGTCTTTAAGTTTTCAATGGGCTTGAAGTTATTAGCCTGGATTTGAGTCAAAGGAATGTGACGAGCGCCCGCAATAAAGCCTTTTTTATACTCATCATTGGTTCTGACATCTACCACAACCGCATCTTCTTTATTGATCAGCAAAGTCGCTTCATGATTACCCACCGAAGTCACTTTTGACAATAGTGGTTGAATAAAACTGTAGATAACGGCCCCAAATAAACCCACCCAAGCCAATGAAAGGATGGGGTTATTTCCAAAAAATTCGACAACTTGCTGCATAGTAAGCGTATTCCCAGTTAAGCAAATAGTTAGTGATATTGGGGCGAGAGTATACACCCGAGTGTAAAAAATAGCAGCTATCCGCAACGCAGAAGCGTGTAAATTCACCAACAAAAGAGTAAGCAACTAAAAATCAGAGATAAAACAACTAATCTCGGCTGAATTGCGTTCAATCAGGTGACTCAGCCAAAAAATGTAGTAATATTTCAGGAATTCGTTTCTATTTTTACATTTACCGATTGAGGAAATTGCAATGTCTGCAAGCAAAAAGCCTTTAGCATTAATCATTATGGATGGCTGGGGCCACCGCCAAGACAGCGCCAATAACGCTGTGGCAAACGCCAACACTCCAGTACTAGACAACCTTTGGAACACCAATGCCAGCACCTTAATTTCAGGCTCTGGTCTGGATGTAGGCCTGCCGGATGGACAGATGGGTAACTCCGAAGTAGGACACACCAACATTGGCGCCGGTCGCGTGGTTTATCAAGAACTGACCCGTGTCGGTAAAGCAATTACAGACGGTGACTTCTTTAGCAACGAAGTATTACTTGGTGCAGTCAATAAAGCGGTTGCCGCTGGTAAAGCCGTTCATATTATGGGTCTATTGTCTCCAGGTGGTGTTCATAGTCATGAAGACCACATGCTTGCTGCCATCGAATTGGCCGCCAAACAAGGTGCAAAAAACATCTACTTACACGCTTTCCTTGATGGCCGTGATACACCACCTCGCAGCGCGCAAGGTTCAATTGAAAAGTTCGATGCTAAATTTGCCGAAATTGGCACTGGCCGAATTGCTTCATTGGTTGGTCGCTACTACGCCATGGATCGTGATAACCGCTGGGAACGTGTAGAAGAAGCCTACCAATTGCTGAGCGAAGGCAAGGCTGACTACAGCTACGCTAACGCAACTGAAGCTTTAGCGGCTGCTTACGCGCGTGAAGAAAACGACGAATTTGTGAAAGCTTCGGTGGTCGGAGAAACTGCCGCCAGCATGAATGACGGCGATGCGGTTTTATTTATGAACTTCCGTGCCGACCGCGCGCGCGAAATTGCGCGTTGTTTTGTAGAGCAGGACTTCAACGGTTTTGAACGCGCTAAAGTACCAGCTTGTGAGTTTGTAACTTTAACTCAGTACGCAGCTGATATTAAAGCGCCTTGCGCCTTCGGCCCTAGTGACTTGGTAAACACCTTGGGCGAATGGCTAGAAAAAAATGACAAAACACAGCTACGTATTTCAGAAACTGAAAAATACGCGCACGTGACTTTCTTCTTTAATGGCGGCAAAGAAGATGCGTTTGTTGGTGAAGATCGAGAGCTGATCCCATCGCCTAAAGTTGCAACTTACGACCTGCAACCAGAAATGAATTCTGAAATGTTAACGGATAAGTTTGTGGCTGCCATCGAAAGTGGTAAATACGACGTGATCATCTGTAACTACCCGAATGGCGATATGGTTGGCCATACAGGTGTTTACGAAGCCGCAGTAAAAGCCTGTGAAGCCGTCGATAAATGTATTGGCCGTTTAGTTGAAGCACTAGACAAAGTCGGCGGTGAATGCCTGATTACCGCAGACCATGGTAACGCAGAACAAATGGTAGACCCAAAAACTGGCGGGATCCACACTGCACACACTAACTTACCTGTACCGCTGATCTACCATGGTCGTGCAGCCACCCCCGTTGAAGGAGGTCGCCTAAGCGATATCGCACCAACCATGCTTAGTTTAATGGGTTTAGAGACCCCTGCAGAAATGACTGGCAAGGTATTGATGAATTTGAAATAATGGTTTGATGAATGAGCCTATTTCACACTTGTTTCAGCGTGTCGTAAGGCACGTTGTTAGCTTGAATCGCGCCAGCCTTATTGCTGGCGCTTTGCTATTGCTAAGCCCTCAACTTGCCGCGAATCAACAGCAGCAATTAATCGATGTACAGCAGCAACTCAAGCAGCAACAGCAACAACTGACGCAGCGTAAAACTCAGATAACCAAAGCACAACAGCAACTGCGACAACAAGAACTTGCTTTAGCTGATTCCAATCAACAGCTACGCAGCCTCAATCTACAGTTAGCAGAATCCAAAGCCCAACAACAACACATCCAAGCCAATATGCAGGGTTTGGAACAACAACTTCAGCAGCAACAACAAGCCCTAAAAGCACAGCTCAAGAGTGCCTATCAAGCAGGCCACAGTGACTATCTGAAGATGCTACTCAACCAACAAGATCCTGCGCGATTAGAACGAATGTTGCAGTACTATCACTATTTAGCCAAAGCTCGCCGTGAAGCGTTGGTGGCTGTCGCGGATAAACAGCTTGAACTGAGTCAAGCGCAACTGCAGCTCAATGAAAATCGACAGCAGTTAGCTCAATTACTTGCCCAACAACAACAACAGCAACAGCAATATCAAAAACAACAGCGCCAACGCAAACAACAATTACAACAACTCAACCAACTTCAAAGCAGCGAAAAAAGTCGCTTAGAACAGTTGCAAATTAACGAGCAACATTTACAACAGCTGATCAGTCAACAAATCGAACAGCAACAACAGCTAGCCCTCAAACAGCATCTCGACAAAGCACCATTGCTAGGCCTAAGTAAGACCAAGGGCAAGCTACCATGGCCACTGAAGGGTAAAGTATTACATCGCTATAATAGCCAAAACCAAGGGCAAACTCGTTGGCAAGGTATGGTCATCGACTCTCATCCTGGCACCGAAATCAAAGCCATTGCGCCGGGAAATGTGGTTTTTGCCGATTGGCTACGCGGTTACGGATTAGTTGTTGCCATCGACCATGGCAAACAATATTTAAGCTTATACGGATATAACCAAAGCCTCAACGCGACCATTGGCCAACGGGTCAATACCGGAGAAACCATCGCCTATGCAGGGAATAGTGGGGGCCAGAGCACTAACGCCTTATTTTTCCAAATCCGCTACCAGGGTCAAACCCAAGATCCACAAAAATGGTTAGAGTAATCCTGATTTGGCTTAGCCTATGTGGCTGCAATACCGCGAGCGCGGGTCTGCTCAGTATCATTGTTGATGACGTGGGTAACGGCTATCAAGACTATCAACTACTCCAGTTAAACCCAGCAATCACCCTATCGGTCCTACCGGCAAGTCCCTACGCCAAAAACATCGCAGTACAAGCTCAACAACAGGCGCGAGAGGTGATGCTACACCTGCCCATGCAGGGAAGTCGCGATCTGAATTTAGGCCCCTACGGGCTGAGTACACAACTCGATGAATATGAATTCAAACGACGGGTATATGCTGCCATTCAAGATTACCCTGAAGCCACTGGTCTCAATAACCACATGGGGAGTCAGCTCACCCAACAGCCTCAAGAAATGGGCTGGTTGATGCAAGTATTGAACGAGCAACAGCTGTTTTTTGTTGATAGCCGAACCCACTTGGGCAGCGTCGCAGAAAAAACCGCTTTAATGTATCAAGTCCCCGTTTTACGTCGACATGTCTTTTTAGATCATATCGATAACCCGGTGAGTATTTACCAACAATGGCAACTGGCACTCAAGCTGAGTCGTAAATATGGTCATGCGATATTAATCGCCCACCCGCGGCCTAATTCGCTAGCCCTATTGCGCCAACTTACGTTACCTACAGATATTCAATTGGTAGGTTTAGCGCAACGTTTAGCATGGCAAAAGCAGCAATCATCCAGCGATCCCAACTTACGCATCGCCAATACAAACATCAATCAACAGCGCCCATCAATCCAAGACGGGGATAAATAAGCTGTGAAGCGCTAGCTCTGTGTTTGTATTTCTAAATGAATGAGATTGTCTAAGGCTTGCTGGCGGGTATCACCACACAACCAATGCGCCGCTTTAAAATCACGACACACTTGCGGCCGTTCTGGTTGCTCAAATATTTGACACAAATTGTCGATGTTCAAGTGGATACAACGCTCACCAGCGGCTTTATTTAAAGAGCTAATTGAAGGTGCGATACAACAAGCACCACAACCCATCCGGCATTGCATACTATGGTTCTCGGTAGCCAAAAGAGGCTAGTGTAGCAGAACCGTATATTAGACTCGCAACTAATAATTATCGAACTAATTATCTGTTCATTCTTGCTAGCGCAAATCACCACTAACTGCGTTATGTCTCTTGTAATTGGAGCCACTAGCTAGCTCATTTTATCCCTCCTTATCGGCAGATTTATGCTGCGTAATAAGTTGATCATATAATGAAGCAAATTGGGATAAATAAGCTAGCGCAAATCGGTAAACAATAGGCCTTGAATAAATTAAATACCTAACATGATGGCCCTTGACTTATTCTAGTAGACGCTAATATAAAGTGCGCAAACTTAAGCGGCCAGTTGGGGATTGGTAATCATCAAAGCACTTCACCGTTCCATCACTCAAAGTAATACAATTTTTCTCAATAATGCCTTCTTCTTTAACAGCATTATCTTGATCGAGATTGGGATTAATAATCACCGTTGGAGAGGATGGGATCCCGCCTTCCACAAGCTGATGAGAGCTATCATTATTAATGGTGTCGCCTTGATCATCTGCGTCGGTGTTCCCCTCGGTACCAGTGTTCCAAGTTAAACCAGAATGTAGGTTCATTTCCATGTACCAACCACTCCCCCCACCCGCACAAGCATCCGCGCTGGGCAATAAACTAGTAAAACTCAATTTATTGGCCAACAATAAAGTATTACTCACTTGGCGCTCACCATAATTATTGGTATTACCATCTGCGGTATTTATCAGGTCTAAATACCACCCCCGATGTTGACTCCAATCGATAACATTTTCGCTCAACAGTCGATTGCCGATCCGCGTGGCAGAATTAAAATCTTCTTTCTCGATGGTTTGCCGTAATAAGTTGTTATAAACATCTAAGCCATCAACCTTAGAGCGGCTCGAACTAAAAGCAACGTCATCTAATTTATCCCAAATTGCATAAACACTCTGAGTCGCTTCGCCAATCGCATTATTGTCGGTGGTCTCGATATATTTACCGGTACCAAAGGCCACCAAAACTCCAGCGGTAATGCCTTTAGGATGAGCGCCCACCGAAGGTCTAGAGGTAATCGCCTGCGCAGTGTAATTTACATCTGGCTTGTCTGGACTAACGGCCTTAAATAAGGGTTTATCACCCGCAATCGCGATCCCCCAACGACTGGAACTGGTCGCTGACACATCAAAAGCCCACATATTTCCAAACAAATCGCCCGCATAAATACGATCCGCAACCCCATCGCTATTGATATCGACTACCGCAGGGCTGGCTAAAGCATTCGGTCGCTGTTCACCCGTGGGATCATCGGCACTATCGACATGTGTATGCAGCGTCGCGATCAGACTACCGTCATCCAGATCCGCAATATAAAGCTTAGCTTCCGAGTCATCGGCGTTATAACCATTGGCAAAAATAACCCCAACTTTACCATTGGCCAATTTCGCGATAGTTGGCGCTGCCGCGCTCAAACCCAAGCCCGAAAAATCGCCAGTGGCACTAATTTCCCATTTTATCTTATCTTTATTCACGCGACTCATGTCGCTAACATCGATGGCATAGAAGCCCTTCGCGCCAGTACCTAAACGACCGACCGCCGTTGTCCGTGCCGAGGAGCCAACGCCATCGGTATAAGCCGTCACTCCACCATCAACAAAATACTGATGACTGTAAGTACTGCGCGTGAGGCTATTTAGCTTGCCATATACTTGACTCGGGACATAGGCCATCGCCTCTTCGCCGTTGGAAGCATTTATCACATGCACCATGCCATCATTAGCACCAAATACCAACACAGGGGTAGTCACTCGATGACCATTCACAGGCGCGACATAATAGGGGATCGAATGAATCACATCTCCTAGCACCGCCTCCCGAGCTCGCATACTGTAGCTCAAATCAGAAGCTTCATAAGTTCGCTCTCCCCGTAAATAATTAACCACCGCTGCGAGATAAGCGAGCTTGCTTTCATCGCTACCCTGTTGCCCTGCCAGTAAGTCATCAATCTGCGCTTCGCTTAAACCATGACTATCACCAAGCAAACTACTAGGGGGAGAAAACTTAACAATTTCATCACTCTCTGGATTACGGGTATAAATACTGCGTGAAGAGAATGCCATCGAGTCAATTTGCTCAGCCACACTCCAGATAGCTGAGGAGCTTAACTCGCCGTCAACATCAACCGAATAGGCTTTCACATCTCCATTCCAATGTTCACTATTAAAAGATGACTGATAGAGCAGCGTATCACTTTGTAGAAAATTGGAATTAAACACAGGCGAGCTCGCGGAGCGATCTCCTGCTAAGGTTTTATCTAAGGCTTTGGTGATTTGAGCCCCCAATTGTCCTGCATTAGTCACAGGGAAATAGCCATCGGGTTGACCGCTCGTTTCTGCATCCCATTCATTCGTATCGGGGAATTCGCTGCCATTCTCATCGTTAAAACCACCCCACTTTGCCGCATACCAAAGTGGTGACTTTAACTGGCCTGCTGTATTCCCATTTGGAAAAAAGTAGCGCGTGCGAGTCCAAGGTAAATCGGCAGTACTCGCTTCAAGCTTTCGAGTATTATTGGGGAAGGGCGCTTCTCTCTCACTAGGCGTATCAAGATAGTAGTTCACATGACCACCATCTTGATCTTTAACATCCAAATAAATACCGTCTTTGGTTGTGCCCGAAATCACATATCCGGCATGTTGGTGAATATCGCCTCTAGCGTAGGTCGAATCAAGGGTCAGCGCGACCCCCTTGGTCTTATTACAAGTGGCTTCGTTATCGCCAACATGAGGACATAAATCTTTGACCTCATAGCTATATTTAACCACCATATCCATATCATGATCGGCCCCTTGCTCAACGTCTTCGAAGGCAATTCGAAAAACCCCAGAAGTATCACTAAAGGATTCAACATAATAATCAACGATGGTATTAGTCGGTTGAAACGCCCCTTTATTCTTATTGATGCTATTTCCACCCACTGACTTGGCAAAAGGCACAACCGTAACCACCTTGTCATCAACTTTCACCCTCACCTCTGGCAAAGGTGAAGAAATCGCTACCACGCTGGTTTGAATATTCTGCTTACCTGATTTTGCTGGGAACAAATCTGTTTTATGTCCGTAATAAGCCACTCCAGCGGCGGAATAACTCCCCTCTTTAGTCGGCTCTTGAGGTGATAAACCTCGAATTTTGGCGAGTGAAGTCACCGCTTTGGCCGTAGGAGCCCCCCTAGTATCGGTGCTATCATCAATCGACTCACCAATAAAATAATTACCGGTAATGCCCTCTGTGGTAGAAATGGTATTCAGTAAGGTCGAAAGAGAAAAACCATCCAAGGTAGAGCCTTGGTAGGCATTGGTGAATTGGCCGCCAGGAAGTTCATCGGAGTCATAGGAAGGGTTAATGTCACTAATCACCAGATTATATGGGGCCGCACAGTACTCACGACCTTCAAAGGGATCATCCCAGCTTGCAATTGGCAAACCGAGGCCGTTGTCGATGCTCCCATTAGCAATGCTATATGACGGGCTCGCCAGTTTTTCACCATGAAAATACCTTAAACTCTCATAGAGCATTTCGCCCAGCGGGTTCCCCCACGATGAACATTCTCCATCAACGATCGCCCGAGTCGACACCCAACCACAATGATCGTAAGAGCTCCCGTTATAACCATATATTTTCAACTTGTCGATGCTGCGAACGATACCGTTCACGCCACTATTAAAGATCCCATTATTGGTATTAAGTTCGTCGCTAAAAGAGCCTACCCGTTTACGTAATACCCCTCCGGATAAGTTTTTTTGGTAACTGCCAGTGATTAAGCCAAAATCAATACTGCCATCCTCACCGTACTGATGTAATAACCCAGTCGGCTTATCGTTGCCATTGGGATAATGCTTACAATTACTCTCAAGCTTACCACTCACACAAACTTGAACTCGCACCACATAAGATTCATCAACACTGCCAGTCAGGACCGGAGCTTCCTTACTCGCCCAGTACCAAATATCGAATTCATCTTCAACAGCGGTCACATCAATTCCAAAGTTATTCCACTGTGCATTGTTCTTATTAATATTTTTAAGCATTACCAGCTTTGGCTGAGCGTTGCCATTACTGGAAAAAGTGGCGGTACCAAAAAAATGCTTATTGCCCGATAGCGGATTATCGAAAGGAGTGTAAGCACTCAGGTCATAATGATTGACCGCCTCAGAGGTATAGCTTTTCCCCCAAGAATGGGCATCCTGTGGAATATAAGCTCGCTCTAAGACCGTTTGACTAGAACTATCGACGTCTCGAAGACCACCATACAATACCGAGCGCAGTACATCCATACGAGACATGGTGAGGTAATTTAGAAAATCGCCACTCCACTGCGCTGCACCGCCACAGGTTTTTGAACCTGAAGTAGCCGCTTCGCCGGGCTCAAATTGTTGTTGCTGCTCGTTATAAGCATAACAACGCTGGCTATCGAAATAGCCGTAATAGTCAATTTGCGTTGGCTGATAAGTCGTATCTAATACCCCATCGCCATCTAAATCAGAAGCATCGTTATAGGCCTCATAGTACAAAGTATGATCACGCCCCATCACTAACATCACCATTGGTGCAGGTACAGTTGCGACATATAAAGGGACATCAGCAAGGTTTAAATTCGCCGCATTCAGCGAAAGTGAAGCCACACTAAAAGGCAATAGTAATAGGCCTAAAACCAGCTTTGATAGCTTGTGAAAGGTACTCATTACCAACACCCGCCACTAGAGGGTGTCGTTAAACCAGTACTATTAATGCTCATGGTGCCACAATGATCGCTGGCCTGAGCGGCCGTTGATTTTGGCGTCGCTGATAAGGTGTAAGCTGAAGCACTCATACCGCTCGTACTAAGCGTGTAATAATCACTAAAATTATGAGTGGGTGTATAAATAGTGAGGCTACCAGAGCTCGCGGCACCACTATAAGTCAAATTCATCGAGTAATAACTTTCCATATGTTGCGCAGCCTCTACCAGCGTTCGTTTTGCTTCCTCACGTCGAGTGGTTTGCACATGACTTAAATAACTGGGATATGCGACAGCCGCCAAGATCGCTACTATCGCCACAGTAATCATCACCTCTATCAGGGTAAAACCTTTAATCTGCTTCACTGCGACTACTCCATAAATGCAACATAGGATTGTAAATAAGTAACGGCACCACCCTCTCCTTGAGCACGAGCAGTAATTCTTAAAAAGCGTCGTTTCGGGATATTCACCCCCAATACCAAACCTGAATCAACCCCCGCATCTTCGATAATATAACGGGGCTCACCCGCTAACGCTTGGCCATTGGCATCTTTAACCACAACCATCTTATGCGCGATATCCCAATTACTGTTGGTTTGCCACCAATCTGCTGAGCCAAATTTTGCAGCTACCAACGAATTTGCAGTTGTCGGTTTGAGTAAGGCATCCACCGAGTAAGCCTGCTCTTTCACCACCTGCTCCGCTTCCCAAATGCCTGAATTGGCTCGAGCATAACTGACAGTATGGTCCTGATAGATTGCCGAGTTTTTACGACCACTACTCACCTGCTGGGCAATAGAGACCCCTATCATCGCGATAATAAGCACCATAATCAGCGACATAATTAGCGCCATACCGTATTGTCGTTGGAATTGTGGCATCGCTAAGATCCTACGTTTATTAGCAAAATGGTTTCGTTGACCACTTGCCGAAGTTTTTTATCTGAGATCGCGATATCTTCATCAAGCACAGAATAACGATTCTGATTGCTGAGGTTGCCCATCGGGACTTCTTGAGCGACCAACAATGCAACTTTAACTCGATTTATTTGCCGCCAGTCACTCACTTCACTGGCTTTATAATACTTATACTCATGTTCGTCCCGACTACCATAGAGTAACTGTAAACTATCGATATCCTGATCGAACACGGTGTCACCGCCGCTATCACGACATATCAGTTGATTGGTCGTGGATACGAAAAAGCTCAGGCTGGTACTACTATTGGCGGCCAGTTCGTCGCCGTTGCAGCTAAAAATACTACTGTTAGGTAGTGCGGCACCATAAAAACGCAAACTCACGACATCGGTATTGGGTTTGGCGCCAAGATAACTATTTTGATTCTCGAGTCCTTGAATAAACTGGCCTTCATCCCAAGTAAAACCCGCGCTATCTTCGCTATTCACCTGAGGTAAAAGGGTATTCTGGTAGAGCTGCTGAAAATCACGAAAACCCGCTTGTTGTAAATAAATCTGCAGTGTTTGCATACTCATTCTATTTTTACTAACTAATAAATGATTTGCCCGAGTCGCCTGGTAACTTTTTTTATCACCAATCAATGCGGCGTACAGCCCTCCCACCACCAATAAGGACAGCATTAAAGCAATCATCATTTCAACTAAACTAAAGCCTCGCTGTTGGCCCATCATCTTACCCACACGGCAACCTCGCTGCATTGATGCGCATTTCCCGATCGGTCCGCATCGCAATTGGCCACCCCAGAACCGGTCAAGTGAGCATCCCAAGTCATTCTCAGAGTCACCAAATTATTGACATGTTGTAAAGAGAATCGAAGCTGGGGAATGGAAGGGCTCACTCTGTCATACCAGTTACCAACCTCAAACGCAGCAAATTGTGCGCGAGTACAGCTCACGCTCCCAGAATCACAGTTAACAAAACTAGGCGCGACACCACTAGTCAAGTTTTCGGCATTAAACTCATTATTGCGCGCCGCCTCAGGCAAAGCCAAGACACGCTGTATCATATCCAACATAGCGGTATTTGCGGTTTGCGCAAAACGCGCTTGTTGCGCGGTATTCACCGACTGAATTTGCAAAGCCGCGTGACCCAGTAAACCAATCGAAACCACTACCAAAGCAATCAGCAATTCGATTAGAGTGAAGCCCTGAACCTTAGGGGCAATAACTGGTTGATGGCGACGCATACTCGATCCTCCCCATGCGTGTCAGCTCGATCCTTTGATCTTCAAACGCAGCCGATGGGCTACAAATTGTAAATATCCCAGCTAACGCGTGGCCGGAAGGGAAAAAACGCAGTAATACGCTATTTGAAGAAGTGGGGGTATATTGAAGTTTTGCCGACTTTGGGCTGGGATAGCTAACGATGATTTGATTAGCGTCACTTAAGCTGCCATCGCGATGTTCATCTAAATAAACCAGCCAACCAGTATTACCTCCCCAAGCCGAAGCACAACTGGTGCCACTCGATGTGGGACAAACATAGGTAGACAAATTATTACGAATCGCTTCTTGCTGTGCAACATTGAGACTACTGGCCAATAGATCCCGAGTGACACGCTGCTTACTATCTTCAATAAAACTTTGCATCGAGGGAACGGCGACCACCATAATAATCACTAAGATAGCGACGGCGATCAACAATTCAATCAGGGTAAATCCTCTATGCCTCAAGGTTCGTTTGCTTATACTGGGCATTGCTTATCATCCGTAACAGCGTTCTCTTCTAGCCACAACCTTGGAGAGAACATCCTATTTAATCAAGAATGTTGATTAAAGTCGGCAATATTCCAAAAAAACAACATATTAGAAACGGTATTCTGACAAACATCAAAACTTTGTACAATAAGCAAACAAATAATAATAGACAGCAGTCATAGTTCCAACTAGCGGATCCTGCCCTGCTTGCTTTACATCACCAGATACAAGCTTTAAAAAGCTTAATTAAGCGCTGGCAAACACAAAATCGATATTAAATATAGCTAATCGAGTTCAAGCTATTGGTTTGTGGGCAGAGAATGTGTAATCTAATTCCATCATTTTCTCAGCACCATATTTATGAAACTAATGCCCCTCCCCTCCTACGTTGATGAAGCTTATGTCAATAATGTTGTGAGCGATTGTATCAGTTTTATGAAAGGTACCGCCCCCTGGTGGATTCAGCAGTCGAGTTTGAATTGCCGAGAATCAAAGCAACTCATCAATCTTTTACTCGTCACTTTTAGTACTTGGCGAAAACGACAAACTCAACCGAACCATAAACGTAATATCGAACCAAACAATTTGTTTGATTTGAGTCCTTTGGTTTTCGATCTGAGCCACACCATTGACCAGTTGGCGAAGCTCGATCTTGAGTATTTAGACGATAATTTAAAGAAATCGCTATTGATGATTTGCCAGGAATCACAGTATTTTCTTAAAGACTGGCACAATTTAGATATCGAACAAATGTCTAAATCACCGCTTTCCAAAGTTTCCTAAGCAATCGTTACCGAAATCATGCGTTTATCTTTTCAGACAGCTACAATCTTGCCAAGCTTTTCCAAGGATTTAACTAAAATTTCACCGCATGTGAGCGAACAGCAATGGAGCCATTGGCAACAAGCGGAGCGACTCTATTACTGCGTATTTAATCAAAAAATAGTTGCTTATTGCCTACTAAGCACTGCGGGCAGCGGACTTCAAGTGAATCGTTTTATTGTGCGAGACATCACCCGACGACGCGGCATCGGCTTATTTATGTTTCAGCAATTACTGCAACTGGCTCAGCATAAACAATTAAATAAGCTGATATTTCCAAACAGTAATGATTCACCAGCTCTCGCTTTCTATCAGCATCTCGGACTCAATAACCAGTTAGAGTTTCAATTATAAAAAAACCAGAGCACTACTCTGGTTTTTGCTATTCACTCAAACAATCATCGCCTATAAGATAACAGCTTTAAGGTCTTCATTTTTGCGGTCAAGGTAATGCGTTGATTGGATCTTGCGAATGGTCCGTGTTTTACCACGAACCAATAGCGTTTCGGTGACCGCAATATTCCCTTGACGGTTGATCCCTTCCAGTAAATCACCTTTAGTAATGCCCGTTGCTGAAAAGATAACATTATCGTTTTTCACCAAATCGTTCAGCTGCAATACACGATTCACTTGAATACCTTGCTCTTCACAACGACGAATTTCTTCAGCCGCAATGACTCTATTTTCAGCATTGTCTTCTTTTACTTGATTACGAGGAATTAAACGGCCCTGCATATCACCGCCCAAGGCCCGGATCACAGCGGCAGAAATCACGCCTTCAGGAGCACCACCAACACAATACATCATGTCAACTTCACTCAGCGGCATACAGGCCAATACCGAAGCGGCCACATCCCCATCAGGAATAGCAAACACTCTCACACCAAGCTTTTGCATCTCTACAATCACTTGATCATGACGGGGCTTCGCCAAAGTAATCACCGTCATATCACTAATATTTTTGCCCAACACCGAGGCAACCATTTTAATATTGTGTTCAATAGACTGTTCAAGATCGATGGTGCCCTTAGCATTTGGTCCTACCACCAGCTTTTCCATGTACATGTCAGGCGCACGTAAAAATGCTCCCTTTTCACCCACAGCTAATACAGCCACTGCATTATTTTGACCCATCGCGGTCATGCGAGTCCCTTCAATCGGGTCAACCGCAATATCGACCGCTTCACCGCCAGTTCCCACCTTCTCACCAATGTATAACATTGGCGCTTCATCGATTTCGCCTTCACCAATAACGACTTCGCCTTCAATGTCCATATCATTAAGCATGATACGCATCGCCTCTACCGCTGCATTATCGGCAAGGTTTTTATCGCCTCGCCCCAACCATTTATAACCAGCCAATGCTGCAGACTCAGTAACACGGGAAAAACGAAATGCCAGATCTCTTCTCATCAGAAATGCCTAATCAACTAAAAACGGGCGAATACTAGCATAAGATTAGTATTTAATCAGCTGACTTCACGAAGCCAACGCCAGCTTAATCAGGTCACTCGCCTCACTTGGCAGCTTTAACGCTAAGGCCGCCTCGTGCCCTTGCTCCGACATTTTCCCCCAAGTTTTTTTAACGATACTGAGTACCTTATCTTGTTCATGTTTAGCCGCAAAATCGATAAAGTAATACTCTAGAAAGACCAAACAAATCACATCTTCCAAAGCTTGCGTTAGTGGGTTGCGTTTTAGCTTTTCTTTACGTAATAGGCCACAGACCTGCTCGATGCTGGCTTCCTCAAACTGATGTCGGCGCATAATATCACTACATAACTGTGCATGTTTTTTAGACAAATCGGTTCGCCATTTTAAATAACCTGTTCTACCCTCAGGATAATCACCTCGTGGCGACAACCAACGACCGATATGCTGGGCTCGAGCAGCGATCTGTAATTCAGGAGAAGGGGATGGCATAAACTCAAACAAAACTTTTGACATTCTTTGCCCATATAAAAGTTCTTTAGGATGTTCATAACCTAGTTCATCTAACTGCAGGTTTGGATCATTGAGGTTAAATAGATCAATATCGTCTAAGACCTTATTTAGAATATTTTGCTGCATACTTTGCCCCATTCTCATGACTTTGTTTTAGTCTTTAACATACTCTCAACATATCCTACCGAAAGGCAGAACTCAAGACAGAACCTTAGACTAAAAATGTGTTGCATTACTGGTGTTATTCACTATATTTTAAAAAAAAGAGCGGCATATATGACCAATATATTATATTTAAAAGGAGTTAAAAACTATGCTTATTGGCGTACCTAAAGAAATAAAAAATCACGAATATCGTGTTGGAATGACCCCAGCCAGCGTAAACGAACTGATTCAACATGGCCACCAAGTGCTTGTTGAAACTAACGCAGGAGCTGGTATTGGTTTTGCCGATAAAGATTATCAAGCGGTGGGTGCAAACATCGCCAATGATGCTGCCGAAGTTTTTGCCGCTGCTGACATGATTGTCAAAGTTAAAGAACCACAAGCAAGCGAGCGGGCAATGCTACGCGAAGATCAATTACTCTTCACCTACCTACATTTAGCACCCGACCCAGAACAAACCAAAGACCTTGTGAAATCTGGTGCCGTATGTATTGCCTATGAAACCGTCACCAGTGCGAAAGGCGGTCTACCACTACTTGCCCCAATGTCTGAAGTCGCGGGACGGATGGCCATTCAAGCTGGTGCTCTTGCGCTAGAAAAGTCAAAAGGTGGTCGCGGTCTACTATTGGGTGGCGTCCCAGGGGTAGAACCCGCTAAAGTCGCGATTATTGGTGGTGGCATGGTGGGACGCAATGCGGCACAAATGGCCGTTGGAATGGGGGCTGATGTTGCAATTTTAGACCGCAACATCGATGTACTACGAGCGATTGACGCCGAATATCACGGTAAAGTGAAAACCGTTTATTCAACCACTAGCAGTATTGAACAACATGTACTAGAAGCAGATTTAGTGATTGGCGGTGTTCTTCTACCAGGTGCTGCAGCGCCCAAATTAATCACCAAAGACTTGGTTAAACGCATGAAAGCGGGCAGTGCGATTGTTGATGTTGCAATTGACCAAGGCGGCTGTGCTGAAACTTCTAAAGCAACGACTCACCAAGATCCGATTTACATTGTTGATGAAGTCGTACACTACTGTGTTGCCAATATGCCAGGTGGCGTAGCCAGAACCTCAACCATGGCACTCAATAATGCCACCCTGCCCTACATCATTACTTTAGCCAACAAAGGTTACAAGCAAGCCTTATTAGATGACGAGCATCTACGAAACGGCTTAAATGTGATGCATGGAAAACTAACCTGCGCAGAGGTTGGAGAAGCGCTTCAACTAGAAAGCATCGACCCCTTAAGTTTATTAGCTTAAGTGTTAAGTGAATACTCTTAGCAAATACCAAGAGCGCGATTAAGCGCTCTTTTTCTTTCTCGTTTAGCGTTTCTTGCCATAGCCGCGATCTTTCAGGCTACGTCCCCACTTATCTAGCCAAGCATCCAGTCCGCTACGGGCGTTCCCGGCAATTAAACAAGCCGCCGAACTCGGACTAGAAAACTGATGATCACGCATAAACTCATAACCCTCACCCTGACGGCATAATACGTGTTCTTCCAGGAGCTGCTCACGCAAGGCCAACACTGCAGGGCGCAGCGACTCAGCCCCCCCGCCGTTAGCGGTAGAACCTTTGATCACCATAAAACCAGGTTTATTCTTAGCACCAACCGGATAACCATAGGCAACCGCCTGCTTTACACTAAAGGAATAATCGGCACTCAGTTCTTTGGTATTGCTCTGTGCCACTAACTCGCGTAAAGAAAGAAGTTGCTGATAGAGCTCTATCGGTATGATCGCCGCAGTTTTCCGGCCATCCCCATCAATCACAAAGTTTACTTTTGATAATTCGAAAGGACTGTCCATGTCAGGGCCATATTGAGAAGTTTGTGCAAATTTAACACAGCGGTGGGGCAGATTTGAATATAAAAAACCTCGCTAAGCGAGGTTTTTTATAAAGTTGTTATTCCATCGCAGCTTTCAGCTTTTTCATGGCATTTTTTTCTAGCTGGCGGATCCGTTCTGCCGATACTTGATAGTGGTCGGCCAACTCTTGCAAAGTAGCTTTATTATCATCCAACCAACGACGTTGTACGATAAAAGCATTCCGTTCATCTAAAGTAGCCAACGCGGCACGCAAGCGATTTGCGGCGGCAATTTCCCAATTTTCTTTTTCGACAAACTGCGCAACATCAGAAGATTTATCTTCTAAATACTGGATCGGCGCAAAACTGCCTTCACGCTCGTCATCATCAGAAGCCAGATCAAAAGCCTGATCTTGAGCACTCATCCGAGATTCCATTTCCAACACATCTTTGGTCGTCACACCGAGATTTTCGGCCACCATATTCACTTCATCGCGACTAAACCAACCCAAGCGTTTTTTTGACTTGCGTAGATTGAAAAACAATTTACGCTGCGCTTTGGTGGTCGCAATTTTTACCATTCGCCAATTACGTAATACGTATTCGTGGATTTCCGCTTTAATCCAGTGCACTGCAAAAGATACCAAACGAACACCAACACTCGGGTCAAATCGTTTTACGGCTTTCATTAAGCCTACGTTGCCCTCTTGAATCAAATCTGCTTGAGGGAGGCCATAACCCCCATAGTTTTTCGCGACATGAGCAACAAATCGCAGATGCGACATAACTAATTCACGAGCGGCGCTTAAATCACCATCTTCAAACAAACGAGTCGCGAGTTCTTTCTCTCGCTCAGCACTCAGCATCTCAATCCGATTTACTGATTGGATATAGGCCTCGATACTCCCTTGCGGGACTAACGCCATAGATGCAATCTTTTGATCCATATCAACCTCAATAATTTACTCGGTCAATGAGTCTATCATAGCCATTCAGCAAGATCTAACCCCTAAAACTTCCACTGGAACCTGCCTATTCAAGTATCTCAGCATGATAAATAAGATGCCACACATTGAATATAGTTCACAATTTATAATTTATTTAAAGTACGTTAAGCCACTGTTTAAATGGATTCATCTAATCAAGCACATCTAATGCTGATTAAGCTATAACAATAAAACCGCTAACATGATGAATAGCAAAAGATTTAATAATTAAAGATAAATATGGCTGTTTTACCACAAGGGGACAAGGCACAACCCTCGACACCTTCAATTTGATTGCTTGCTTCTTGGAAAGCAAAATGGGCTTGAGTACCACAGCGGCCATAAATGATTCATTGGATAGAGATTCTGCTTACGTCAAAAATAAACATCACCACTCACTAAAAGCTGGGTAGGAAATCAGGACTGTCCGCAAAAATCACAAGCACTAACTCGGTTCTATTTCTCGAATATGTCGACTCACAGACAACCAAGAAGCGGCTAAAGCAAGCAGCATAGAAAAACCAATTAAACTGCTAAATTCTCGAAAGGACAAACCCGCTAAATAAATCTCTTGCTGGTAGAGCAGACCGATCTGTTGCAGTGCATACTCGGTCCAAATCAGTAAAATATTGCATAATACCCAAGTTAATAAGCCACCAATTAAGCCGAACCAAAAGCCAGTATAAAGGAATGGACGACGAATAAAGGCATCAGTGGCCCCCACTAGCTTCATCACTTCAATTTCGCTACGACGGTTTAGAATATTCAAACGTAGGGTATTAATCACAATCAGGGCGACGGCACTCACTAACAGCAGAATTAGCAACCATGCCGACTGCTGTAACATACTAATAATCGTATCCAGACGCTGCAACCACTGCACATCTAAGCTGGCTTGTTGAACCAAGCTATGTTGTTGCAGACTGTCAAGCAGAGCTTGAGCTGCACTTGCATGACTAAAATCTAGGCTAGGTTGCACCAGCAATACATCAGGTAGGGGGTTTTCGGGAAGTAAGGCCAATACATCGTCAAATCCGCTGGTCTGCTGAAATTCAGCTAGGCCTTGTTGCTTACTGACTAAATCGACCCGCGCGACCTGTGGCATATCCGCAATATTTTGCTGCAGCTCATCACGCTGTTGTTCAGTGATATTCTGTTGTAAAAACAAACTAATTTGCGTATCACTTTGCCAATAACCTGTGAGTTGCTGGATGTTCTTTGTTGCCAGGTAAAAACTTGCTGGCAAGGCCAAACATACACCGATCACCGCAAGGGTTAGCATGGAACTGGCGGGGGTTCGCCATAGTTCACCTAAGCTTGCAACGCACTGCTGTAAATGACGAACCACAAACATAAGTATACGCTGCGGCAATGCCACTTTTACTGTTGGTTTCGCGCCTCTCATAAGGTTTGCTCCGCACCAGCACTCGACGAGGTCAGTAATTGACCATGTTGCAACACCAGCCGTTGGTAATGCAATTTTGCAATCAAGCTTAAATCGTGGCTGGCAATTAACACCGCCACGCCGACCCGATTAAACTCTTCAAATAAGCGGAAGATTTCTAAGGATAAAGCGGGATCTAGATTACCTGTCGGTTCATCGGCAATTAAAATCATCGGCTTATTGACCACAGCACGGGCAATCCCGACCCGCTGTTGTTCTCCACCCGATAGTGCGACCGGTACGCAATGAGCTTTATCCAGTAACCCCACCTTATCTAAGGCCGCGGCAACACGACGCTTAATATCATTCATACTATAACCTTCAATCACCAAAGGCAGCGCGACATTATCAAATACGCTTCGATCCATCAGTAATTTATGATCCTGAAAGATAACTCCCATTTGGCGACGTAGATAAGGGATCTTGCGATGAGCTAAACGGCTAATATCATCACCGTTGACCCATACTTTACCATCACTGGGTCGCTCCATCGCCGTAATGAGCTTGAGCAAAGTACTTTTACCCGCGCCCGAGTGACCCGTTAAAAAGGCCATTTGTCCTTGCTCTAAATGAAACGACACTTTTTGCAAGGCTCGTTGACTGCCGGGATATACCTTACTCACTTGCTCAAAACGGATCATAAATAGTCAAACCTTTCCTTAATCATCTGTCGCTAAGGCTACTCGCTTTCTTCGCGACTAAACAAGGCATCCACAAAGGGTTGCGCAGAGAACTCTCGAAGATCATCAATCCCTTCACCAACCCCAATGTAACGGATCGGCAAGGCAAATTTGTCTGCTAAGGCAAAGATAACGCCACCCTTGGCAGTGCCATCTAACTTAGTCAAAGTCAATCCCGTCAAACCAACCGCCTGATTAAACAAATTGGTCTGGCTAATGGCATTTTGACCAGTACTTGCATCAATAGTTAACATAACTTCGTGAGGGGCTGCATCGTCGAGTTTACGCATAACACGAACGATCTTTTTCAGCTCTTCCATTAAATGTGCTTTATTTTGCAAGCGACCCGCCGTATCAGCAATCAATACGTCAACTTTTCGTGACTTCGCAGCTTGAAAGGCATCAAAAATAACCGAGGCACTATCTGCACCAGTATGCTGGGCGATCACCTGGATCTTATTTCGCTCACCCCAAACTTGTAGTTGCTCCACTGCGGCAGCGCGGAAAGTATCTCCAGCAGCCAACATCACCGACTTACCCTGACTCTGATATTGTTTGGCTAATTTACCAATGGTGGTGGTTTTCCCCACACCGTTGACTCCAACCATTAAAATAACAAACGGGCCTTCGCTTTGGTTGAAATCCAGTGGCGCCTCAACTTGATTAAGCATCTCAGCCATGTCTAACTTCAACTGCTCATAAAGGGCTTCGCCATCTTGCAGCGCACTACGCTTAGCATGTGCAGTCAATTGATTGATGATCTTCAAGGTAGTATCAACCCCGATATCTGCAACCAACAGCTGTTCTTCTAACTCCTCGAATAGCTCATCATCAATTTTTCTCCCCTTAAATAAAGAGAAGAAACCCCAGCCTAAGTTCTGCCGAGTCCGCTTTAAGCCCGCTTTTAAGCGCGCAAACAAGCCTATTTTTTTTCCCGGTTGAGTTGCTTCATCTTGTGCTTCGCGTTCGGCTTGGGCTTCTCGTTCGGCTTGGGCTTCGCGTTCGGCTTGGGCTTCCCGTTCAGCTTGGGCTTCGCGTTCGGCTTGGGCTTCCCGTTCGGCTCGGGCTTCCCGTTCGGCTTGGGCTTCGCGTTCGGCTTGGGCTTCGCGTTCGGCTTGGGCTTCGCGTTCGGCTTGTGCTTCCCGTTCAGCTTGGGCTTCGCGTTCGGCTTGGGCTTGGGCTTCGCGTTCGGCTTGGGCTTCGCGTTCGGCTTGTGCTTCCCGTTCAGCTTGGGCTTCGCGTTCAGCTTGGGCTTCGCGTTCGGCTTGGGCTTCGCGTTCGGCTTGGGCTTCCCGTTCGGCAGTTTGTTCTGTTAGCTGTGATTCTGTCGACGAATCTGTTGAAATTTGTTGCTGATCATCTTTTTTTCGGCCAAACCAAGAAAATAGGCCCTTCTTTTTTGCCATTACTGCAAAACCTTTTTACCAGTAAACGAAGTTGGCTGTTACAATGCCAACGTCCAGTCAATATTGTTCGGATTTTATCACAGTTTCTCAATGGTCTAAGTAAATGACACGGCTTTCCTCAAGAAAACATTCAAATCAAACGAAACCAGCTAGCAAGGGCAGCGGACAAGTACGCATCATTGCTGGCCAGTGGCGCGGTAGAAAACTAAAAGTTCTCAATAGCCAAGGCTTACGCCCTACCACTGATAGGGTCAAAGAAACCGTATTTAATTGGTTAAGCCCCTATTTGCCCAATAGCCATTGTTTAGACCTTTTTTCTGGCAGCGGTAGTCTCGGTTTTGAGGCTCTATCACGCTTCGCTGCTTTTACAAGCTTTGTAGAAAAAGACCCTCAAGCGGCTCATCAACTGAAAGTCAACTTGCAGCTATTAGATGTTTCTAGCCAGCAAGCAAAATTAATCAATCAAGATGCCTTGCAATGGTTAAAACAAACACCCGCAGAGGGCTACGATATTGTATTTATCGATCCCCCTTTTCGCTGTGACCTACTGGAAGTCAGCTGTCAACTACTCAATGAAAATGGCTGGTTAAACACCAATGCTTTAATGTATCTCGAGTATGAGAACGAAGCCGTAGAACCCAAGCTTCCCGCAAATTGGAACTGCATTAAAAGCAAACAAGCCGGTCAAGTTAATTTTCGTCTCTATCAACTCAGCTAAGAGCTTAAAACTATGTTTATTACCTTGGGTAAAACCTTAATGGCCTTGATGTGGTTAACCATTTTAATCGGCATCTTCATGTTCAGCGCGCCTTTTAATTGGCTATTACCAATCGTTGGTGCGCTACTATTGCTGCTGCACGCCCTGCAATTATTTGCCATACGCGATAGCTTGCAGCAAAGCGGCGCACTACAAAAAGGCGACAGTCTACAACTATTATTATTTGGGGTATTTGCGATGTGGCAAATTCATAAACGTACTTCGAGTAAAAGCGCTTGAACCATGGGAGACCCGCTTTACCCCTTTTCGGTTGGCTAAGCTTCCCCTGTCTCGCCATGAACGTCACTCTCATTGATGATGCCCAACATCAGCGCTCTGGCCCTTGGACACAAGTGATCCCCTATGGCTTTTATACTGAAAACCTAGAATGGGGAGTCGGGGTCGGAGTCGGCTCCGCTGGCCAAATCCAAGCAAATGCAAGCCTCATTGCAACGGCAATGGTGACCAGCAACGATAGTTGGATGGGATATCTATATAGCGGCGATTACCAATTACCCTTCGCTGACCGAGTGTTTTTAGATACCAGCATTTATCAAACAAACTACACCCGAGACCCACAATATATCGATGGAAACAGCGAGTTTAATGGCGAAACTGCTGGCAGTAACGACTCTAACAAGAACAATCGCATCTATACACATACCCAAGGTCAAGAATACCGCGCTCGCTTTCGCTATTTACTGCCAATCGGTGATGGCAAAAACTCTCCCATACACACCTTTAAGATCCGCCAAGGTCAAGTTTTATCAGGCTATGAAGCTGGTGCGAAACGGTGGGATCCACTCACCAGCGGCCGAACGATCATCCAACTAGAGCCCTATTACTGGCAGCAAGATGTTGGTGAATATAATCAATTTCAAGCATCCACCCGCTCTATGGGGTTAAAGTTCGAATTAGAATACGACAATCGCAACTATAACCAAAACCCCACCGCAGGTAGTCACCAACGGATGAGTATCACTCACGATTGGGGCAGCAGCGCTCAAACGTCATGGAGCATGTGGGAGTTTTCTGCCGCTAAATACATCAGCCTACCGAAGATGCCTTGGTTGCAAAACCATGTATTGGCCCTGAATGTTGCAACTGCGGATACCCCAAGCTGGAATAAAAGCTCCGAGATCAAGGGCGAATCGCGCTTTCATCGACCGGCATGGTTTGCCGGCGCTACCCTTGGTGGGATGAACCGCTTAAAAGGTTATGAAACAGCACGTTATCATAGTCGCTCGATGCTTTACTACTCTGCAGAATATCGATTTACCCCCCATTGGAATCCCCTACCTAAAATCCCAGTGGTGAACTGGTTCAACGTTCCAGCTTGGTATTGGGTGGCATTTGCGGAGCTGGGGCGAGTTGCCGATGAATATAGCTTAACCACCTTACACCAAGATATGAAATACAGTATTGGCGGTAGTCTTCGGGTCATGCTCGAAGGAGTGGTATTGCGCGCCGATTTTGCCAGCAGTGGAGAGGATAAGGTGTTTCGTTTAGGGATCAACCATCCCTATTAATTAGACCTTACTCCTAGACGAATATAGGCGATATAAAGCGATGGGCGGATTAACTCGCCGAAGGAGTAATACGCCTAAGATTTATGGTTATTGGAAGCTCAATTATAGCGATTGCCAATAATCAGCAATGCCATCAAGAAACATCTGAACGGACAACATGACCAATAACATTCCCATCAAACGCTCCATCGCAGTTAGACCTTTTTCACCTAATAAACGTAATAAAACCCCGCTAAACATGAAGATAATCACGCTCGTTCCCCACGCCATCAGCAAAGCCAGAGACCAATCAAGCATCCTACTGCCATCTTGATTAGCCAGAAGCATCAACGACGCCAAAATTGAGGGGCCAGCAATCATCGGGATCGCCATCGGCACCAAAAATGGTTCTTCTCCCGCGGCAAGTCCCGCCACACCGCCAGGTTGAGGAAAAATCATCTTTAGAGCGATCAAAAATAGGATAATTCCTCCAGCAATACTCACCGCCTCTTGACGAAGGTTGAGAAAACCGAGGATCTGTTCTCCAGCAAATAAGAAAGCAAACATCACCGTCAATGCAAACATCAATTCACGCATCAATACAATGCGCCGACGCTTGGGATCAAGATGCTTAATCATACTAAGAAATACCGGAAGATTACCCAGAGGATCCATAATCAAAAACAGCATCACCGCTGCTGATAACATATCCATTCATCACTCTCTTATTCACGACAATATTGTCTACGCATAGAAAAAGAGCCAAAGCATAACACCCTGACCCTAATTGTTCTCTGGTTTGCTAGTTACCTAAAAAACTATAAAAATACCGGATGAACGAATTTTTATACTTATCCGAATAACTGAAGAGTCCAAGCGTTGCGTATATCGCGGCGGAGCGAACAAGCTAGAAATCGAAGCGAGCAGTGATTCAATCAGCAACAACAATCAGCCAAGTTAAACTCGCAGAACTCAGCTAAAAAGCCATGTTGGTGAAATAACACGTTTTGATATAAGCCTTGATATTTCAAGCAGCCTCAATGATGTGAACAGATCTTCGATTGGCTAGTGGTAAAACCTTGCTTAGATTCTACAAACTTACCCCTTTCTGCCAGCAACACGATTAATTGCTGAGCATTCATCCCTTGTTTGCTACAAGTGTGATAAACGCTGTTTTCACCAAATGTTTGATGCAATAGAACCTCTAGAGACTCCGAACTAAAGCTACCGCCCGTTTCTAACATTAATTGCATCACTTGATGCCCATGAATTGACTGACTCATTTTGACCCCCACAAAAAACGACGCTCACTGTAGCAGTGTCGCGTCGTCATATGTTTGAGGAAAAACAACTTATAGAAGTTTCTCTATATTCCTTGAAGATAACTGTTGCTGATACGACTGAATATTACTTTGCAATAGAGATTCATTTTGCGCTTGCTGAGATGTCGACTGCGCATAATTGGTATCGAGGATGCGAGAGCGTGCCGCGGTTTGCGCTTCAAGTGCCGCTTGCGTCGAACGATAAGAAGATTCAGCAGCATTACTTTGTGCTCCCAATTGGGCTTGACTAGCATCGGTGGTCTGTTGCGCAGCTTGCAAAGTAGCCTGAGCACTGGCTGGATCAGATAAATCAACACTATCAACGCCTAGCTCATTGGCATTAGGGATCGCCGCGGTATTGGCATCCACCTGAGCCTGTAACGCCGCAATATCATCAGCATTATAAATGCCATTACCACTTTGCACCGTTAAAGCCTGATTTTGCTGTAACAAATCGGTTGTCGACTGCAACTGCGCAGACGCAATATTATTTAAGCTAACCTTGTTTTGATAAATATTCGCGTACGCTTCTTGCTCATTAATACCGCTGGTTAAACGATTTGAAATCTGCAGACCTGCAGGATCGTCGGCGGCCGAGTTAATCCGCTTACCAGAGGCCAGCTTTTCATCTTGCTCTTCTTGACGCTTCTTAACCTGATCGAGATAAAAGCTCGATGGATTTGAACTGGATACTTGATTAATAGACATAGCATAACCTCAACAAACGACTTGTACGATAGCCATCCTAGCTGTATATATTTTAAGCTTATCACCGTTTAGTCAAAAATGCATTGCGAAATTATCTATATTTTATTGCTTGTCACACTGGCAAGACCAACAAAAATCGAAGCTACTGGGGTTACGCTCGCCACACTGGTCACAAGCCCAATCATATCCATTCTGTTGTTCATAATCGAAAACCGCCTGTTTTGCCCTATCCCAATTAGTTAGCGCCACTCGAATAGTCACCTGAAATACATCAACTGGCAGCTCTCCAGCTGCCGCCATCGCGAATTCCCCATCTAAGCGTGTATCAATTCCTTGCTTGATCAACATGCCTTGCAACAGCTTCGCTTCTAATAGATTTGCTGCAGAATAAAACACATGCCATTGCTCCATGCTATCTCCATTGCTCGCTTCAGTGGCTTAAAAATGGAGTTAACCATTTCATTGGATTGCATTTTTAAGTCTAGACCTAATTAAACCAGAACGACGAATAAGCACCTAAGCAAGCAAAAATCCAGTGAGCCGCTCGCAAGCATGGACTTGAAGCACCAAGTTAAATCAAGAGTGCACCAAAAAAGGTCAACGGCTATCAATATTTAATATAAATTATGCACCAAACAGGCGCTCAATCTTACGAAACATTTGTTATCAAGCAGTTAAATCGCTTTAATTGCATCAACTTAGTGCTAAATATTCGAAAAACCACACGCTCAGGCCTAATTATTGCTTCTTTTTGGCGCAATTGAATATATTAAAAAGATTAGGAGTATTTTAAGTGGATAATATTAGTGCAGCCATCGACACTCTGTCGCAGAGCGCAAACACTTTATTCATTTTGTTAGGCGCCATCATGGTGCTCGCCATGCATGCAGGATTTGCCTTTTTAGAAGTCGGTACCGTTCGTCATAAAAATCAGGTCAATGCCTTAGTGAAAATCATCACCGATTTTGCATTTTCTGGCGTAGCCTACTTTATTGTGGGTTACTACATTGCCTATGGTAACCACTTCTTTAATAGCGCAGAAATGCTCGTGCAAGGAAACGGTTATGAATTAGTCAAATTCTTCTTCTTACTCACCTTTGCCGCAGCCATTCCGGCAATTGTCTCCGGTGGGATCGCCGAACGTGGTAAATTTTATCCTTTCCTCATTTCTTCTTCGTTAATTGTTGGCTTTGTCTACCCCTTCTTCGAAGGCATTATTTGGAATGGCAACTTTGGTTTTCAAGGCTGGTTAGAAGCACAATTTGGCGCCGCCTTCCATGATTTTGCTGGCTCGGTCGTGGTACATGCGATGGGCGGCTGGATAGCTCTGGTCGCAATTAAGATCCTCGGCGCACGTAAGGGCCGAAAACCAGGTGTCGCCTTTGCGCCTTCCAACATTCCTTTTTTAGCACTTGGCGCTTGGGTGCTCACCGTCGGTTGGTTTGGCTTTAACGTAATGTCTGCCCAAACCATGGATGGCATTAGCGGCTTAGTGGCGGTAAATACACTGATGGCGATGGTAGGCGGTACAATCGTCGCTTTATTACTTGGTAAAAATGACCCAGGCTTCGTGCACAACGGTCCTTTGGCTGGTTTGGTTGCCGTTTGTGCAGGCTCTGATTTAATGCATCCGGTTGGCGCATTAATGACAGGTGGTATTGCAGGGGCACTGTTTGTTTGGGTATTCACTTGGCTGCAACAACATTCTCGCTTAGATGACGTTCTCGGTGTATGGCCATTACATGGTTTATGTGGTGTTTGGGGAGGCGTTGCCGCAGGGATCTTTGGTAGTAAAGCACTGGGCGGATTAGGCGGTATCTCCTTGAGTAGTCAAATCATTGGTAGCCTAACGGGGATCGTTGTGGCTCTGGTGGGTGGGTTCATCGTTTATAGTTTAGTTGACAAAATTGCCGGATTACGACTGTCGGAGGAAGACGAGTACCACGGTGCCGACTTGGCCATACACAAAATTAGCGCGACTAATAAAGACCGCTAAACACAACTCAGATTAACCGCCTCACTCGATTGAGGCGGTTAATGAAGCTATAACTCAATCACATCCAACTTATAGTTGATCACGCTTAAGTATTGCTGTTCATTTTCTAAATCGGCTCTGGTCAGGGGGTTATTCTGTAACCACTGCTGTTCGATAAGCAAACTCATTTGTTGTTCAGCAGCCCTAAACTGAATATCTGGTAAGCTCTGAGCGCGCTTACCACGACTAAAGATAACGGATAAACGCAAGATCAAGCACGCTTTAAGCAAATCGCTATTGCGTAGCGGAAACTGTTTCACTGGGAAACTACGTCTATGGGCTAAGACTAAAGCCGCCAACTGCTGCTGCTCTATTCGGGAAAAACCAGCTAAGTCAACATGCTCAACAATATATGCGCCATGTTTATGGTAGTCGCTATGAGCAACATCAAGTCCAACTAAAAATAGCATTGATGCCCACTTCAATAGCTTAGCTGTTTCAATTTCATCAAGCGCCCACATTTCTGCAACCTGATTCAGCAATAATTGACAGGTCTCATCAACACGGCTGCTGTAGGTCATATCTACATGATAACGTTCGGCCAAACGTTGCACACTCGTCGGACGAATATCAGTGTGCTCTAAACGCCCTTTGAGTTCATATAAGAGACCTTCACGTAAAGCCCACTCGGCGGCGTGCATTCTAGAGATATGAAGCGCTTGAAATAGCGCTTGCAATACAATCACCCCGCCTAAAAATACCGGCTGACGCTCTTCCGATAAACCTTTAAACGCCAAGTCTGATTGACCCGCTTCCAAGTAACACTCAAGAATGGCCTCTAAGCCGCTGAGGGTAATATCTCCATCACAGAATTTATTCTCTGCACAAACCTTGGCCACAGCCTTAATCGAACCAGAAGCACCTAAACACTCATTCCAGGTATGATCTAAATAGTCATCGGCCACTGCAAGTAGCTCCTGAGAGCAATAAACACTGGCTTTAAGCAGGCGATTTTTGGTCACTCGGCCACTCTTAAAAAAGCGTTTGGTAATTGACACACAACCCATATCTAAGCTGTCTTTGAGCTTCAATTCCATGCCCTCACCGACGGTCACTTCGGTACTTCCTCCACCAATATCAATAACCATTCGAGGGCCATTCGTCGGGGCTTTATAATGCGCGACGCCCAAATAAATGAGGCGAGCCTCTTCTTCTCCCGAAATCACTTCGACCGGATGACCTAGACGCTGTTCGGCAGCTTGTAGAAAAACATCGGCGTCAATGATACTACGCAAAGTTTTGGTGCCAACAACCCGTACACTACCCGGTTTAAACTCTCGTAAACGCTCACCAAAACGTTCTAAACAGGCCAATGCGCGATTCCAAGCGGCTGCATCAAGGCTACCATCATCTTGCAAACCCCAGCCTAAACGAACCATTTCTTTAACCTTATCGCGAACCTTTAATTCACCATCTTGCCAATCAGCAATGATTAAGTGAAAACTATTACTGCCTAAATCAAGTGCCGCGAGTTGTTCAGTTTTGGGACTAAGTAAACGTGATAAGTTAAACATGAATTACCCTAGACAGAATTTCACCGTCAAGTCAAAGAGCCTTAATTTACTTTAATATAAGCACTTTTAACATAGCTTCAAGCGGATTAGTCACCGATATCAAAAAGGAGATACCTCTACTGCTGGCAATCGAGCTGAATTTGTAAATTTAATGCCACAGTCCTCGCTTAACAGTCACTCATGTTCCAAGCTATAGACATTGAGTGAAAGGTGGGGTTTGTTTTAGGATAACGAACATAAACATCAACATTTAATGAATTAATACAAAATAGCGATCTATATCAAACACATTATTAAGTTTTCAAATAACAAAAAGCTACACTGAATAGATGATTGTAGATGTTTTAACGTTTTTCATATTAACCACCCTCGTCACCGTGGTATCGGCCACTGTACTGACACTTATCCGCTATTTTCACGGAAAACAAGCGGCTCTCGACTGTTGGATCATAGCCTCCTATGCTCAAGTCTTAAGTTTGGCGATACATATTGCTGTCAGCGCCCCCTCTGCGCTCAGCTTATTGTTTCAAAACGCCTTATTTGCTGGAGCCTTCCTATTTGTAACCGCAGGTCATCACTTTTATTTACGCCTTCCGTTAAAAGTAGGCCGACTCGCTACAACATTGGTGCTTTACTGCTCAATTATTTGGTACTTTTCTTCAATTGAACCATCACTACAAAACCGTGCTATTGTTTTTTCAAGCAGCGCCGCCTTGTGTTGTTTCTATAATGCTTACTTATACCTGAACCACTGGCGGCAAAAACCCAGCAATGCTCTTTGGATAGTGATCGTGTTATATCTATTTTTTGGGAGCTGCTTTGCCATACGGGGGTGGATTACATTACAGGCTGAAGCCTACAATCAGCACCTACTACTAGGGGTTCCTGGATTACTATCACTGGCGCTATTTGTTGGAAATGCCCTACAAACCTATGTATTTTACTTTTTATTGCACTGGCGCCAAGTTGTCCAACTAGAGCAATTCGCCAACTATGATATTACTGGCGCAATGCGCCGTAGTTACTTCATTCAACAACTCACAAAACTCACCCAACGCGCCGAATTTTCCGGTGATCAAGTCTGCGTCATTTTTATCGATTTAGACCGGTTTAAATCCATAAATGATGACTATGGACATGACTACGGCGACCAAGCTTTGATGCACTTTTCCCAAATAGCAAGTCGTAACCTAAGGGCTGGAGATTTGTTTGGTCGCTTCGGTGGCGAAGAATTTATCATCGCACTCAATCACACCACTAGCGAACAAGCTTATGCTCTCGCCAATCGGATCCGCTGCCAGCTTCATCAACAAGCCCTCGCAAGCAATAAAGGGAAAATATTCATGAGTGCTAGTTTCGGGATTGCCACAAGCAAATCCAGCAGCGAGCTTAGCGATTTAATCAACCACGCAGACCAAGCGATGTATCATGCAAAAAATCAGGGGGGAAATCGAGTCAATCTATATGACAATCTAGAAGTCGTTTAGCGAGCATCGCATAATCATCTGATTTTTAATTAAATTCTACTTTACCTCCTTACTCTCTGCTCTTAATCTTTAGCCTTAATTGGATAGTCACACTATCCCAATCAATCATGTTTTAGGAGTCTCCATGACCATCGGTATCGGCGGCAGTCATGCCAGCGAACAACTCGCCTTACTTCATTCCATGTGTGGTGATATGCCAAGTATTCCAAAAAGTGAATACCTGCAGCGTCAAGCAAAAGCCTGTGAATTAATGAAACAACAAGCGATCAGTGCCTTATATCTCAATGCGGGTACCAACCTATATTATTTTACGGGTTTAAAATGGAGTGCCAGCGAGCGTATGGTTGGCGCACTACTATGCGCAAACGGAGAATTACACTATATCGCGCCTCATTTTGAACAAAACTCCTTGAAAGATTTTTGGCTCATCGAAGCGCCCTTGCATAGCTGGCATGAACACCAAAGTCCCTATCAATTGTTTGCTAAACTTGTCCAACAGCAGCAATTAAACGGTGCGATTGGCATTGACCCAAGTGCCCCATTTTTTCTGGTAGATGGCTTAACCAAAGCCAATAACAACATTCACTTTGTGAATGGCGACACGATTACCCAAGCTTGCCGATCTCAGAAATCAGCAAATGAGATAGCCCTAATGCAACGCGCCAAAGACATGACCATGGCAGTGCAAAAAGCGGCGGCTAAAATCCTGCGTCCAGGGATCTGCAGCAGTGAGGTGGTGGATTTCATCAATCAAGCACATCAAAGGGTCGGAGCCAGCGGATCTTCCTTCTGCATTGTGCTATTTGGTATCGCCAGCTCCTATCCCCATGGAGTGAAACAGCCGCAAATTTTACAAGATAATGATTGGGTACTCATCGATACTGGCTGCTTATTAGAAGGCTACAACTCTGACATCACCCGCAGCTATGCATTTGGTGAAGCTAGCCAACAACAACAGCAAGCGTGGTTAAGCGAGCAAAAAGCCCAATTAGCCGCCTTCAACGCGGCTAAAATCGGTGCGCCCTGCGCCGCGGTTGATGCGGCCGCACGACGCTCACTCGAAGCCGATGGCTATGGGCCAAACTATGCGCTTCCCGGCCTGCCACATCGCACAGGTCATGGCTGCGGTTTAGACATTCACGAAAGCCCCTATTTAGTGGCTGGCGATAATACTCCCCTCGCCGAGGGCATGGTGTTTAGTAATGAACCGATGCTGGTCATTCCTGAGCAGTTTGGGGTGAGGCTGGAAGATCACTTTTACATGAGCGCCAATGGGCCTGTTTGGTTTACCCAACCTAGCCCAAGCCTAAACGACCCATTTGGCTACCAAATTAAATAAACTGAACGCCAAATCGTCCACTGCAGAGCTCGATGGTCCCAAATTGGCTATTGAGTATACCATTAAATGCGCTTGTCTAAACCAAGCTAAAACGCGGTATTGAGCCCGTTCATGTAGACAAGTGCGGCTCCCCCTTGGCGTAAAGCGCATCTTGGGTAGAGCTACGGCTGCAACGAAATTCCGTTTCTAAAGTATTAAATAATTGAACCAAACTAGGATCAAAAGCTTTACCACTCAGCTGATTAATGATCGCCTGTGATTTTTCAAAACTATAAGCAGGTTTATAAGGGCGCGCCGACATCAACGCATCAAAACAATCCACTAAACTCACAATACGTGCTTCGATAGGGATATCTTCCCCTACAATTTGCAGTGGATAACCGGTACCGTCCCAGCGTTCATGATGGCAATGCACTATATTTTCCGCCACTGGGCTTAATCTAAAATCACATAATAATTGGTAGCCGTTCACCACATGCTGTTGCATGATCTCCCACTCAAGCGGATCCAATTTACCAGGCTTACCTAAAATGGCATCGGGGATCGATATCTTGCCAATATCATGCAAAGAAGCGAACAGATGAATATCTTCTACTAAAGGTTTCGCCAAGCCCAGCCTTTCGGCCATCAATCGCGAATAATCAGCGACCCGTTGCACATGGCTGCCAGTCACCGGATCGTCACTTTCATGGAGGCGTTCAAGCATTTCAGTAACACCTTGCAATACCTTATGCATCTTCGCCCGTTGGATCCGTTCATCAATTTGCTTTTGAAATCGCCAATAAACATAAACCCCACAACTCACCAGCGCTAACGACAACCACAGTGTCAGCCACCATTGATAACTGCGAATCAGCACCTTCATCGGGCTCAATCGTTGAGTAAATTGAGGCAGATAACTCGGTTTATAAGCCATGATCAAATTCGTACCACTCATCAGCGGCTCAGAGCCAAGCCCTAAAGGAGCCACTGCGGCTAGCGAATCACTAAAATAGCTCAAGCCTTGCTGCGATTGAACCAAATCGGAATCATTAAACAGCTGCTGACAAGATAGCTCGGCACAATACAGTGCTTTAGCTAATGGGTGGACAAGAAATTGATGGTTTTGAGCGACCACAAACAGAGACACCCCGCGAGGCAGTATACGGCTTAACTGCTGATATACAGTTTTCATGTCGTAATTAAACATCAGTGCTCCAAGCAGTGGGTAAGAGTCGGCACTTACCTGCTTGGCGATCCGCAATACTGGACGATAAGGAAGTTCAAGCACCCCGTAATCGACATTTAGATCCACAGCCGAAAGATAGGTTCGATTCACCGGTAATTGCAGCAACTCGCGCACATAATAACGCTTCGACTTATCCTGTAACTCCAACTCACTGAGGCGTACCGCCTGACCACCGCGATTAATAATTTTAAATACTTCTTTACCCTGAGGATCCAACAAGCGGGCCTGAACGATACTGGCTTTAGAATTCATTAACTTCATCAGCAATTCTTGCAACAACGAATAATCTGCATCATTCAAGGCTCGCTGCACCACATCCAAACTCGCAAAATATTCAAGCTCTCGACGATTTTCGGCTTCATAATACTCAAGGGTGGCGGCCATCACACTGGCCTGTTTGCTGATATCACTAGACAGCTGCATCACCGTTTGCTTATGTTGATTCAGCAAAAAAAGACTACTTAAGCTCATCACTGCGGCGACACATAAGGTACTAATAGCTAGGTAGAGTGTTAAACGCGACATAATTTGTCCTCCTTAGCTCAATAAAACTATGGGGCAGACTCAGCAATAACGCTAATTAACAATTAAATTTATATACAAAAGTATCACTCTTATTAAATACAAACGCTTCGTAATAGCGTTAAATAAAAAAACCTAATACAAGGAAGAAAACATGGATAAGCAAATTTTAGCCCAATGGCATTGTTTCGAATTGGCCAGTCAAACCCAGCGACTGCCCGATCAACGAGAACGTAACATCACCACCTTACATCACCCCGGCGCGGTGGTTATTCTGGCGCTAGATTCGCAAGGACAGATCATCATGGAACGCCAGTATCGTAGTGCAATTCAGCAGTGGTTAATTGAATTACCCGCTGGCACTCTGGAAAAACATGAACAAGGCCCACAAGGGATCCTCGCCTGCGCTCAGCGCGAATTACAGGAAGAAACCAATTTACAGGCCGCCGAATGGCAGGCTTTGGGTAAGCTCTACCCAGTACCCGGCTTCTGCGATGAAATCCAATACCTGTTTGTGGCCAAACAACTGAGTGCCCAGGCAGGCCAATGTGATGAAGATGAATTTATCGAAATTTTTAGCATGAGCTGCGCCGAGTTTGAACAAGCCATCGTCGATGGCACCATTAACGATGCCAAAAGCATTGCCTGCTACACGCGAGCCAAGCTCAGCGGTTTATTAATTTAAGGAAGCGCAGCCTTTTTGTTCCGCTTGTTTTGACTGGCCAGAGGAAACAACTTGTCGTAAGCCAAATTATAGAAATAGGCAAAAAACAAATCGTAAACAACCATTGCTGCGTCCATCAGCAAAGCGCTGAGTAAACTCACGCCCAGCCACCAGGCGATTATCGGAAGGCTAACCGAATTCAAAGCCTGAAACATATACGACACGTTGCTACTGGGTTTTATCGCTATGGTCCGGCCTCGCGAGTAAGTAGCGGTCAACTCATTTTAAGTGCAGGCCATTGACGGCTTAGGGCGGTCGCAACCTTCACAAACATCTCAACAAAAACAGTTAAAGTAAAAAGCAGTCCACTTCACCGACGCCCCTATCAATATCAAGAGATTGAGAGATTGAGGTTTTGAGGTTTTGAGGTTTTGAGGTTTTGAGGTTTTGAGGTTTTGAGTAAGGGACCATCGCTAAATAATTGAAAGTGCTACAGGAATTAGCGACTAAATTACCTATATTTCATCCTAAGCCCGAATAAGTACCAATCATTGCAATCTGAGTCAGGCTTCGCTGACAAAATTAAGCGCCTGAACTTTTTTAAGGTTCAAGCGAAGCCCGAATGAGCAACGCTGCTCATTCATTATCTAGCAAAGCTTCAAAAACTCATGATGACTCAGCCGTCAGACGCTCGACTAAACCAGAGCGGCGTTGGGTTTTATTGCGACAAGCGGCGCGAATGCTGTCGGGTTCGGCATACAAACTGAATTCACTTTTGGCGCGGGTAATCGCGGTATACAACAGTTCTCTATTCACCAGCGCTTGTTTAGCAGGCGGCAGTAACATCACCACTTGGTCAAATTCACTGCCTTGGCTCTTGTGCACCGTCATCGCGTAAACACTCTGGTGGGCAGGCAAGCGGCTAGGTAATAACCAACGCAAACCATTGGCCGACTCAAATGCCACCATCAGCTGGCCTGAATCATCGGCGGCACAAATACCGATATCCCCGTTATACAGTTGCTGCTCGTGATCGTTTTGCTCAATCATCACCGGACGGCCCACATACCAGACGCTGTCGGAGCTTGCCGGTAGCGCGATCAAACCCTGTCTCTGCAACAAGCTTTCCAGCCGCTGATTCAGCCCGCTGACTCCGAGTTCACCCTTGCGTAAAGCCACCAATAGCTGGAAGCGATGAAACAGAGTAAATACCTGCTGCATCGCCTCGCCCTGTTGCAGCGCGCTCAAATACGGCTGATAACCCTGCACCACTCGCCCCAGCAAATCCTGATAAGTCGCTTGATTGAGTGCTTGATAGGGTAAATCGGGGCGCTGTGACATTAACAGTTCCAGCGCCTGAGCGGCACGGCCCTGATTGACTGCGCCAGCTAATAAGCCAATCCCCGAGCGGGCATCAAAGCGGTAGCTTTTGCGCAACAAACAGAGCTTATCGGCAATAGCTAACGGACTAGAAGCTTGCTGTTGCGCTAAATTAAAACCACTACAGGCTTGCAAAAATGCCACTAACTTTGCGCTATAACCGTGGCTGATAAAGGCACATAGATCGCCAAGTACCGCACCGGCTTCTACCGAGGCGAGCTGATCCTTATCACCCAGTAAGATCAGCCGCGCCTGTTTTGGCATCGCCGCCAATAACTTCACCATCAATGGCAGATCGATCATCGAGGCTTCGTCCACCACCAGCATGTCTAAAGCCAAAGGATTATTGGCATGATGACGAAACTCGGCCCTGCCCGGGATCACCCCTAACAAACGATGAATGGTCGATGCTTGCTCCGGAATGGTGGCAATGGTTTGCTCACTGGCATTCAACTGATGCTTCGCGCCAATAATCGATTCACTTAAGCGTGCCGCCGCTTTACCGGTTGGCGCCACCAGCTGAATACTCAGGGGCGGCTTACCAGCGCTCAGCTGTAAGTCTTGCAGTAATGCCAGCAGCCGTGTCACGGTGGTGGTTTTGCCGGTACCCGGCCCTCCACTGATCACTAATCGAGTCTGATAACAGGCCTGTAGCGCAGCCAGCTGCTGCCAGTTGATTTGACTGCTGGCAGCAATGCCATTGACGAACGCATGTAAATCTTGCGCTTCAGTGATAGCTGCCAGCCGATTAAGCCAGCCGCGATTACTCAGTAAAACCGGGTCATTCACATCTAAAAACTGCTCCGCGTACACCGCCATTTGCTCGGCCGGATAACTCGATTTTGCTTGAAGCAACATCGCCCAGTCACTGCCAAACAAGGCTTGGATCCGAGTGCTAATGTCCACAGGGGAAAAGGCGCAAGCCGCCCCGATGTCGGAAAAATACTCGGCTACCTGCTGTTCGTAGTGCCAGTAACGATGCAAATACAAACGCTGATACTGTAAGACCAGAGGTTTAGCTTGCTGCTGAGGGTCATTGGCTTCCACGACACAGTCGGCTTGCTGCACTGCCTCCGACTGGCTCAACAAGGCCAGCCAAAAACGACTCTCTTGATGGTGCTCTATCGGACAAGCCCCCAGCAACTCACAGCGCCTGGCCAAACTCGCCATATCAACACAAACGTGGCCCGCACTGAGTTCGTTGCTAACAATGGCCGCCGCAATCATTAAGGCCTCTCGATGCTCGCTGTGGGCAAAGGATTGAGCAAAGTGAAAATCTAGGGCGCTGATGGCCCCCGTTTGTTTCAGTTGTTGTAACCATGCGCTTGCCGGCGATGATTGGATTGCCGCTAAATCACTCATCAGCCAGGCCCTCGGCAGGTTCTGAAAGGGGCAACTCGGTGGGCAGAGTCTGCCCGGCAAAGAGCTGGTCGAGATAATGAATAAAACGCGCCTCCGGTCGGCTAAAATAAACCCCGTTGCGGCTTGCAGTTACAGCCTGTAACGGCTCAGCCATAGGGTCAGAGACTTGCTCGCCACTCATGCCACGTAAAAACAAGTAATACACCCCACCAAAATGTTGCTGATAGTCGTAATCAGGTAAACGCTGGCCCAACCAGCGATGCAAAGCCAAGCTGTAAAGTTGATATTGAAAATCATAACGATGCTCGACCATCGCCGTCACCATCGCCGTTTGACTATAATCTTCCACCTTGTCGCCTAAATAATTCGACTTATAATCCAGCACGTAGTAGCGGCCATCGTGCTGATACACCAAATCGATAAAACCTTTTAACATGCCCTGCACCGTAGCAAAATCCAACCCACTGGCTCCGCGGCTCAAAGGATCAAAATGGCGGATCAAACGATTGACTTGGCTGGCCTGAAGATTGGCAATCGGCAGCAAAAACTCCATTTCCACCAAACGCTGTTCCAAAGCAAGTTGATTCAGCCGATAGGGGCTAAGCCTGCCGCCATCATCCAGAGGGGTAGCGCACACCTGTATAAACATCTGCGCCAAGGGCGCTAACCATTTCAGTTCGCCTTGCGAGTTTAACTCGTTGTAGCTGGAGGCTTGCAGTAAGGCCGGCAAACGCTGGCGAATTTGTACGATGTTGGCCTGAAAATCCAGTTCTTCAAACAGCAAGTGCAAGAAAGTACCCGCCTCGGCGCCGCGCGGGAAGTCAAAAATGCTGAGCTGTTGCTCGGCCTGATTATCCACCTCGACCATACTCAGTTCTTCGCCAACGTCTAACCACGCCATATCGCTACTGGCATCAAAACCGGCATGATGCCCTTGCTGACGGCTTAAGGCGGAATAACTGGTGAGCCACCAATTACGGTTAATTTGGCTGGTGAATGCTCGTGCGGCATAACTGGGCTGCGCATCGCTGAGTCCTTGGTAGGGCGTGAGTGTTTGCTCACTGACCATTTGCCAGCCAATATCTGGATGCTGGCCGAGCTCATCCAAAATGGCGACTAAGGCGCCCGCTGGCAGCGGCTGATTTTTTTGCAGTAAATAACCCAAGGCACTTTGGTGTACATCGCTATCGCCCTTCTGAGCATTGCCTTTTTTCAGATCGGCCACACCTAAATAACAGCAATATACGGCGCGCGTAACCGCCACATACAACAAGCGTAAGTCTTCGGCTAAGCGCTCCTGACAAGCCGCTTCCATGGCCGGTTCACTCGCATCTAAGTCGTAAATAAAGCGCTCCCCTTGGTGATACAAGGCTTCACTGGCTTCGCGAAAGCCGAGAATAAATGGCAACATCACAATCGGATATTCCAAACCCTTACTCTTATGAATGGTAACAATCTGTACCAAGTTGGCATCACTCTCTAAGCGCAGCTGTTGCTCATCGGCATTGCCATCGGGCTCAAGCACTTGCTCGGCAAACCAGCGCATTAAGGCAGCATCACCATCGAGCTCAGCACTTTGATTTTGCAGTAATTCAGCTAAATGCATTAGATTAGTGAGTAAGCGCTCACCATAATTGTCATTCTGGCTTACCCAACGTTCACTAATGCCTCGCTGGCTCATCCACGCATAAAACATTGCCAGTACGCCACGCTGTTGCCACAGCTGCTGATAATCTGAAAACTCTTGGGAATAACGCTGCCAACAGCGCTCGTCAGTATTTAAATCATCCAGTTCTTGCAAACTCAAACCGAGCATTTTACAGGCTAAGGCGGCGCGCAACTTACGGTCGTTATGAGGCTCCTGACAGGCTAAGAGCTGCAAATAAAACTGGTAGGCCTCGGGGCTTTCAAACACGCTATCGCGATTGGATAAACTCACGCTGGCAATATTTTGTTTGGCTAAAGCGGCGGCCACTTTGTCACCTTCGCGGCGAGTTCTCACCAACACGGCGATATCACCCGCGGAAACGGTTTTGCCGCTATCACCTAAGGTGGCCGCGCCAGTTTGGCCAGCTTCCAGCAAAGCTTGGATCTGTTGAGCGCAGACCAATGCTTGGCCATTAATATAATCTTCACTACGCACAAAGGCCGGGTTTTGCTGATACAAGAACTGCATCGCGGCCTGGCTTTCACCGTTGATCTGCAAGCCACTCAACTGCTTTTTGGCGGCATCAACCGCCATAAACTGAATCGCATCATCATAAATAAAAGGCCGCTGATGCCATTCAAACAGTTGATTACAGGCATTCACCATGGCCCCCGTAGAGCGCCAATTGGTGGGCAAGTTGTAACGCGCGACCACATTGTTGCGCGCCTGCATGTAGGTGAAAATATCGGCACCACGAAAACCATAAATCGCCTGCTTGGGGTCACCAATTAGCATTAAGGCGCAGTCGGCTCGGTCCATGTATAGCTTGCTGAAGATTTGATATTGCTGGGGATCGGTATCCTGAAACTCATCAATCATCGCCACCGGATATAACTCGGCAATCTGCCTGGCCAGCACCTCGCCCTGCGGCGCATTCAGTGCAGTGGCTAAGCCTGCCAGCAAATCATCAAAACTCAGCAGCTGTTGCTGCTGTTTTAGCTCGCTAAAGCGCTGGCGAATTTGCGGTAATAACTGGGCCAACAACAAGCTTTTGATGCTCTGCTCCTGGCTAAATAAACGCTCGATAGCCACAAAGGCCGGATGCTCCGGCGGCTGCCCCTTGGCTTTCACTCCATTGGCTAAATTCTCGGGTGTGAATTTTTGCAAAGCCTCACGCAGAGGCTTGCCAAGAAAGTCGCTGTCGGTTGGCGCATCGACAAATTGATTAATCAAGTTTAACCATTTTTCCAGCGAGGCTTTGCGAAACTTATTCCCATTCAGTGGCGCACTGGCAAGCAACTCGGCAATATCCTGAGCCGCTGGTTTCCACAACTGTTTAAAGGCCTCGATACGGGCAATTTGCTGGGCAAAAAAGGCGGTCAAGTCTTGTTCATCTGGCACCCCTTGCAACTCAAAGTGACTTTGATTGAGCAAGCTGCCAATTTCCTGATGCAGCTGCTGTGGGCTGGCCCAACATTGAACAATTCGGCTAATCAGTGGCACCGGTAGCGGGTAAAATCGCAACCGCCAGCAATCTTGCACCGCCTGCAAACGCAAATGAATTTCGTTAGTTAAAAACTCCATTTCAAAGGGCAAGCCGCTCTCAAAGGCGTGTTGTTTCAGCATTCGCTGGCAAAAACCATGAATGGTGAATACCGCCGCCTGATCCATATTTTGCTCAGCCAACAACAGACGTTGCGCCGCAAGAGAGTGATCGCTCACCTCATCTAATAATTGCGTGATAAAGAAGTCGCTACTTTCCCCTCGTAAAAAAGCGAGGCGAGCCTCATGAATTTTTTCACGAATTCGCCCACGTAATTCTTGAGTGGCCGCTTCGGTAAAGGTCACCACCAAAATTTGTTCTATATTCAGTGGGGTCAACTGGCCGTGCTGACTAAACCCCTGTGCAACATCTCGTGCATGCCCTAGCAACAAACGTAGCACTAAAGCGCCAATGGTATAAGTTTTACCGGTGCCGGCACTGGCCTCGATCAGCCGCGCACCATTCAGCGGAAAGCTAAAGGCATCTAAATTCTGGCTAGCTAAAGGTGACTCAGTGTGAGCTTGGGTATTTGAATCAGACATTAGCAAACGCCTCCAGATGTGCCATTAAGGGTTCGAGTAAACGCCGAGTATTGGCTTCGAACTGTGGCCAGATATCTTCTAAGTCACTAAGCTGGGCCTGAATATACGGATCATCGCCTTCGGCTTGAGCAAAAGCCCCTCCCGTAAACTGAGTGCGCGCGGCGCGGCGGGCTTTCTCTAGATTGACGTCACTGAATTCGATGCTGCCGGTTTTTTTATCTTTGCATTGGCTGATCCACTGCCAGGCGCTTTCTATCGGTAATAACAGCGGTTGCTGCAAGCCAGCATGCAAACAAGTCAACCAGTCACCCAAACATTGCACAGCCAGCCCGGCCTCTATCGGAGCAAATTGCCAGCCATTTTTGCGACCCATGATATAGCTGCTGATGGCTTGCTCGGGTTGCACCGCATGAAACACCAGATGCCATAACCAGGCTGCCACTAAATCTTTTCCGCGAATACTTCCGGGCCGATAAGTCACCAGGCCTTGCCCGTAGCGATGTTTCAGCCAGGCCGATAAGCGGGTTTGCAAAATACTATCTTCAGCGACGTAGTCGATATCGATGAACAGCTGCTGAGGCTCTAAGACACCGCCCGCTAATAAGGGAAACAGCGTGTCGGCCAAGGGCTGCATCTCTTGCCATTGTTGCTCAAATGAGACCTCTGCAAAACCGCCGTGGGGTAGCGCGCCTGCGGCATGTAAATAGTCAAACTGTTGCTGTTTATCGGCATTCTCCAATTGTTGCTCGAGTAGGTGTAACTTCATGCTGTAAGCGGATAAGCCTTCCACCACAAAGGGTTCGGTTTCTTCTAACTGTTCCGATATTCGTGGAAAACTTACTTTTAAACGCCGCTGATAAAAATAAGCAATTGGCGAGCGACTAAAAGCCAGTAGCTCATCCATTTCCAGATCGGCTCCCCCCCCCTCCGAAATCAACGGCGCGGCTTCCACGGAGGATATTTTAACCTGCTGCTGTGCCGCCACCGCCGGTAGCCAGCGCTGCGCATAACTAAAAATTTTAGGTGAATCTTCACCGGGCGAACCGCTCGCGAAGGCAGCTTGATAATACTCCGCTGAAAAAGGCTGCAAAGGATGTTTGCAACGCAGCTGTGCCAACAGTTTCTCGCCTGACTGATCCACATTCAGCTTTTCATCTCCCACCAGCGCACAACTTTGGCTAAGGTAGTCACACAGCTCTGCCACCAGTACCGAGGGCGTTTGTTCGCTATTATCTTTGGCGCTATGTGCGATATAAGAGATATATAAACGCTGCTGCGCCGCTAACAGCGCTTCCAGGAATAAATAACGGTCATCGTCTCGGCGGCTCCGGTCGCCACGCTTTGGCGGATTATCCGCCATTAAGTCAAACCCCAAACTCGGTACACTGCGTGGGTACTCGCTGTCGTTCATCCCCAGCAAACACACGACTTTAAAGGGAATGGCGCGCATTGGCAGCAGCGTGCAAAAATTGATTTGACCCGCCAGAAAACGCTGACTGCCTCGCTGTGAATTGAGTTGATTACGGCAATAATCAAGGATCAGCTCTGGGCTGATATCGTCTTTATAATCACTTGCCGTGCATTGCTCCGCCAGCGTTTCAAACAGCTTCAATAAACGCAGCTGCTCAGCTTCATCATCACTATCAAAACGATAGATATGTTGCAGCAAAACTTGCAAGCGCACTCGCCACTGCTCGGCCGGAACTGCGGCTAATAGTTGCTGTTCCAGTTGCATCAGCTGATCAATAAAATCGGCCAACTTGCCCACGGCTAAGGCACGCTGCCCCTGCACCTCATCATAAGCCAATATGCCCTGATACAAACCCACCTCGCTGGGCATGGCATAACCGAGTAACATCCGTTTTAGACCAAATAACCAAGAATGGGTTTCATCTTCCGGGGCTTGCCAGCGACTGCGATCACTGCCATCTAAACCCCAACGCACTCCGGCTTCTTTGACCCATTGACGCAAGGGTTTTAACTCATCCTGAGTCAGCTCAAAACGGCGCATAATCGCCGGCACTTCTAATAGCGCTAACAGCTCGGCGGCCGATTTACGCTTTTGCGGTAGGGCCAGCAGCTCTAAAAAGCTTAATAACACCGGATTTTCTTGGGTGGCACTGCGATCAGAAATGGCGAAAGGCAAACGGGTTTCGGCGCTGGCGCTGCCAAATACCGCCTGAATCATCGGCCCATAACGGTTTACATCTGGCACCATCACAATCACATCTCGCGGGCTTAACTCGGGATCTTGCTCAAACATCGCCAGCAACTGATCATGTAAGACTTCGAGCTCACGACGTGGGCTATGACAAAGATGTAGCTGAATACTATGATCACCGGGCTGAATCAGCCGTTTATGTTGACTGCTGTCAACTTGCTGATAATCAATCGGATCGTGCAACTTGAGGATATCGTCTTGCAACAAAGACAATAAACGAGGGCTTGCTTGCTCAGCGACATTACTGGCAAAAATGTCGGTTTCTTGTTTATTGAGTGGGTGCAGCAACTCGATGTAGTCACGCCCCAGTTTGCCCATTGACGCCAGTAAGGGATTCCCCACTCGCTCAATCTCTGCTTGTTGCTTCAGCAGCGTCATCACATCACGCACATCGCCCCAATAGTGCTCCGAAGGGTTAGTTAAAAATAGGTGGATATTGGTGTGTCGCGCCAGAGCATCTAGGGCCTCGATATAGGCGGGTGGCAGCGCCGAGATACCAAAAATAAACACCTGCTCGGGCAGGCCTTCAGGTGCTGCACTACTGAAACGCAGCTGCTCAACAAAATCGATATACATATTGCCACGGTGATAGGGGGCGTCCATCGAGCCTACGGTGTCGTCCACCAAATCACGCCATAAAATCGGTTGCCAGGGTTGACTTTGGCTCACTTCGCTTAAATCATCGCCATCTTCCCAAGCACTGATCCACTCGCTACGATAGACCAAGTATTGGTCATAAATATCGGCCACCTTTTGCGCCAATTGCCACAGCTTACGGCCTTCAATGGCGGCACTTTCATCGTCACCGAGTAAATAATGGCGCAGCGGCGTAAATTCAGCTTCACGAAGTCGTTGTGGCAGTAAACGCATTAAGCGCCAACTCATGGCTTCTTTGTTAAAAGGGCTTTGTTCGGGCACATCTTGCAGTACCAAATGGAACATTTGCCAAATAAAGCTCGCAGGTAGCGGAAAAGCCACGTTTGCCACAATGCCTTGCTGCTCAGCCAGTTGCAATTTCAACCACTGTGCCATGCCCGGGCTTTGCACCAATATTTGTTGCTGAGTAAATGGGTTAGCGGGAGCCTGTAAGGCCATCACTTTGCTTAGCAGTATTTGCAGTGTGTCTAAATGATTACTTTGATATAGATATAACAAGAAGGCGACTCCCTTGAGCTAGGCAGCCTGTATTGTGCCAGAAAAATACTACGAGAGAAGAATGGCTTTGGCAATTGTTAGCTAAACCCGCTCGGTCTCTCTTGAAAGAAAGCTACTGGGAAAAAATAATTCTGCGCAGCGCCGAATAATCGAAGCTGGTATAACCACCGTAGCTATTTCTGGCGACAAATAATCCCTTGGCTTGCTCAGGAGCTGGCAGCTTAAAGCTCAGGCCGCTATGCGTAATGGCAACATATTGATTTGACACATAGTAGTAACGATTGGCAGCTTGAATAAAAGCCAGTTCACTCAACGATAAATAGATGGGTTTACCGTCAACATCAAGTGCCAGCATGCGCTGCTTGAGGCTGCCGTCGGAGCTTTGAACTTGTAAATCACTCATTTCCATCCACTGAGAGTCATTGCCGGTTTGCAACCACACCCGAAGGCCTTCTGCATTAGCACTGCCAAATAATAGAGAAATGCCTATCAGCATCCATTTCATCATCTACTCATCTTCCTCATTGAAAGCGCCATCAATACTAGAGGTCATACTGAACCGCAGAAATTCTTAATTAGCAGCATTTTGATATTCGCTTATTGACCCGCACCGATGAACAAGTAAGCTCAAGCAATCGTCACATAAAAACAATCACAGCTACGATTACACATGCAGCTAATTTCCTTGAACATCAACAAATTGAACGCGAGTTACAATACAATTACCAGCCAAATCATTGCTATTTTATCTCGACCAACAGTAAATCATCAGTCCGTCAGTAAAAATGAGAGTTAGGCCGCACTTGGCTCAAAGCAAAATCCGCTTAGTTAGACAAACGATGCAGCAAACGATCCATGGCCCGATAACTCAAGGCCTCTACTAAATCTTGACGCTGAATATCAGCTTGCTGTTTCAGATCAGCAATGGTTCTGGCTAAACGCCATACTCGATGGAAGGCCCGTGCCGACAAGCCTAGTTGGCTAATGCTCTGTTCCAAAAACTCGCTATTGGCTGGATTTAACTCAGCATCACGATGCAGCTCTTTACCGCTTAGTTGGCTGTTGAGTTTACCCGCTCGACACATTTGCAGCTGCCTTGCCCTACTCACCCGCTGTTTGATCTGCTCACTGGACTCGCCAGTTGCATGTTTGGAAAGGGTGCCCTGCGGTAGTGCCGTGACTTCCACACTCAAATCAAAACGATCTAAAAATGGCCCCGACAACTTACCAAGGTATTTCAAGATCTGATCGGGGTTACTGCGCAACTGCTGTCCCTGATAATAACCACAGGGCGAGGGATTCATCGCTGCGATCAATTGAAACTGAGCAGGAAAACGCACCTGCAAAGCAGCACGCGAAATGTGCACTTCACCGGACTCCAGCGGCTGGCGCAGGGCATCGAGGGTGGCCCGAGAAAACTCCGGTAGTTCATCTAAAAATAAAACGCCTTGGTGCGCCAGGGTGATCTCACCGGGCCGAGGTGAAAGTTACAAAGATAATGTGTACTGAACATAGTTATTTTGTAATGAGCTGCCTAGATGCTCTCATAAGTAACACTAATTAATGTAGATGTTTATCTAAATTTTCAGTGTCTTACAGTAAAAAATTATGCAAATCACAAGCTGGCTTTTGCTGCTGTATATAACTCTAAATCACGAAAAACGTCGCCGGCTACAAAGTAGAGAAAACCAACCTTTACATCGTTACTCATTACGCCTGTGACTAAAATAGATTTAGGCCAAATATGTCTTTGATATCAAAGAGCACTTTATCTGTCTTTTCTCGAGAAAGCTGACTTCCAGCCTTCAAAATGTCGATTAGTTGTGCCTTGTCATTTAAATACATAGCTCTTCTCTCTCGAATGGGCCGGAGCATTTCTTGTAAGCATTCTTCTAATATTCGTTTCGTCACGCCGTCACCCAGTCCCCCTCGTTGATAGTGTTGCTTTAATTGTTGGACATAGCTTTCATCTGGATGAAAAGCATCTAAATAAGTAAACACCACATTCCCCTCTATCTTGCCGGGGTCTTCAACCCTTACATGGTGAGGGTCGGTATACATAGACTTAACCGCTGCAGTGATTTCCTTTTCACTAGCTCCTAGATTAATAGTGTTCCCCATAGATTTAGACATCTTATTTTTTCCATCGGTGCTAGGTAAGCGTGGCGCTTTACTTAACAATGGTTGACATTCATTGAGAACATTGCGCCCGGCTAACGCGTTTATCTTCCGCACGATTTCATTGGTTTGTTCAAGCATTGGTAATTGGTCATCACCAACGGGGACTAATGTTGCGTTAAACCCAGTGATATCCGCGGCCTGAGAGATGGGATACGTTAAGAAACCTGCGGGGATGGAGCGCTCAAATCCTTTGTTTTGAATTTCACTTTTAACTGTGGGATTACGCTCTAGTCGACTAATAGTAACTAGGTTACTGTAATACATAGTGAGTTCGGCAAGCGCTGGTAATTGTGACTGAAGGCATATAGTCGTTGCTGATGGGTCTATCCCTACAGCGAGGTAGTCCGCCACCACATTTAAAATATTCGATGAAACTTTTTGTGGATGAAGGGCGTTGTCTGTCAGGCCTTGCATATCAGCAACAAGAATGGTTTGTTCATGGTGAGCCTGTAACGCGACCCGCTGCTTTAAAGATCCAACGTAATGGCCTAAATGCAATGGGCCCGTCGCTCTATCACCGGTTAAAATAACCTCTGATTTATCAGTTTTCGGTTGTGTATTCATTGGTATATCTCCTCGTCAAATAAATTGGCCACTGGAGATACAAAAGAGATGACAATCTTAGCTACCTACCAGCAGCATAAGAATGTAAGAATTCTGTGCCGCTCTAATGAGAGCGCCACCAAAGAATGGATAATGTAGGCATTGAAATATTTTTCATGACAAGAATTTAACAATAATCATGTTAGGAGACAAGTTTTCTAATCCTGTTTAGTTTAAGCGAAATTGTGCATACATTGGATTATTAGCTGTTGCACAATTAGGAAGTAGTCTGATTTAACAAATGTCCAACAGCCTGTTGGACAAATTCTAGTCCCCAGTTTTGCAAGAGGCTCTTGCAAAAATGCGAAACAGCTTGTTTCGCACTCATTTCCTAATTATGCAGCAGGTCGCTGCATAATTGTATTTAGTCCCAGATACGACAAAGTCACAGGCAATGCCTATGGCTTTGTAAACAGCTACAGAATGTTTGTCATTCAAATTGAAGAGGGAACGCATTCTGTGTGTAGTGCCGGGTGTTTTATCACAAAAAAATATGGGAGGGAAAAGCACCTAGGCTTATCGTATGTCCTCGGTGGGCTGCTTTGCGATTACGCCGAGTTCAGATTGATGCTATTACTTCTGGTCAAACAGCAAATAGCAGCTCAATGAAAAAGCAGAGATACCCGAGGCACTCAGCGTCAGTGTGCAGCTATGAACCGAACGGAACAAGCTTACTTTTGCCCCTTTCTGTGTTAACGAAGCTTTGTTGCTTAAATCGATGGACTAAATCAAAAAGCTATGAGCTGATCTGGCTACACCCATTAATCGTCGTAGCCTAATACCTAAACCTCGTTACAAAACAACCAACTAGAAGCTGTACAATAAAGCCTTAATAAATCGTGGTTCACTGACCTTTGGGGTTGATGAGGAAGCGATAGCCGAGTGGAAGCAAAGTAAGCAAGGCAAGCGTGGTAGACCACGCCAATTCAGCGATTTAGCCATTACGACCTCATTGATGGTGAAACGGTTGATAAGAATAAAATAATTAGTCAATGTATACGTCATATAAATTAGGAAAGGGTATTCTAAATGAGAAAAATATATCTATTATTGGTTTTTACAGTTCTAGGATGTAGTACCTCAACATCTAAACATGATGCAAAGTTAACACCGGAAACCGAAAATGCCATTGCTCTCTGCTCTAGTCATTTTTCCAAGGAGCAAAGTGCTTTCTTAGAGGCTAATTATAAAGAACACATGGGTAGCATTGGCGGAAAAGCTACAACCTCTTCAAAAGGTTTGGTCATCAACCAGGAAGGAATGGATAGCGCAGACAAAGTGAAACTTATGGAAATGTACTTAAAGTGTATTGAATCCCATCAAGAAAAAAAAAAGTAGCTGAACTGCTTATCACCAAAGCATATATGAAACCTTGGTGGGGGTTTTATAATGATGAGCCTCTAGCTTTTCTAAGTCTTGAAGTAATGAACTTAAACACAGAAACGGTGCTTATCACCTCTGCAGACGTGTCTTTAAATGGGACCAACGGGAAACTGGATAGAAAAGGGGCACAGGGACCAGCATTATCCTATAAACCTGAAGATAACGATCCAGTCCTATTAAAGCCAGGTGAGAAAGCAAAGATAGATATCAAAATTGGCTTTTTATTTAAAGGCATACATTCGTATTTAAAACCGATGAATCTAGAGAGGCAAGCATATTATCCTATTGACGGTGATAGGTCTGTTGTAAGAAGTGTTTCATACATTGGTTTGGTTGACCATTTGAACCTATATATCGAAGAACTATATGGGAAAAATGCTTCTATCGAAGTAAACCTGTATTCCGGATATAAAACACTAATTCATACAACTGAACTACTATTAACTGAAGGAAGTGATATGTTCGACAGCTCAGGGAATATTGACTGGGCAGCGTTTCTAGGAGATTTAGCGCATATTAAGCAGACCCAAAGCTTTATAGGAGCTAACGAATGAAAATGGTGAAATTGAAGCCTTTTTAAGCTATTAAAGTATATAAAAAGAGCATGGTGTATACCAATTCAAGTAGTGAGAGAGCTGTTCAGACTCTCTGACTAAGTCTCAATATAAAATCGGCCTAATCTGTATCACTGAAGACTACTACTTTGAACAAAACCGGATGATGATCGGAGTACCGTTGCCTAAATGCATCGTGATTGTATGGAGAATCACCTGGATAAGGTGTAGAAAAATCTTCATACCAAGACACTCTCATTGCTTCAATCAAATCAATTACTTCTAACTCAGTAGTTGCAAGAGAGTCCTTAGCTCCAGCATGATAGAGTAAATTGTCATAGGGTTTGGGGCCGTTTAGATTAGTATTTGTTGCCAAACATCCAGAGCCTTGATTTAGTGCAGAAAAGCCGTCAGGCAATGCCTTTGAAATCTCATCACAATCCTCAAAGTTCATGTCACCAACGATAAAATAATCTGTTTCAACAGATGTTCGCGCTTCTATCCAGTTAGCGACAGAGCTCAACTCATGTTTACGTCTGCTTGCGTCTTTTCGGCTTCCTCCTTGTTCTAGATGCACAGAGACAAGTACAAAGTCATTACCTCCCTCGATAGTTCTATATGCTGACGCATAAGGTACTCTTTCATAATCATCATGATTTGAGCGGTCTTCAGCAACATAACCATGAGGAATGTGTTTGACGGGTTCGACGACCTCTGGACGATAAAAAGTTACAAACCATTCTGTTGACGTAGTCCGCGTATGAATAACATCATTTGTACCGGTGTCTTCCTCTGACAGCCAGTATTCAAACCCTTGTCCGAGCATTTCATCAAAAAACTCTCCCGCCTCTTTATCTGAACCATAAAGCTCATCGTTTGGATATTGGCCTTCATAAGGGGCTGAAACAAGCTCTTGGATAATGACCATGTCATAGGGTGAAAGAAACGCTGCTAAAGCCTTATTATCTCGGCGTTTGAAGTGCCCCAAGAACTGAATATTAAATGAAACAATTGAAATCTCAGAACTATTATCGCTAGACGTTTCACAACTCGGTTGATGACAATGGTAAGTGGCCGTCTGCCTACTATAGTGACCACCGTTATCATCTAGCCCCCCAGAGTGCCCCAATGTTTGAAAACAAACCAATACAAAAGATAGCAAGCTAATAATCGACTTCAAGTTACACATTTCTGCCTTCCTTGGCTGATCCTGATTCTTAAATAATAAAGCGACTAGATTTGAAGTATAGATAGAATAATTAGTCGGTGTTAATCAGTTTCATCACATAAAAATACTAAAAACCCACATCGTTAGTGTGTAATAAATCAAATGCTGATAAAGTGGCTGCGACGATGCAACATCTCTAAGGTGGTAGTTGAACGCGTGGTTGAATTTAAAATTTTAGATCTAACAAACAATGATGATAATTACTGGCGTATTGATTGGTTTGGAACTCTGTCTTACTTTGATGGGCGAGGACAAAGGCGCAGTGAGCCACTGGTCACGGTCTACCTTTCAAAGCTCTACTACTCACCTTGGAAGTCAAACATAAACTACAAATCTTCTACAGACTATTGGAACCCGCACGTAGTGTCCGTGCCTATTGAATACTTAAAGGTCCTTTATATTGGGGATATCTGGCATCATGGCAAACTGGTTATGTCGCCTAAGTATGAAGAATACAACTATGCATCAATAATCACTCCCCAAAATACTTCAACAATTCTTGCATCTTCCAAAGATAAAAGTGGGGACTACTACGTTTCTTTTGAACGCCACCCATATCATAATAAAGCACCCTATACATTTTGTGAGGTTGTCAGTCTTAATTTCGGGAAGCGGTTGATTTTTCCACACTGGGTTATCCTTCAAGCATACTTCTCAAGTTGCTCTTTCGTTTTTAGACAACTATTTCAGTTCGGTTTGCAATTAAACACGTTATACGATCCAAATAAATCCTCCTTAGAAGAAGGAAACGGAAAGATCCAACTAAAAAAATGGGTACATGATCTTGGAGCACCAGAACTGGCAAGAATAGCGTGGGATAAAAGTGCTAGAAATGCATACACAATGGTTAGCGCAAACCTCGCTATTAATAAATCCAATAATAAACCTCTAACTCCCAAGACTAAGTTTCCATTTTCTGACCATACTGAGATGACGGTAAAAGGTAAACACCTGCAAGATACTGGAAGCGAGGATGACCCATTTATTGTATTCGGTATCCTCAGTTGTAGTGCTAAGTACCCCTATAACCAACTGTCCTTAGTTCGAGATAACCCCGGTAAAACAGAGCATGATAAAGGTTATCAAACCAAATATATTCCAGCTTCAAAACCTACCAAAAATAAACCGAGAGTTGAATCTGAAATATCTCTCGAGCCCAAAAATGAGCCTAGAAACGACTTGGATAAGCTAGTGCTAACTGTCGGGGCAAGAACTAGACTGTGTGATAGAGATGCCAAACCAGTAACAAAAATCTATCGTGATACTTCTGTGGCCTCTAATCAACCTCCCCACGTAAAGTCCCACGAAGTGAATTCTGGGAATGCAGGTGATGGTACAGGAAGTGGCGAAGGAGTACCGATTGGTTTCAAAGATAACGACAGTACTTCAAAAGATAGCCCCACACATGTTTTTGACCATCAAATATGTCGTTTGAAGCTATTTCAGTTGGCAATTCGAAAACTCAGCCAGAGTCATCATGTTAAGAGTGTTCGTTATATTCCGGTAAATGAGTCTCTTGGAAATGGGAACACAAGCTACTCGTACTTTCCCGAAACATTCACCACCTCGGGGCGCCGAAGGAAGTGGCGGTATACCAATTACATCAAAGGAAACGACACCCTTGTGCCGAAAATCAGGCGAGCATTGACTGTGCAGTTATTTACAGAGAGTAATTGTTTTTATGTCATTGAAACCGAACGTAGAGTCACTAAATCAAAATGCCAAACCGGATGGGTTGAGCTTGACGATATTGCCTTATTATTCATACGAACCGAGAAGAACGAACAACTGAGCTCAACCGAGCTTGAAGTCTTATTTGAGCGATGTGCAGAAAACTCCGGCACTTGGCTTAATAGAAAAAGTTCACAATCGATAACAGCCAATAAGCCATTTAGCACACAGACATTTAAGCACCCCAGTAATGAAAGCATAGCTATTCCTTTTCAACATGTCGCTCAGCTCGCCAAGTCCATTGCAAATATTGCGGAGATAAACTTTGACATCGAAAAAGCCTAATGACAAAAAGATGACGTTGTTCCAACATGCCCTGAAGTGTATTAGTTCCGACTAGATCTGACACTACTTCTTGAAAAGTAGAGAGTTACCCGTTTTGATAAAGGTGTTGAATCTTTAATCAAAATATCCAAAAAGGAAGGTAACTCTCTATGTTGCATACTAACAACCCGATCATCAAACACAAAGCTGGTTTACTCAATCTTGCCGAAGAACTTGGCTATGTGTCTAAAGCTTGTAAAGTCATGGGCGTATCTAGGGATACGTTTTATCGCTACCAAGAGCTTGCAGAGGAAGGTGGCTTAGATGCCCTCATCAACAGGACTCGGCGAACGCCTAACCTTAAAAATAGAGTCGATGAAGCAACCGAACAGACCGTCATTAAATATGCTATTGAGCAGCAATATAACCAGCAGGGTCTCACCTAATCACCCTCTAAATCGTAAATGTCTAGCCATATACCAAATGGTATGCTCGGCAAGTTTGTGGGGTTAATCACATGCTAGCGGTGCTAGTAAATTAAGCTGATGTGCGTAATTGATAACCTTGCGTACATCTATATTAATAAAAGGCCGTTGTATGAACGCAACTTCGTGTTCAAAGATACAATTCCGAACTAGCCAGTCTTTCCAGTCGGCTATTCCTTGTGAATCATGGTGTGTGATAATGTCTAATAAGCTTTTCAGTTATCCATTAGAACTAACCACCGAACAGGTATTATTTATGATTTATAATGGAAATTATTGTTACTCGTTACCCGTCACCCTTTGGGTTACAATTTATGCTGTTAAGTTTTTTATTTGGAGTTTTGAACAATGGCAGAATACTCAGGCGTGAATTTTGAGCAGAGATCAAAGGTAGCAACAGCAATGCTAACCCAAGGTTCTAAACTTTCAGTTCGCAATGTTATGCAAGTGACTGGTGGTAAAGCAGAAACCGAAACGCTGGTCGATGCCAATAAGAAACTGGCGACAGGCTCTCAATCGCTTTATGATTATGTTTGAAGACCGACTTACTGATTACTTGTAACCCAAAGCAGTTACACAGAATTATTTACAGGGTCTGCCATAATTTTAGCGAAGCTAAATGGGCACGCGTTCACGAATCAGAATTAGCGCCTTGTTAAATGTATTACTCTGCCATGGCTTTAACAACTGCGCCAACAACAACGCCAGCTAAACCAATAAAACCACTTATCCACCACCTAGAATCTCTTTTATGATCAATTTCTCCTGAGTGTAAATTGATAGCTGTAGTTACTAGCGTCGATATATCAGAATTGCTTAGTGGGTTTCTTGATATGCGCTGCTTCTTTTCATCGCTAAGGGAGCTATAGTCTTCTCTTGAAATCTTCTCTTCAGTATCTACGTTGTATAATTTCTGGTAATTTCGTCTCCAAACAAGAGAGGCTTTCGCTCTTCCCTGATCAAGCCTGAAAAATTCGGGGTGCTGCTCAAAGATTGCTTGCCAATATGCTCCTTGAGATGAATCACCAGATATTCGATCTGCCCACCCAGAGAAATCTAACTTATAGAACTTATAGGTACTCATAACCTGTATTGCTGCAATTACATCAGCAAGTCTATTTTCATTTTCAGTATATGGGGTAATCCCCCCGAAAATTAATCCCATGCAAAAGTAGAATTTTCTCGTATAGTAAATACAGGAGATTCAACATGAAAAAGTCACGTTACACGGACAGTCAGATCTTATCTATTCTCAAGCAGGCTGAGGCTGGTACACCTGTTCCTGAGCTCTGTCGTGAGCATGGAATGAGCAACGCAACCTTTTACAAGTGGCGTTCGAAATACGGCGGTATGGACGCATCCCTTATGGCGCGGATGAAAGAACTCGAAGATGAAAATCGACGGCTTAAAAAGATGTATGCGGAAGAACGCCTTAAAGCAGAGGTGATCTCAGAGGCGATGGCAAAAAAGTGGTGAAGCCCTGTGAGCGTCGATTGATGGCTCAGCGTTCGGTGGCGAACTATCACATCAGCATTAAAAGTGCATGCTATTGGTTTGGGATCAGCGAGACCTGCTATCGCTATAAATCGAAGCTTCAACCTGAGAATGAGTTGATAGCTCAGGAGTTAGTAACGCTGTGCAACAGTGAAGACTGCTCTGACTGGGGCTTTGGCCTGTGTTTTCACCATTTGCGGAACGTTAAAGGGTATACATGGAACCATAAGCGGGTTTATCGGATCTACTGCGAATTGGCTCTAAACTTACGTATTAGGCCAAAACGACGCCTGAATCGCCATACGCCAGAGCCTCTTAAAGAGCCGATTAAAACAAACCAAGTTTGGTCCGTGGACTTTATGCATGATCAGCTATCTGATGGCCGGAAGTACCGTTTATTCAATGTGATAGATGATTACAAACGTGAAGGTCTGGCGTCAGAACCTGATTTTTCAATGCCCACAGTACGAGTCACTCGGATCTTAGAGCAGCTCATCGAACAACGAACCAAACCTGTTGCGATCCGCTGCGACAATGGTCCTGAGTTCATTAGCCATGCGTTTATTAAATGGGCCAACAACCACGACATTCGAATCGATTATATTCAGCCAGGAAACCCACAACAAAACGCGTATATAGAAAGGTTCAACCGTACTATGAGGTTTGGCTTAGTGAGTAAGTATTTGTTTGACACACTTGAAGATGTTCAAGATCGGGCGACCCAATGGTTATGGTTCTACAATCATCAACGACCACACCTTGCAAATGGAGGGTTCCCACCACTAAAAATGGCAGCATGAATTCTACGAATAAATGCGGTTAATAATGGGAGGATTACCATGGGTTTTTGGCTTTATTACTCATACTATCCTTTACATTTAACGCCGCACTCTGCGGAAATTTGGGAGCTCCAGCGAGTAAATGTTCCGTAGCAGCGCCTTTTTATAACAATTAACTCTCTATCACTAAATTGAAATCTGCATCGAAAGCAAGCTTCAAAGAAGAGTCTCCAGAAAGGCTTTCTATAAATTTTCTAGCCATATCACCCTTAATGATTGCATTTACTGGAAGTCCGGCTGCAACAGTTCCGCAACCAGGAATACGATACTCTTTGCCATTAGTTGTAATAATGTTGGTATTGGCATTTCTAGATCTTAAGTTCTTTCGTTGCTCAGGTGTAAGCGGAGTCCTTCCATCCCCAACATAATACTGCTCTAGTAATTCAGGGTAATGTTCTTCAATCTTTTCGATAATCCCAACATCAACCCAGGGTTCATAGGTGCCTGTTTTATCACTATGAGGCTGAATATCTAAAAATATAAAGTGATCTTCTGTTAAGATTGCGAAAAGCAAATCATTGCTTCTAATCACAAATGATCCAATACCATCACTTGGTGGGATATGAAAATGATAAATAGACCACTCATTTAGCATTGGATCATTATTTCTGGCTTGATCAGCATCGAAAATTAACTTACTCAAGTGTGGAATTAAAGAATCACCGTTGGTGATTTTTCTTTCTAGATTGGCTATACCTGTCGAATTTCCTTTCTCATCAAAACCTTGATACTTAACTACTTGCCTAGGTTTTTGAACAAAAAGGCGATGAACAATGGAATAAAATAGATTGGATAGAAGTGACAGCTCATAATTCTGGATATTTGAGGTAATGGAATTATCTCTCCTATCTTTTTTTTAAGCTGCTCATCAGTAAACTGCTTATTACAACCAAGTAACTTCAACTTGGTCCGCATCAACTGCTCATATTGTCTTTTCAAATCCATTTCGACTTCCGATTGAGTTATAACAACTTCTTATCCAGACTCTCAGATAAATCCCTGCCTAAAATTCATAATCATTAAAGTTATCAACGTAAGCTATTGATGTAAACAAAATTCACTTGATACACATTTTATCCGCTCTAGCGTCGCGCAAAATTGAGCGGGAACATTTATCGATTCCCATCGATAGTTTTTCCAGAAACTATAAATAGCTGATATACATGAAATTAAATACTAGTTTCAAATTTATCTGTGCCTACAACTGTCGTTTACGGCTATGGTAACCGACGGCAATTTAGGAAGTTGAATGATAACTGTATATGTACGCAGTTATGCTGATTTGGAGAAGTTGCCAAATACTGGACTTAATGAGGCAATAAGAAACAAAACCCTCCATTCCAGCTATCAGACAGAAAAATGCCTCCCACTCCTGCCATCATTAAATGAATACACTAAACTTACTTTGGTGCAAAAGGCGAGTTACGACATTCGCTGAAACGCCTCTGGACAGAAACCAGGGCGGGATCGCACTTTGTTAACAGATATGATCTAATACCTCTAAACCCTAAGATACATAGTTATTTTGAACATAATTGAACATTTATCAGTCGTCGAGGATACTCGATCTGACATCAATCAAAAGCATGACCTTATTGACGTGATTTTCCTTGTTATCAGTGCTATCGCATCAGGATGTGAAGGCTGGCAAGACATTGAATATTATGGAGAAGAGAAGTTGGGTTGGCTGAGGAAATATAGACCATTTGAACACGGGATCCCACGACGACACACGATAGCACGCATTTTGCGTTCTGTTGTCGCGGAGTCTTTGCTTGAGGCATTAGCTCTGTGGATTAACGAGCAGCGAACGAGTCAAAACAGAGCCATCATCGCATTTGACGGAAAAGTACTGCGTGGCTCGTACCGAAATAACAAGAAAACAGCATTACAATTGGTTACAGCCTATGATACTGAACGAGGTCTCGTTCTGAGTCAGAAACCGACAGCGAACAAGAACGGCGAGATTAGCGTTGTGCGCCAAATGCTTGATGTTATTAACGTAAAAGGCAGTGTTGTCACCGTTGATGCTCTACATTGTCAGCGCGATACACTAGAGAAAATCGCAGAAAAGAAGGCTCATGTTGTCGTTCAAGTAAAAAACAACCAACCAAAGTTGAGAGCGGCTGTTGTTGAGCAGTTTCAAGCCGTCTTTGATGCTGGTAAAGAGAAGGTCGTCACTGAAATTAAAGAAAAACACCATGGTCGTAGCGAAGAGCGATACGTCTTTCAACTAAAGGCCAAGTTGCCCGAAGAGTTAGCAAAGAAATGGCCAACGGTAAGAAGCATCATAGCAGTGGAACGCCACCGCGTGATAAATGGGAAAGGCACTGTAGATACCTCGTATTACATAAGCTCAATGTCACCGAATCACAAATTGTTAGGCCACTATATTCGTCAGCATTGGCGAATTGAAAACAGCCAGCATTACGTATTAGATGTTGTTTTTAAAGAGGATAACTCTCGCATTACTTTAGACGGAGCGGTGGAAAACATAGCTCTATTTAGACGTTTTGTGATGAACATGCTCAAACAATGCGATTGTGGAGCGCCAAGTCACAAAGTGAAGTTGAAGAAAGCGGGATGGAGCGACGATTATCGGGCACGAGTCTTCTTTGGGTTATAAATCCATCAAAGTATGCTCCCGCCCTGGGACAGAAACGTGTCTGTGATTTTGCTGAATTAGAAAAATACGGATTAGTTTATGTATAGCTAAACCACCAAGTATGTGACCACTACAAAAATGAGCTGTAACTCAACAGGGCATTAGTCAATAATAAGAATATTTGATAGTAATTAGTATTAGTCTAATAAAACAGCTACTCGTACCAAGATCGGTTATCAATATCTATGTGATTTTCTGGTATATCAACATCTTCAAAGTTGGCAATGGAAGCGAATGCTTTGAAGTAGAAGGGAAAGTCAGTATCTAAAGAAGACCCATCACCATTTCTCCAATCAGATCTGGAACCCCACTCTAGAGTACAATATGCAGTGCCGCCGCCGTTTATCTCAATTGATTGGCTAGTAATTTTTTCAACTGAGTAGTCTTCTAACTCAATGTAGTTGACCATTCCGTGTGAGGACAATATGTCTAAGCCTTCCATTGTTCTTTCTATTGAGGCGTTGATTACCGCATCATTCAGGTGTTCTTCTATCTTCCAAAGTATCTCGCGTCTACAATCTTCAATAAGAGTCAAGATATCACTGGTCAGAACTAAGATATTCTTTGACTGTTCTTCACAGTCTTTCTCACTCGCATTAAAATATTTATCAGACCTAACATGAGTGTACTTACTTAGAGCGTTAAACTTTTTACTGAAGCTTTTTAAGGTTTCGGCTAATAGGTCATCCTCCTCTTCTTCTTCCTCCAATATAGTATCTCGAACATATTCGGGAGACATTCCTCCACATATTGCATATACAACTCGTTGAGCCCTAGTTACATCTGTATTTGGATCTTGGACAAACCAACGGCATCTTTTGATATCTTCGTCACTGGAGTACTTGCTAAGTATTAACCCTATGACTTCCCGCATACAGTATGCAAAGTTGTTTAGCCTCAGCGGGTTACCGTGATCAGACAGGTTTCTTAGAGACGCCAAAAAAAGGCTCTTCTCAAATCCATCATCAAGGTGGGATAAAATCTTATCGGAACAGAGGTTAGCCTTAAGATGCTTATAGATAGCCGTTCTTTTACTTTGAGGTATAACCGCATAAGTACGCCTTTGTACCTTTGCCATTCTCTTCCGCTTTTGCTTTATATAGTTGATCATTAAGTTCTCAATTTTTGTTTGTGGCAAATATCAAAACCAATCCTGTGGTTGCTGACTCGAAGGTGAACAGGAGCGCCTTCGAATCAAAGAAGATTATATTTCTGCTCCCGTTCTTTGAAGGCACTAATGCCTCCCTCAAGGATATGACAAACATGCTGTCGAATGCCTAGCTCATCAAGTGATTGGTAGTCGTAGCTGTTATCAGACTTCAAGCTATGCTCTAAGCTGCCGCCAAGATATTCAAATTGGTGTGTGCTTGCTGTGCCTGACTGCCCTCGTTGGTCTGCAACAACAACACACTCTGCATCTGCTGCAACCACTAGGTTTGCGTTGTGTGTCACCATGATAATCTGTCGATTACTCTTACACTTACGAACGAAGTCTTTTAGTTCTGAGTAAATCGTTCTGTTGTCCAAGTTATCCTCTGGCTGGTCAATCAATATTGGGTGCGTTGAGTTACTAAGCTCAAGCATCAAACTGAGTAAGACCAAGCCACGTTTGCCCGGTGACATATGTACAATGCTGTCGTTCTTATAGGTAACAAGGAAATCGATACCGAAGTAGTCAGCGTATAGGAGCTTGTAAGCATCATTAAGGCTCTGGTTCTTGCGCAAGGTGGGGGATTGACTGCCCCTGATTGTATTGGCGGTCTTCTCTACAAACGCAGCGTGAGTATCAATATCAAAATGGTAGTCACCATTTTCATCCTGAACATCATCGACTACCGTACGAATTGCCCCAGACTTGTGGTAGCAACTAACAAACGAATCAAACTTGCTAGCATCGACAACAACCTTTGCCTCAATCTTTATGTCGTCATCCATTTGGTGCTCACTGACTTTGGTACAGTGAGATTTGTATAGATTTATCAACGAACTGAACTGCTCATTTAGTTCCTTGATACATTCTTCACCTTTCTTGGTAATTGCCTCAAGCTCTTTTAGTTTGACATTGATTTTTGCAAGTTTCTCTCGCTCAACCTTGAGTTGCTTATTCAGTTGTTCAAGGGCAGCTTTGTCTTTCACGCTTTCTGCAAGAGGTTTCAGTTCTTGCTCTATCCCCTCAAGCTTGTCGCTTAATGCTGTCAATCTATCGGGGATCGAGTCTAGTTTTCGATTCGCCTTGTCCTTGGTTGAAGTAAAGCCTGCTGCCAAGTCTTGTTGCATCGAATCTAGTAAGCCTTTGAGAACCGTTGATTGTGCAATTAGCCCTGAGTCTTGTTGTAGCTGACCTCGAAACGTGTCAATCCATTGTTCTTGTCGATTATCAATACTCTCTATGAATTTTCGTAAGCCAGATTGAATATACGTGAGCCTATCTTTTGCCCTGATAACGCACTGTCTTTTATGAACTAGGTAGGCGTAATGCTTCTCTTGTTCTTCTGTCCATTTAGATTTGTCTCGAATCTCCTTTGCTCTTACTTCAAGTGCTGCAATTTCATTTTTAACAGACTTATCGTTACCAATTTCATTAAGTTCATTGAGTAGCTTTTGGTACTCACTAATCAGTAGGAATCGAGTATCAATTTTGTCATTAATAGATGAGTTGACTGTACGAACTTTATTCTCAAGGGCATTAACGAAGTCTTTGTATTGCTCATCTTGAAGAAGAGTTTTAGATACCAACTCGTTTAAATCTTCTCGACCATCTATGTCAGCCAATTGGTTGATGTAAAGTTGAGGTATATAGGTGATCGCCTTTGCTTGGTCGTCAGCATCAGATAGCTTAGACACTTCATTATTTGACCATTCAACCTCGAAATCTAAATTAGGTATATCGCCGTAGGTAGATGACTTTGATAGCTCTACTCTGGTTGCTACTTCGTTAGGGTTTATAGTCTTCGCTATATGGTACAGAAGCATAGATTTACCGGAAGACTTACCACCAATGATTGTGTTTAGGTCTTTGTTGAGTGGTATCCACTTTTTCGAAAACATATTCGTACCTGAATTATCAATGTATTTCACCCGTTTGATTGTTTGATATTCAGCTTTAGTTTCAGGAGAAAGTTCATCAATGAATGCTCGGTCAGGTTCAAAGACAACCTGCTTTAGACCATTGAATGTAGGGTCTGCTTTAATCCAGCAATATCTCTTATGGTCTGGTTCAAACAGCTTGCCGATAGCATGTGCATCTGAACCATGAACACAAGGAACTAGACGACCAAGCTCTCCTACAATATCTTCTCTGCTCTTACTTCCTTGACCAGTAAAATAATTGATGTCGCTTGGTGTAGCTGAAAACACCATGTCGATAAACTGGTAGATGTCTTTTTTTACGCCAGTAAAACCACCGTCTTTAAGACCTGATATCCCATCTTTAGAGCCATTAGCCGCAACAACTATGGAGTTTTCTTTTAACCACTTTTCCCCGGTGTACCATTTCTTGAGTACATCGTAAGACGGTTTGAAGTTATTTATACCTTCTCTTAATGAAGTTCTATTGCAGTGGGCTGTCTTTGGATACAATGCCCGTCCGTAGCTCATTAGCTGGTCTTCAGAACAGGCATAGTTTTGACCTTGATGATCAATTACCAAACGACTGAGAGCATTTTTAATTTCTGTTATATGATGTGTGGAATCGGGATTAACGAGAATGTGGATGTTTATCCCTTTATTTTTTTCGGTATTAGGGGTAATCCTAAACTCTATATTTGGGATAACTGTCTCGATGTTTTTCATTCGCCCATTTAGGCGGTACTCAACAACCTTTTCATAACCAGATATAGAGCAATAATCTGTTATACCAATTACAGCAACACCAGAGTCAGATTGCTCGATGGCTGCAATGTAACCATCCCAATCACCTTTAAATTGTGTCTCTAATACTGAATCGGGAGTGTGTACATGAAGATCCCATCGTCTCCATTCTGAACCGTGTTCGTACAAGCGCATTAATTTTCAACAACCCAAAGAATTTTATGAAATTTATCACATAACATACAAAGCTACGCTTGATGTCAGTCACATGTTGATTGAAAGGCTACTAACGTGATTGGCTATGTAAGTGGTAATTTTGGGGCGGGGTCAAATAGTGCGTGAAAAAGCAATGGGACAAGTCTTGCGTTTTGCCACGCATTACTTTTTGTACATCAAAACTAGCTTAGTATCTGTAACGTATTTAGAAACGTAACAAACTTTGGGGCAGAAATGAGTTTTCCAATATCGCCTCTATCCGTTCCTAATCAGCAAAGAAAACACAGTTCCTATAAGAACCACGCTTTCTTTCAGTTCACCCACATAATCTTAGATATTAAGCGTTATAATGGGTGTTACACATTTAGGGATTCATAACATTAAAGTTTGATCGTTTACAATATAGTTTGATCATTTTTTACTTTAAATGAACCATTCTGCGTTAGTGACCTAACTCACCTTTGCCCCAAACCTTTTTAGAGCCAGCTAGTGCTTGATAAAATGGGCTAATGTGTAACCCGTCCCAAAAACTAATCCCACTCATGCGATAAATTTGGCAACAGCTTGTTGCCAAATTACGAAACAACCTGTTTCGCACTCATTTCCTAATTAAGCAGCAGGTCGCTGCATAATTGTTTTTAGTCCCAGATACGACAAAGCCACAGGCAATGCCTATGGCTTTGTAAACAGCTACAGAATGTTTGTCATTCAAATTGAAGAGGGAGCGCATTCTGTGTGCAGTGCCGAGTGTTTTATCACCAAAAAATATGGGAGGGAAAAGCACCTAGACTTATCGTATGTCCTCGGTGGGCTGCTTTGCAATTACGCTGAGTTCAGATTGATGCTATTGCTTCTGCCCAGACGGCAGATAGCAGTTCAATGAAAAAGCAGAGATACCTGAGGTACTCAGTTGTTAGTGTACAGGTACAGCCATGAACCGAACGGAACAAGCTTACTTTTGCCCCAAAGTTACTTAGAGAGGTTACTCGTAACAGGTCTGAACATTCCAATTTAGGCTAGTTTTTTCTTAACAACCATTTCTCCGTTGTTTGGATGTCAAACGCTTTTGCTCCATACCCTACGGATAGAATACTTTCCGGCAAGAACTCATCGAACTTCTCGATACGTTTTTCCTGTACTTGTTGTGCTAGTTCTGTTTCTGTTGGGAGTTCTGTTGACGCAAGTTTGAGCAATATCGAGCGAACACTTTCTAATGACGCTTTTTCTACTTCTATGACTCCTGCATATGCGCCTGCTTCAAACCCATGTTGGATTAACAAGGCGACAATTGTATTTACCACTTTGTCGCCAAGCCATGGGAATATATAAGTAGTATTGCCAACCTGGAGCAGTGGTTCTCTAGAGAGCTTTGCATCTTCGAAATATCGTACGCTCTCACCAAACAGTTCTCGTGCAGCTGAATCAGCGAAGTCGACTTTCCTATCTCCCACAGAAATTCTGTAGTCACCGTCTTTTAATATTTGGAACATCTCTTGCCGAACAACATCATGTATGTTCAAGCCAGCACCACCAAATTTAGGCGGCTTGCCACCTTTTGCATGCTCCACATAAATGACTTTCTTTTCGCTATCTATGTCGTTTACTTTCCAACGTTTTCCACCGAAAACAATATGCTGCCCTTCTAATACCAATGAATCTACAGGCAGCGTTCCGAGTGATTTGGTTCCACATACAATCCGGAACTCTTCAGGTGTTTTAAAAACAGCATAGAACGAGTAATGGCTTGTCAGCTTCTCTCCCAAAAGGCCAAGCACCAATTCACCACTTCCTAACTGAGTTATTAGTTCTGTTTTACCCATGTGGATAAGTAGTGCTTTGAAGTTTTCAACATTAACGTTTTGAAAAGGGCCATCTTTACAGAGCAAACTAAATAATTGCTCTGCTCTAATTCCTCCCCATTGTGCAGTAACCGCAAGTACTTGATGAAGGAGTGTTGAGAAGTGATAAAGTGATGTATCAGCTGGTTCATACCATTTACTGCCGATAAGAAGTCTGATCATGGCCAGAGACTGAATAACCTCCAGTCTCAGCTTGTCGATGACGCTAGAGTCCTTTGTCAATTCAGCTTCAGCGATGAGCATTCGCAATATTGAGGCTCCACCGCGTCTTCCTGAGCGTCCCATTCTTTGACGTAAACTTGAAATAGAGTGGGGGGGGGTTACTTGAATTACTGAGTTTACCTTGCCGATATCAATGCCTAGTTCAAGAGTCATTGTGCAAATCGCTGTGGTAGGATAATGCTCCTGTTGCAATCGCTTTTCTAAGCTTTCTCGAAGATCTTTAGATAGCGAACCATGGTGAGGAAAAAATTCATTCGGCACAATTTTTTCTTCACAGAAGTCAGATAATGTAGCCGCAATGCTTTCTGTTCGGCTCCTACTATTTGCAAACACAAGGTGACTTCCGCCTCGACAAAATTTAAATAAATCTTGGCAGATCGTATATTCGGCATCATTGGAAGACTCAGCTTCTAAGTTAGCAGGGTTTACATACCCTTTTACCTGAACCTTCAGGTTGGAAGTCGAATGTGTATCTTTTATGATCTTGCAAGGTAAAGAGCTATTAGGGCGAAGTGTTAGAGGTACTTTCTCTAACTCACCAAGCGTAGCACTCAAAGCTACTCTCGGGATTGGTGTTTCTAGTCTTTCGAGAAGGTGTTCAAGTCTATGAAGTAAAGAGAGTAAGTGATGACCGCGCTCAGAACCAATAAAGGCATGAAACTCGTCAATAACGATATATTTCAAATTAGAGAATGCAGCTTTGATCCAGCCTGAGTCTCTGATGAGTAATGACTCCAATGACTCAGGTGTTATTAACACGACACCAGACGGCGATGCTTTTAATTTCTTCTTTCGGCCCTGTGAGCTATCACCATGCCAGGGAGTAACCGGTATTTCTAACAGGTCAGACAGACTTTCTAAGCGCCTATCTTGGTCATTTATAAGGGCTTTTAGAGGGCTAACGTAAAGGATCCCTACACCCGTTTCTTGTGGTGCGATAGCGCTGAGCGCAGGCAAGAAAAATGCCTCTGTCTTTCCAGCTGCGGTTGAAGCGCTGATCAGCACATCTGTCTTTTCAGACAATATAGGTTCAATAGCAAGGCATTGTATTTCTCGTAAGCCAGTCCAGCCTTGTTTGAATATCCAGCGCTGAATCCGATGGTCTAATTTTTCATGTTCATCAATCATAGTTTGAAGTCAGCAAATCCGTCTTCATTGTCCTCTGTTTCGAGTGCAACATCGGAAGGCTTATCTTCATTAATTGCTACTGATGAGATTAGATTATGCCATGCAATTTGCGGGTTTTGGTCGATTACCGCAAGCATGTCTAAAAATGCTTTAATGGTGTTACGTGGCGTTCTAAAATACGAATCCCCTATAGTTTGGCTGCAATGCTGTAAGAACGCTTTTAGAGATTCGTCTGGAACCAAGTACTTTGCTTCGTCACCTTCAGCATAAACGTGACGCAAGTTTTTAAGCAAAATATATAGTTCTTCAGGGGTTAGGCTAGCGAGGTGAAGGGCCGGTGACGAATAATCAATCACGCCCGCTTGTTTAGCAAAGCTGTTATCTGCCAATCTAGATTGCAGTGCTTCATAGCTATACAAGCCTTTACGTGGATCTAGCAGAAACTCAGGGGTTCCGCCGAGAAGGAAGCCCAAATGCTCAGCGCTTCCTTGCAAGCAATCGTTTAGAATTCGGAGTATTTGTTCATAGTTAGACGTTCTCGCTGTGGTGTTGTTCAACTTATACAGATTTACCATCTCGTCTAAGTTAACTAAAAGCCCTTGGTAGCCAGCTTGTCTGACAAATAAACTCATTAATTTCAGCGCATCATAAAAAGATGTATCCGAAATAATTGTTCGAACTCCTAGGTCATTTCGGGCATCGGTTTTAGTCGAATACTCTGCTCGTAACCATTTTATTGCATTAGCTTTTAATATCTCATCTTCTTTCTCATGACCTATCCAATAAGCCTCAATAACTTTAGCAAAATCATAACCGCCAACGAGTTCAGAAAGTGATGCTAATTTTTCATGGATAATTGAATTTATACTTTTTCCTGAAGTATCAGCTTCTTTCATTGCTGCTGTGATGAACTTTTCAACTACACTGGTTAAAGCATTACCATCAGGTTTGTTGCGTGTAGCCATGTTACGCATTAGTTCAGAGTAAAGGTTTCTAGCTTGACCAGCCGATGCATGAATACGTCTATCAGGAGATAAGTCTGCATTGACGGTGACAAGCTTATTCTCTAGAGCAATAGCGCGTACAACACTTAAAAAGAATGTTTTACCAGAACCATAATCGCCGATAATGAGCCTGAAAGCTGAACCTCCATCTGAGATACGATCAATGTCTTGGATCAGAGCTTTTAATTCATTTACTCGACCTACTTGGATATGCTGGATTCCAATCTTAGGAGTAACACCTGACTTCAGAGATTGGATAATTGCATCCCTTTCTTTAGCTCGTATTCTTTTTGCAACCATTATTTATCCTTTCAATTCTTCAACGATTTCTAGATCGACATAGATATCACCATCGTCATCTAGAACTGGCGCATCGACTTTGTCATAAGCCCAGTCATTAATAATTTCTAATGCGCCATCAACCATTATGCTTAGTTTACCGCACAGTTCATGAACTTCTTTACGTGGCCACGACTCTTTAGCTATCAAAGTTTCAAAAAGTTCTTTGTAAGGGCTATCTAAGCCTTCTTCATTGACATCAGCGGTGGAGCTCATTTCCAGTTCAGCTTCTTCATCAACGGCAAATATATTCTCCAGCATACTCTTCGCATCGTTGGTGTCACTTTCATGCATAGCCAGAATACCTTCATCCAACTGAAAGGTTCTTTTATCAATTGAAGCGTCTTTAGATGTGGCTGAGATAGCTTGTTTACTGGAGGCAAACGCATGAATGTCACTTGTAACGAGTGATTTATTTAAGCCTAACGAGGTATATAACTTTTCAATTTGCTTAATTTCAGAAGCATCGATTTTTCCATCAGCAAGAGCGATGGAAAGCATGAATTTTTTCAAGAATTCTACCTGTGGAACGCCGAGTTTTTCAATCCTAGCTTTCAAGCCGGTATTATTTATAGGCGAATTTAGACGCCAAGTTAAATATGCATTTAACGAGTTCTTTTCAGAAAGTGAGAGTTTGTCATCGTGGTTTATCAACGTTTCTAAGGCGATTTTCTCATGATGATCTACAGTACCATCTATCGTTGCGACCATTGCCCCTAGCCTAATTGCTAAACTTACTTGGTTAAATGCCGAGCTTGGCTCAAAAAACTCTCCATGGCCCGGTGAGAAGAGCACAATGTTGTCATCGATTTTCAATTTTGCATGGTGAAAACGTTGGTCTGGCGCAATACCTATTTCAGCCTTAGCTGCCAAGTTAGCGACTAGTTCATTTTCTTTTTTGTTAAACGCCTTAGGGAGAGGTGTACCTGTATGAGTCCAGAAATCCTTGACTGTGGTTAGTCCATCATTTGAACTAATTATCTGATTTGCCCAAGACTTAAATGTTTCTATAACTGGCGAATTTGCTTCGTTTGCCAGTTCTTTAGGTAATAACATTAACGCTGCAATATCACTCCTTGAAGTATCTGCTTTTCCTAAGTAACGGCTATAGCTGTTCAACTCTTCTGTACATTGTTCGGCAATAGGAATGAGCTTTTTAACTGGGCCTTTGAGAATACTTGGATCTGGTAAGTCACCCAACTCCAAATCAACCCCATGCACACCATTACTTGCTGCATGATATGAAAGGCGCAGTTTAGTTTTATTGGGTTTTATGGAAATTCCTTCGCCAAACTTGTCAGAAAATCTAATTTGGAAAAGCTGGCTAAACTCTTCTTGACATCTACGGGCGGGAGTTTTTAGGGAATATTCGAATGTATTTTTTAGCCACTCTAAAGCTAAGGGAGCTGTTACAGGGTTTCCATTGGCTATAGTTGTTGCAAGTTTAACTTTGAATGACAATGCATTATTAGTTTCTGGTATATCTGACAGTCTATCTTCAAATAAGGCGGGTCTTTGAAGTGCTATTAGTTCGAGGAAATTAGCGGAGTATCCTCTGAACGAACGATTTGCGTTGAAAACGCTATTGAGACGCAGCACTTCATCAAATATTGCTATATACTCTTCATCAGATATTTGATTATTGGATTTGTTTTCGATGACTCTTCTCTCAAATCCGTAGAAATAGATGAAGACATAACCAATTGGCGTATTGGGGTTTGAGCGATCAGAGGCGAGCCAATCTAGGTAAGCGCCTCTACAGCCTTTTGATAAGGATGCGTAAGTTGGCCAGTACCCTAAGGATTCATCCGTGTATATTTCTGAATCTACCGAAGGACTTAAAGCCGGGCGTTTATCATCCACTAGGGACGGCTCTATACCGTACCCATCTAGTGAATTCATTACTCCACCAGAGTAGAAAAAGCCTTTCGTTAACTGCCTTCCATTTATAGAAAGTTGTTCATCTTCACTTATCCATCGACCTTTTTGCTTGTTCGTTGTTTTTTCTGGCTCTCGGCCAAAGCTTGTATGAATAGTAAAAGTAGCAAAATCATCATCATCGTCTAAATCAGCATGATTAGACGTATTGGATACACTAATGTTGGAAGATCCTACAGCAATACTGGGCGATGACGTGCTACTTTCTCGGACTTTTGATTTTTCAGTAAAAGGCTGGGGAGTTCTTTTTTTGAGCGGATTTTGTGCTGAAGGACGACTATTTCCCTTACCTTTGAATAATCTATAAACTAAATAAATTATAAATAACCCAATAATAAATTTCATTTTATTTCCTATTTGTTCAAGGCTCTAAATTAGGTTACTTTGATCCTTGCATTTTTGTATTTTATTGATTCTTATATCAATTACAGAAAGGTAATGTAAAATTTGAATCAGTAAATTTTATTAAAAATATTGTTACAAATGAAGGTTTTCAAGAGATCTACTCCCTCCAAAACAAATATAATGATAAATAGCCTTATTTTGTAGTGGTCATGTAAAACTGGCCACAGGTTTAGAGCTTTTTCACACTTTTCGTAATCTGAAATGCTGTCATTAGAGCAAAAATCCTAACTCGAAAATGCCCCTTTTATGTGTTAGCTATAGAGCAAAAGCTTTCGCCTGCGGCGACGTCATTTTTCTTTGACGAGCAAAGAAAAACGAAGCAAAAAGAAAACTCGCCCTGCATCTTCTTAGGCCCTCCGTTGCGCATTCACAAGGGAGTTGAAGTAACTCGCTACGCTCAAACAGACTTCAACTCTGCTCCCTTGTTCATTTGCACTACTCGCCGAAGATGATGGGATTGAAAGCACAGTCTTGGCTATCAAGTTTGTGAAACGTTTTTGCCCCATTACGTATATGGGATCCACGTTTTTACAAAGTGACAATTTCAATAAAAGTTAAGATGCGTACGTATATTCGGCTTCTTGTTGAAGGCGCTACCTTCTAGCCTTTGATGTTTGCGCACCTACCGTCCTCATCGAGTTAACAGCTTTAAAAGCATTACAGAATGGCCAGGTTTTCAGTAGGTTGGTCTTACCTTTTATGCTTCATCATTTTGTAAAACTAGGAATTATTTTTTGTTTCAAGCCGTCAGTAAAATGGGTTTGTATTCTGTTTCATACCTAAGCATGGCCCATGCAGTCCGAACAACTTTGTTTGCCAGAGCAATACAGGCTTTCTTAAAACCAATCCTCTCTATTATTTGGTGTAACCAAGCATCTTTTTGTGTTTTTGGTTTTTCGGGCAGCCGGCCTACATAAGACATTGCACCAAGGTAAAGAAGGGAACGCAGCTCTTTCACTCCACCGCACTTATCTATTCCAATCATGAAGACTTTACCTCCAGAGCTATGCTGTTTAGGTGTGAGACCAATGAAAGCTGAAGCTTGCCTACCATTTTTAAACTGCTTACCGTCACCAAGAATTGTATAGAGCATCGCAGCCGTTGTTTCTCCAACACCTTCGATTTCCATTAATCGTTGGCATGGTTCAATTTGACGAGTTAAGGCGTTCTTTTCTTTTTCGAATGCAATTAACTTCGCTTTGAGCTGTTTGTATTGTTCCCACAGCATAGACATTACGGAAACAACATTTTCAGGCATTGATGTTTCCCCATCCAGCACCGTTTGAACTGAGGCTTTTAGACCTTTTTCACCTTTGGGGTTTGCAATACCATAGCCTAAAATTGTCCCTCGAATATGCTGTCCTAGAGAGACCACACTGCGTGAAAGAAATCGGCGACTACTTTCTAATGAATACATAGATTGTTGCTCTAGTGATTTTGGCCGACTGTATTTTATTCCAATTTGAATTGCCGCATTAGCAATGGCAAGAGCATCATTATGGTCAGTTTTATGGCCCTCTAAATACCCTTTTACTTTCTTAGGGTTAATGATCCTTACTTCGTGGCCAAACTTTTCGGCTAATTGGCCCCAATAATGACAACCACAGCAACCTTCCATGGCGACAATGGATGGTTTGGCCTTTGCTAGAAACTCTTTCATCTTTTGTCGGCTTAAAGGCTTGTTTGAAAGCAGTTCGCCATGAGTACTAATATGGCAAGCTTGAAGAACATTTTTGGCTAGGTCGATAGCGATAACATTATTGGTCAGCATATTGGAATCCTCGTATTTTCTCGTTCTCCTAAGTCTAGATTGGCAAAGGAGGGAGTGGATCCCATACATCAAGTTTCAAGCCTAAAAAACTCAAACTAAATCTTCGTATTTTAGCCAAATTCTTCTTATCTCTAGCGATAGCGTTAATGAGTATTTCAACACCTATATTGACTCACTTATTACTAGCCTGATAGCATCACGTTCTTATTGACTCTTAAGTCAATTTTTATCAGGTAAACAAGCAAGGAATCGCATGTTTAAGGCAGTAAAATTGTTGGCATATTTGGGAGGCAATAATGCATCCAAGCGCTAACGCTTTCGAGCAATCAAAGTTCAACCAAACACTGTTAGTTGACGCCTTTGGGCAGTCTTATATGTTTTTACAAGGACATGTGACCCAAGCTGAAAACCTAGGCGAGTTGATTAATCACAGTGTAGACATCTACTGGGCTCAGTCATTGCTTCAAAACCATAGTTCCATGTGGGGTTATCAATTCGACCTTAACAAACTGTACTTTCAAGTTTCTGGCGATTACATGGCTAGCCACAAAAGCGAGCAGCAGAAAATTGCTTGGCTTAGTAATGGCATTGTGAGCGGTGAGGTAAAGGTTCTTAAAGGCAAAAACTTTGCTCCGCCACCCCCTTCTAATATGGAAGGAGGCATGCCGGTAGCCACTTTGCCAGAGAAAGAAGTGACTCGCGCAGCACCCGCTCAAGCACCCTTAGGTCATGGCGGTCAATCTAAAGAAGACATTCGCGAAGCTTTGGATTTGTATTGCGCACTACCAGATGGCTCACCTGCTGCAAACTTACCTTACAAAGCGACCTTAGCGGATGGCACAGTATTACAAGGACAGCTAGATGCCAGTGGCCAAGCTAACTTACCAAACCTTAAACCAAATAACGTTGATGTAGAGTTTGGCGAGCTGCCCGATGATGCCGCTATTGCCGCAACTAGAGCGGAGATTGCAGGAGTGCTTAACAGCATTATTGCAGCGGAGAGAGTAGAGGGAGCTAAAATTGCAGCCGAGTATGGCGAGTTAAATGCTCTTCAAAAGGGCGTGTCGAGCATTGGCTCTTTGTTAACCGGGGTTGGCGGTGCGCTTGGCGATGCAGCTGAATTTACCTACAACCTTATAGAACTTGGCTCTATGCAAGGGCAGCTTAAGCGGGCCCTTACTGCGGGCTGGGATGCCTACAATGTAGATGACGATAAAGGGTGGGCAGAGAGCTTTGCCAGTAATTGGAGCGCAGAGCAACACCAAGCGTATGTAAAAGCACTAGGCTTTGACCCAGCCTCTATTACCAAAGAAAACCTCACCGAAGCCTACGAAATCGCTAGTTTTATTAGCGATGACGATGAAACCCAAACGGCCTTACTGCAATTTGTAAAAGATTTCGCCGACGCACAACATCATACCGAACTAACCGAAATGGGTGGCGCAGCCATATTTGATATTGTGTTGGGCGCAGTTCTAGTTGCGCTTACCGGAGGCGCAGGAACCGCTGCTGTAGCCGCTAACAAAGTACGCCATTTAGATAAGCTAGGCGGCTTATTCAAAACACTAGCCAAGCAGCTTAAAAAGAAAGCTCAGTTTAAGACTAAATCTGGTCGTACTGGTGGCAAAGTAGAGCAACAGATTGCTAAGCCAGCTGGGGCAGAGGTGCCTACTGATGCGGGGAAACAAAAAAGCGTAGTAGCTCCACCTGATTCAATTAAATATCACAATATTGAGTCAAGCCAAGTTGAGGTGAAAAACTTTAAGACTGTGAGACAAGTCGACTTAGATAACTTATCGGATGCAGATGCTAATGCAGCTAACCTGTTAGAAAAACAAGGTTGGCCAGAAGATAAAATCGAGGAAGTGCTTAGTTCCGGCGATAATTTCCGAATTAAGGAAATAAGAGCAGGCGATAAGCTCTATGGCTTTAATACTAAGGGCTTTGAGAAAGACTTAAAAACCTCTGCTTATTGGATGGATGAAGCTGGTTTACAACAAATGAAGTCGAAGCACTATGATGGAACTAACTGGGACCATGAAGGAGTGAAAAACAGTATGGCATTGCCATGCTTTAACCGAGCAAATACTATTGAAGAAGTTATGGTGACTAAAGACCAGAGCATTGTTGAATCTGCAATTGGTAAAGCAACGGAGCTTATTCAGTATTCTGAAGCCAATAAGTATGACACTGGCTTGCTAGGTAAAATTATGCCAGGTGGCGGCACTCAGATTGCCGCAGACCCTACAACTTTAATAAAATCTAAATAAACTTGGATCTAATTGTGACTATTTCACCAGAACAAAAAAATGACGTTATCTCAATTTCTAACTATTTGCTTGACAGGTTTAGAGAATATGCGGTGGTTGATGCAAGCCCAGAAGGACGTTTGCAAGCGCAGTTACTTTGGGTATTGGATAAACTAAAGGATCCTAACTTTAGTTTACCCCTACCTGCTGAGCAATTAAGTACCCTTCGCTATATTTATACAGATGGAACCTTAAGCTTTCGTGCTAGTAACCCTGACGACATAAATTCTATATTTAAAGAAATTGAACTTCCGTTAGTACAGCTCATCAACGTTCTGAAAAAAGGGCATCTATTAATTAAACCAGACTATTACCCACATATTTCAACCGTGATTGGGCAGCTGATTAGTTGCCTTAAAAAGTCTCATCGTGCACTGACGAAAGATGAAACAAAGTTTCTTGCTGAATTAGAAGCACTCAAGTTAGACATCGATAGCGGTAAGCAAGAATTGCCATTCCAAAGCCACTTACCTAGATTTCCTGGTTACACTGAAGTTAAAAGCTTTAGAGGGAATACCATTGATGACATACCTAGAGCTAAGAATCTGTTTAAAGTATTTAAGAATGCCGTGTTTAACGGTGTGAGACCAGAAACTTGGGTAGACGAAGTTACTGCTAAACAGGCGGTAGAGGCACTTGTTAATTCATAGTATGGACAACTCCCCCCCTGTCTTTGATGCATCTACTTTTGTGCCAGTGCCTCGCAAGCCAGAATGGTCGGTATACCAGCCCGAGAACTTACCTAGCGCTTGGAAAAAAATTGCTGAAATAACTGATGTTCAAGATAAAGACACCGCTGATGATTGGCAGCTTTATTTTGATGGCACCATGCTAATTTTCCATCACTGGAGTGATAGCATCAATGAGTTTAATGGGAAGCCATTTCGTTATGTAGGGCAATATGAATTCCCTATTGGCGCAGCTGCATGGTTTGTAGAAAACCTACCGCGCTTTTTTAATGCAGGTGACCCCACTAAGCCACAAACATCAAAGGGCTTCCATCATTATGACCGTACCGGCAGTGGCGGCGAAGGTTTAGGGATATCAAGGCTCATTAACTCCATAGGTAGAGATATTCCCGGATACAGTTTAGATAACCTTAGTCGTTGTGGTCACCCAGATATGGACTTATGCCAAAGCTTTAAGATGAGTGATGATTTTTTGTTTAACCAAGGAATGCTAGAGCTGTTTAAAGACATTGCTAAGCGCCATGCCGCTGGCACGCTTTAAAGCAGATAAAAGAGTCAGGAAACAGTTTCTGACTCTTTCTTTTTAGGAATATTCATAACACTGCTAATTAGCACTTTCCCATACTTTTGCTAATCCTAATCACCTTTGAATAAGCGCATGCGCTAACGCATTTCTGTCCAATGACGAGTTAGCGTAGCTTGGTTTTGCCCCATTGTTTGTTTCGACTGATTCAAGACACACTTCACCAAAGTGTCATTTGACTTACTTTTCCTCATCTAACTATGTGGCCAAATTTACCAATCCACTACAATGTGCTTATTAAAGAGGTAGCTAAGGAACTCCTATGTCATCGTTAATCTTCTATACCCAACCTGATGCCGCTGTTGTAGCAACAGATACGCTTGCAGTTTCCCCTGATGGTTCACCGTTTAGTTTCTGCACAAAAGCGGGTTATATTCCACATTTAAAGACAATCATTGCAGGTACAGGAGCAGGTGGATTTTCAAGTCAATGGCTGGTGCATGCTTCTACACGCATGGTTGTGCGTGGAATTCATAATTTAGATTTCCACACACAAAAAGGGCTTAGGGATCTTTGGGAGACTTATAAGAAGGAATATTCTCTAACGGATGAAAGTACAACTACTGTTTATCAATTTGGTATTAGTGAAGAAAGTGGTGAGGTCGTTTCATTTGCTTATCGCTCAACAAATAACTTTAAGTCTGAACCATTACAATTTGGCACTGGGGTAAAGCCAGCTTGCACAGTGCTAGAAGGTAATCTGCTAGATCTCATTCCAGTTATGATGGCTGAACAGAGAAAGAATGAAGCAGGAAAGCCACAGAGTGAGAAAGTATTTATCGGGGGGGAGATTATAGCCTTGGTATTAACTAAAGAAGGTTGTAATCACATAAAAATTGGAGAGTTCGAGGATTTTGCTACTGATGAAAAAGCCGTTTTCGAAAACTTCAGCAGAATGACTAATTAACTACGAACACTGTGGATGGCTGAATGATTTTGCAATTCCGCCACTTGCTTTAAGGGTGGCTTATAAAGCTAAACACCTAAGTGGACTGTTTAGCTTCGTGCTGTTTGAGTGGGTTGTAGCAAAGAACTGCACCTTTTCGGGTTAACATAATTGCTCATAGCTTAGTCATTGCTGATGAAGGCACAGTAATTTATCTAATGGTTAAATGCGCAGGTACGATACCATAAAACTCCCCACTCACAGCACATCTTGTCTAGTCATTAATTTGCACATGCATGCTAGTGATACCTACATGTAACCAAGTTAAGATGGCAATAAACAGTTGATTACAACTCAGGAGAACCATGTTACAGATCTGTTCAGGAAAACTATTCCAAAACACTGTTGAGTATAGAAATCAATTAAGAGGGATCATTTATACCAACTTACGGTTCGGATTTGGGCGAGAGGAAAAGCTTGATACCGAAGCTGGCTCTCTGTTGTCAACGTCAAACTTGGGTCAATCTAATGCCATAGTTTACGAAATAGAGGAGCTAATTGAATCTACTGGACAAGGGAAAGGTATTCTTGTTTCTCATGCTGTTGATCCATATATATTAGACTTCTCAACAGTTATTTCTTTCGCACTGAATTGCACTGCTTCACCAAGTTATACTCTCACAGATCGGCTGTTAAGCAATCAAAAGGGAGTTTCGACACATACGGAACCTAGTAAAGTTGTAAAAAGGTTTTTTGATAAAGATGTTTATTGTGCTAAGGCTGACGCTGAACATTTACGTCAGTTTGTAAAGCACTTAATTGGACTTGAAAGGAAAACATATTTAGGTGTGATGCGAGCTATAAGAACATACGTCACTGGTATGCAACGTATAGCTGATGACTTTGAACTAGCATACACATTACTTGTAGCATCGATAGAATCTCTTGCTCAAGACTTTGATGGACATAAGTCTTCTTGGAATAGTTATGATCAAAGAAAGAGAAGGTTAATTGATAAAGCACTCTCTGGAGCCAGCGATGAAGTCTCAGACAGCGTAAGAAAAGCTATTCTTGATATCGAACATACATCATTAGGCAGAAGGTTTAGGGATTTTTCGATAGAACACCTTAAGCCTTCGTACTTTCGAGAAGAAGCAGTAGGTGTTGCTCATCCTATTTCAAAAAACGATTTACCCAAAGCATTAGCAAATGCTTATCAAGCTCGATCCCAATATATTCATAATTTGAGAACACTTCCAAGTCAGTTAACTAATACTATTGAGTATTCGGAATCCACTCAGATTGACAATAAAGCTTGGTTGACCATTCAAGGTTTGTCTAGGCTGGCAAGGCACATCATAACTGAGTTTGTTCAACGGCAAGTAACAATTGATAAGGAGGTTTATGACTACTCGCTCGAAAGGTCTGGCATCGTACAAATGAAAATGGCACCACAATATTGGGTGGGAAGGACTGGGTTATATCATGGTTCGGGTAGCAGGAAACTTGAAGGTTTTCTGTCGCAAATAGCCGCACGTATGTCTGGAACCAAGGATGGCGTTGTAACGGACTTAAGAGAGTTATTAGCAATAGTGGAGAAAAATGTCTTTGAAATAAAAAAAGAAGACAAATTACCTTATATAGCACTCTACTTTATCTTTAACGGCTATGTGGCAGAAGAGCAAAAAACAGAAAATGCAGCTAGCTTTCAAGAACGTTTTGACAGTGAATTTATGTCACCAAGCTCAGAATCATTACTTGTTCACACCCTCTTTAACATAACGCCTCTATGGGACATCACTGAGTATCACCGTGCTCTGGAGCGTTATTTCGAAAAACGAGATAACAGATTTAGTTTCCGTGCCCCTGTACTGTTCGAAACAGGAATGATATTGAGTTTGGCTGAAAGCTATCGTGTTAATAAGGAATTTTCAACAGCAGTAGATTTAGTTTCTATGGCAGTTGAAAACTATCCTGGTAATGAAGCGTTGAGACAGTTTGAACAAGATTTTAAACTAGAGAATAGGCCAATAAAATGGCAAACAATCCTGATGCCAAAAGCTGAAGGGTAAATGTGAAATTGGCTACCGTCAACAACGGTGGCCTTGAACTATTCCTAACTAAGCTAATGATTCAATAGAATTTTTAACCCTAGCATATACATCCTTATGGCTTTACGCAGCTTTTTGATGTAAAGCTGATAAGTGGCAAGGCTAAATAAGGTAGGTATGAAACTAAAAAAATTATTACAACATGACTTTATTAAAGAATTTCAGGGTGTTTTAGTTACTGACTTCGAAAAAGAGTTATTTCGAGCAAGTCTAAGGAACTATTGCTCGCATGGAAACCCTTTGCGGTTTCACAATTTTGCTTTTTCTATGCGTGAGTTAGTATTGCTGGTTATTGACAGACGAGCACCGAATGACAAAGCATTGAAAGCTAGTTGGTATGAAGTCGAAAGTGATAGGTTTGAAGTTACGAGAAGACAGAAACTTAAGTTTTGTGCGCAAGGGTATTTAGCTGATACATACCTTGATTCTGATGGTCTTGATGAAGTGAATGCAAGCATCAAAGAGTTTCTAAAGAAATTTAATTTCTTTAATAAATATACTCACATAACAGAAAAACACTTTACACCATGTCCAAAGAAGTTCTACTCGGACATGAAATATATTATTGAGCTTTCTCAAGAAGTAATCGAAGAAATAGCTCTGCTAGAAAGCTATGTGATTAGTCGGGTTGAGGATTACCTTCAAGAGGTGATTTTCGATAAAGTTGTCAATAATTTCCCAGATGAACTGTCAATATTAGCTAGTAATGTAATTATTGAGCAAGTACACCCAGAAAAACTAGAGCTTGTTGGCATAAGTGAATCTAAGGTCGTTATCGATGTGGAAGGCACGGTTTACGTTAGTCAAGAGTACGGAAAAGGAGGGGATTTCGTTGTTATGTCAAACGGTTACCCTTTCTCAGTGACACTTGACGCATCTGTTTCAGACCCAAGCGACATCGGATTGGATGCTAATGACATAGAAATCGATAATTCAAGTTGGTTCGAGTAAAGTAAAACCACTCAACAAACGTTTAAGGTTAAGGTTTCAAGATACTTTTTCTCATCAGACTCAATTGCATTAGGTTAAGTGCCCTAAGAAGCTTTTGTCCAAAGACGTGTCTGCGCGATCATCACCAACACGTGTATGCCCCGTCTTGAATTTTATCGATTGGTGTGGGATTAGAATAAAGTCTCATACTGAGTAATAAAGATTCATACTAAGTATTAAAGTGTCATACTAAATTGACAGCGTTACCTAGTATCATATCACTTATTTTCCACCATTTTCCCTCGTTGCTTAGCCTGACGAAGACGCTACGCCAAACGGAAATTTTAAATTAAACACTTCTGCGTCTAATGCACTTACTGAAACGCACAAATCTGTTTGGTTTTTCAGGTGGTGTTCTTGTACTTCATCCACTTTTTTAAAAACTGTAATGTCGTTATCACCGAAGGTGTAACTATCAAAATCACTGGTATCAAAAGGGCATTCATTGAGCACCTTTTGTAGCTTGTTAAACCAAGCTTTTTCTTGCTTCGTGAGTGTAGCCATACGTTGAACTTCCCTCTACTCTCCGTAATAACCAGCTTTTGCTGAATTAATAGCGTGTTGATTCGGATGATAAGCCTTATTGAAAGCGGCTAAAAATTCTGCGAAATCCATACCTTGTTCGCGGCACTCTGGACTTCCCAGACTTTGCTAGACACTTTTAACAGTTACAATGTAACTTCAACTAGAGGTGTTTATGAGCAAAGGCAAACGTTATACCCAAGAGTTTAAATCCGAAGCTGTAAAGCAGGTCACCGAGCGCGGCTATTCAGTTCACGAAGTGGCCGATCGATTAGGGATCTCAGCGAAGTCACTTTACCATTGGCGAAGTCAAATTGATGGTAAAAAAGAAGCCCTTCCAAGATCAGATGAATCCGTTAGGATCGCTAAGTTGGAAGCTGAACTCAAACGGGTTACGGAGGAACGAGACATTCTAAAAAAGGCCGCAAGGTACTTTGCAAGCCACCCAGAGTAAAGTACGCCTTTGTTCGTGATCATCAACATGAGTATTCAATCTTAGCGATGTGCCGGGTCCTCAAGATAAACCGCAGCGGGTTCTACGCGTGGCTTAAACAACCACTAAGCGCCAGGGCGATTGAAGACAATCGTTTATTGGTCCGGATCAAAGCATTCTATGTCGCTAGCGGTGGCACCTATGGAAGCCCTTGGATCCATCGCGATCTAAGAGAGTCGGGTGAACGCTGTAGTGTGCATCGTGTTGCCAAAATTATGCGACTTCACCGCCTTAAAGCACAGGTCGGCTATATGCGGCGGTATATCAAAGGCAGTAAGCCCTCTCGAATCGCGGATAACGTGTTAGAGCGGGATTTTTCACCGGACGCACCCAATGTCTCATGGGTGAGCGATATAACCTACGTTCGTACAGCACAAGGGTTTCTCTATTTGGCGGTCGTCATTGATTTATTCTCACGCAGGGTGGTGGGTTGGTCGATGAATAAGAATATGGACAAGCACTTAGTCATCAAAGCCCTATTGATGGCAGTGTATGCGCGACGGCCTCAGCAAACCGTTTTAGTCCACAGTGACCAAGGAAGCCAATACGGAAGTAGTGATTACCTAGCCTTTATGAAGTCGCATGGTCTAAAGCCATCGATGAGCCGTCGAGGGAACTGCCACGATAATGCTGTAGCTGAAAGCTTTTTTGCAACGTTTAAAAAGCCAGTGACACGCAAGAAGATATATACAACAAGAGATGAGGCGAAGGCCGAGATATTTAACTTTATAGAAATGTTTTACAATCCAATAAAGCGCCACTCACATACCGGAGGGGTCTCACCGGCTACGTTCGAGGAAGCGTATTTATTGAAACAGCAAACTGTCTAGTGAATGCTGGGAAGTCCATTGACGACCTATATAGCAAGGTGATAACTCTCCGTATACAGCCATCTATGTTCCCTCTATATTTCGTTGTATTCAGATTTGATGCGTTTAGCTATCGCTTTAAGCTCAAACTCGACTTCAAAAAGATAGTTATTATCACGACGATTAATTACTGGCGAGCGCTCCAAGTTGCGGTTCAGTATCTTTGCAGCTAGCAATAACAACCGCGCTTCATAGTGTTTTTTAAACCAGTTTTTCATCGTGACAATTTTCCCTCTGTCTGTAGAAGGGCGGCGAACCGCCCAATGTTAGTCAATTAGTTAGCTACCACAAAGGAAGCCATTAACCTGTTTAAATAAGCGTCTTTGTGCTCTCTCATAAGTGGTACTGGTAACAGTGGCTTCTTTTATTGCACGCTTCTCTTCCATCATTTTCGCCACTGCTGTAAGCAAAGTAGGTTCACCAATACAAGGTAGGCTTGCTCTTTTCGCATAAAGAGCGTTAACTTTTGCTTTCTGCTCTCTCCACTCATTTAGCTGCGGATAATAAACGTCTTGTCTATTACTGAACTCTGGCGTTCCTGATGCATCCATCATCCATTGTGCTGTTTTCTCTAACTTAGAGCCCAAGGAAGTAAGTTGCTCTTCCTCCGTTTTTAATTGACTAGTAATTGAGTTGATAGTTGCGTCTGTCATAGCTACTTACCGTTGCTTGCCTAACCGATAAGTAAATTATAAGCACATGCGCTTATAAGCACAAATGTTTATTTTGTGTTTTTTAAAATTACTTTCTTTGAAGTGGCTTTATAGATCTCACCAGTTTCTAAGTGGACACTGTGAGTTTTCTTCCAGCGTGTAAGCTCTTGGGGCAGTATGTGAGGGTTGTCCTTAATAAACTCGGCTAGTGCGCCTCTGTGCGTCCCGTATCGAGTTTCAATGTATTCAGTTAATGTCATCTCTATATACTTACAATTAAACCAGTCTTAAATATAAACAAACATGCTTATAAACACAACCGTTAATAAAAAACCACTTCGTAGTGAAGTGGTTTTTAAACTATCGGCATACGTGAATAACGACTATATAACTGCCGCTATACCTTTCTCATCAATAATATTCAAAAGACGCAATGCAGCCCCTTGAGGTTTAGTTTTACCTTGTTCCCACTTTTGAACGCTTTCGCTACTCATATTAAGCACAGTGGCTAAAACAGCTTGGCTTATATGCTCACGCTTCCTCAACTTCTGAATTCTGGCTGCGGTCATCTCTTCACGCTTAGCACTCATAGCCAAGGCATCAATTTTACGCATGGTTAACTGATCAATTGAGCCGTTGGCATTAAAGCGCTTCGCCATTGCTTGCATTCTTTCTAAACGATCATCCATCATTTCTAACCTCTCTTAGCAGACCATCTAAGATGTTTTGTTCAATCTGTTCATCGGTTAAGCTACGGAAGCTTTCACCAAGTAACTTGTAGGTTTCCAATAGCTTATCTGGTATTTCTTTACCTTTTTTTGGGACGTCTTTCTTTCGCCAACCATCTATAAAGAATACCCGATTACCTTTTTGAATAGCTATAACACTTCGGTTTGACTCTCGTTTACCTTGACCTGGTGACGGAACTCGCTTTTTATATAATTTTCCGCTTTGTAGCTCACCATCATGCAAACCATTGTTAAGCTCATTTGCCACCTTTACGATAATTTCATTATCTAATCTGGCTTTAATCATCAGTTTTTCAAATTCGTCAGTGACATAAATCTTCACTATTTCCACCTCCAAAGTGTAGTAGAGAATACCATAGTTTCAATTTTGACAACAACTTCAAAATGCCAGATCCGCAATAGCTAACATACTTACTGTATCTGTTTCGATTAGTCTTAAGGTTGTTTCAAGAGTTTTATTGCCAAGCATCAAATGGATAGTAGGGACATCCACACCATGACGTTTAAGCCTTACAGCAAACGTACGTCTACCACTTAGAATACTAGGCTGCTCAATGCCTGAATCGGATAGTAGTCGTTTGATATGCTCATTTTAAGCATTGCAATGATAAGTTGTGTTACCTTTTTCTGTAGTTCTACGCTTGATTTTAAAGTGGTCGCCATTTTTTCGTTTGAAGAACGGCTCATCTTCATCAAAACCGTTGTATAGGTCGGGATGATCACCATCTTTTTTACGCTTCTCGATGTAGCTTTTGATTAGGTTTTGCAACTTAATGTTGGACAGGTAAAAGTCTCGGCTCACTTCGCCTTTGACAGTAAAACACTTTGCCAGTTGTCCGTTCTTCTTAACAATATCTCTAACCTGTACGCGACAAATTTCTAGCGTACTCATACCACTACCGAGAAAGAACCCCATTAAACAAGCGTTAAGCTCTGGCTCTGGTGTCTGTATAATGACTTTAAAGATCCAAGTTTGTCTTTGTCCTCGATGAGCATTGGTAGCGCCATGTGTGTAATTTCCTGTTTTACATGAAAAAACACACACGCTAACAGTGGATAGTTTAGAAATCAGTGATCTAAGTACTTGTGTTGTTAAGTTTGAGGGAAAACGCAGTATGACACTTTAATACTCATCATTAGCGTGATGTCGGCTCGGTAATAGCAGTCAGTATGAATCTTAAATTATGTTCACATCGATTCTAATAACGGGATAAACAGAGTTGCTTATCTTTTTAGTATGAAACTTTATTCCTCTCCTACAATTGGGTAGGAGTGATGTTGATTTACGCACCAAAAACCAGCCTTAACGACCATTCATCTACTGATATTCTGGTTGCTCCTATTCCAGAGGAAGATAAGTAAAAAAACAAGGAGACAGATGCCTCATTTTTCTTTGTTAAACCTCATCTAGGGCTTTCTTTGCCACCCAATAAGAAAGATTAGTCAAAAGATTTGTCTGCACCTTAGTGAGCTCTACCACTCCCCTAGGGTTTTCAAAGAATGTGCCGTAGTGAGGGAAATCTTCTAGCCCTTCCTGATTGCCAATCAATCGCTTCTTCTTCGTTATCAACTTAGCAAGGTCTTTGTCTTTTAGTTTTCGCTCCCAAGCAGAGCTTCGGCAGTTATATACCCAGGTGATTTCGACCTCATGACCTGCTTCGACCTAACCATGGACATGAATAAAGTTAGTTGAGTCTAGTGACATAGGCAAATAAGTGGGTCAAAAGAACAGAGTGCATTAGGATATGGAGTCAGGTTTCCCTAACCTGTAGTTGATAAGAAAATTTAACCAGGAACGTTTTGGGTGGCTGTACGCCTCCAGTACTAGAAGTAATCCGAAGAGTCAGAATTCATGGATTCATCAAGATAATCTGGGAGCGAACGAATAGGTTGAATATCATCGAGCCCTTTAGGTGCTTTTTCATCATCATTTCGCATAGCTGCTCCAATATTCCTTAGTTATTTTCTTTACGGCTTGAGAATCTTTGTATCCCATAAAACGATTCACTCTAGATATGCTTATTTTGATTCTTCTAGCTCTCATCACCTTAATCGCGCAAATTACACTTTGATTCGACGGCTCAATATTAGGTCTATAAAGTTGTGGTTTTACGGCCTTGGAAAACCAGTAAGGAACATTGCCATTATTGGTCTTCTCCATTGATGTCATCGACGAATAATTAAGCGCTTTGTTCCTACAAAATTCTAGGAACAAGTCAGGCCAAGATGAAAAAGCGTTTCCAATCTCAGCAAGAGCCAAGTAGCGCGCATCGATAGGTAAGCAATCAACATCGTTTAGTACTCCGTGATTTCGGGTTTCTTGATGTCTTTCAATCAGCAAACGCATCAAGTGCTTTATCACAATGAAATATGAGAACGAGTACACCCAATGGCGGCCATCCAACGACACGTAACCTTTGTCTAAAGTATCGAGGAAAACTTTAGTTGCACTTAGGACGCCCTTCTTTGCACGAGAACAAGGAGCTGTTCGAAGATCGTTTCCACAACTGTGACAAGCTGAAAATTCTCCGTTGTATACCTTAAACTTATCCTTAGAATCATTCGCGTTAACCATAACTGGAGCCCCGCATTTATGGCAGCAATCAAGTAAACGACATTGATGCTGATAACAAACAGTCACAAATGATATACGCCAACTCTTGCGATAATAAGGAATACCTTCTCTTAAGCAGACAGGACAATATTGTTGAAAAAGCAAGTGATGCCGAGTTTCTCCTGCCCGGAGTAAGTTACACTTGTGTTCAGCGCTTTCAAACAACCAACCGGCATAGCTACCTAGGGTAGTATTCCAAGCTAGCTCTAGCGGAGTATGCATATAACCAGCAACATCCTTCAGAGCTTCCATTTTTATTGAACTGTCAATGTGCTTAGTGAAGGCCTTAATTTGAGGACAAGTCTGCAATACGAATCCTGATAATTTTCGACCATTACACCTTGCCGCCCTAGTCATCCACGAGGAAAACACTTCGTCAGAAAGTGGCTGGGGATGGGCAGGCCATGGCTTCCTATCCATTTTGTAAACGTCTCTTAGAAGCTGCATCCCAATCTATAGAAGATAATAATTCTAGATCTATTTTCTCGTTGCCTGTCTTAATAGCTTGCACCGAAGCAGCAGCCAATAGTTCAGATAGTTCCCCAAGCAATCCCTCGCTCATTAAAAGTAGTTTTTGTGCAATTGGTCGACTCGATAACCCTGAAGCGAATTTAAGTGGAAACATACACTCAAAGCTGGCTAATAATCGCCTATAATCATCACCGTATTCCCAGCGTGGCAATAAAGAAGGTTTGAAACGGTTATCCAATTGAGGATCTGTTTTAATAGCTCTAAGTGCATCCTTTGTGCCTAGGCCAACGATTGGGATTTTCAGTTCGTTTCCAAGGTTTCTCATCACACTCAAGAACACCCTTTGCTTTTCCAAGCTACCAGCTAAAAGAGAATGAATTTCATCAATCATCAACATTCTTACATTGCAGTAACGCATTAATTGAATTACCTGAAAGTGCTTTTTTTCTGTTGAGTCTGATGGTCGATAAGGCGCAAACATTTTCTCCAGAATATTGCTGTACAGCCTTGACTCACTGGGAACAGGAGGAGCTTGGATAAAGAGAACTGGAATCACAACACCTTCCCCATCCTCTCGCTCATACGCAGGGTTCATGTCTACGAAGCGCTCTGCAATCATCGTCTTTCCGGTATTACTTTCACCGACGATCAGCATGTTTGGCATCCTATGCCTCTTCGGATAAGTTTGCAGATCTTCGAGCTTACCAATAAGACTTTTTGCTTTAGGATAACCAATCCATTTGGGCGACAAGATGTACTCGATGCGCGCCTCATCACTACACCCCATGTAAGCCCGAGCAGCTTCGTTTAAATGCAAATAAAGTTTACAATTAGTACTACTCATATCGGCTCACATCTAACATTTCATCAAAAGGAAGAATAGGCTTATCGTCATCTGACTCATAGGGTTCTGCTTCTAGGGGTTCAGAGACAGGTAACTTGTCTTTTAACTTCGAGCTAATTGCCTTTGCTTTTGCTGATTTCCGCTTTTGCACCGCTCGACGTACTTTTTTAGTAGTAGCTACAGCATTAGACTCTATTATTCGCATTTTCTCGATAGCATCAAAGATGGCATCTTCATCCACGGTACTAAGGCCTTCTTCTTTTATCTGCTCCCGAGCAGCGTTAAACTCCCATTTAGTAACTACTGGGAAAGATGTATTTCTATATGGGATGGGGTAGTACATCTCTAATTGAGGATCAAAAAACCAGATCTGACTGATATCGCGGGGATCTCTTCTGAACACAAACTTCCGCTTTCGTTTACTGTTTCCCTCTTCAGTGGCATTTATCCAAACACGCAACACATCATGGTTGTAATATACGTGGTCAATTTGAACACCGTACGATTGGATAGTGCGTTCTTCAAATGGGAGAAAGTTCAGCCTAAGCGTCTCTTCATCGGTGATGCGAGCGGGTAAGCCAACACCTTTAGTTGTCTTACTCCCAAGAATTCCTTCTTCATATTTAGCCAAAGGAGTACAGTTAATGCCTGTATGAAAACTATTATGGTAGGTTTGGACAATAAGAAGCCCCAACCATTGCTCAAATTCCTTCAAGGTCAATGCTGATTCTTTGTCAGAATCATAGCCTTCACGGTCAGAGATGTTGGAGAAAGTTGCACCAGGAAGAGCATGAATCTTTTTCGCAAACGTACCCAGCAATCTTTCTACATGCGCACCAAAATGCGGGCGTGCTACAGGCCTCCATTCCAAGACAACTCCATACTGGTCGCATGCTAGTTGTAGCATTCTCCCACGAAACTCCTTTGCATTGTCAGCATGGACCGTTCTAGGTAAACCCCAACACGGCCAAGTGGCATCAACGTCATTCTCAGCAAGCCAAGTGTCTTTAGGCAATATTGCATTCGATAGGCATGCACCAACACTGGCTGCCCCAGGCGGATCAAACGACACATAGAAACCAACAACCATTCTGCTGTAAACATCAATTGCTAAGGTGATCCAAGGGCGAAGGAGTGGCAATCGATGAACATCATCAACAAGAACAATGTCCAAAAGGGTGTGATCTATCTGAATTACAGAGAGAGGATATTCCGCATGAGGAAATTCTCCCTTATTTATGTGCAGTAACTGATGTGCTTTCTTAGAGCCAAAACGCCTGCGGATTTTTAACTCATCAGAGAGTTGATTAACCCTATTTCGAATGGTATTTACGTGAGGACAGCTCTGATTTGCATTTCTACATTGTCGACGAATCTCAGTATATAGATTCGTGATAGATTTACGCTGCTTTGACAGGTAGTCACTTTCAATACAATCCATTACGATTGCTTCAACTTCTTTTGATAGCTTCTTTGATCCCATATCACTTCGAGCTTTTGGAGCTAAACTGGAAAGAACCCCCTCTGACTCATAAAGCTTAAGCCACTTGTAGATTGTATTGCGATGTAACTTATGAGCTGAAGCTATAGCCTCAACATCGTCGCGAGTCCTATGTGACTTGTGTACAAGTGGCCGAATGATTTCCATACGTTTTTGGGCAATCTGCCAGTCTTTATCTGGCAAAGCATCAACCGCATGATTCTTCACTGGAGTTGAACTTTGAGGAGCGGAACTCAATTCTGAAATTCTAAGTCGTTTCACTTCACCTGTGGCAGGGCACTCACCCAAGACATAATTCAAGTCAACAATTCGTAGGATAATAAACTCTCGATTCTCATGATAAACCGAGCTTCCCTGTTGGTATGTGTAACCACGATTTCGCTGCTTCACGTGACTACCTCCTTAACCAGATATCTGCAGACATCGTGAGTGGAACGTTTAGATCTGTACAAATTCGCCGAGAAGCAATTAGGCCCCATAGAGTTGGCACTAACTCCGCTTGAGCCCAGCGATCGTTAAATATCGACTTCAGCAACGCCTCAATGGAGCACTGCCGCAACTTAACGAGACCGTGCAACAAAAGCTCCGTATACTCTTCGCTAGCACTTGACCTAAGATAAGGAAGAAGAAAACGTGCATTTTCCATATATATCGTACGGATTTCCACTTCAGTTATAAGCTTAAAGCGCCACCCCATAGACTTAGCATGACCAACCGCAGCCAAAAACTTCGGTTTATACTCCACCCAGTTTGTCTTTATGTCGTTTCGGTACTTAACCTCGAATAAGACTCCATCCTTACGCGAAAACATGCACCCCCCTGGCCTATATTGAGCAAAAACATCTGGTACATACTTTCGGCCCTTGCCATCTGCATCATTCCAATTAACAGTCACCGGCTGAACATCGTAAGACAACACATTTGAATCAAAATCGAGCAGCGTAAGCAAATCACGTTCAAGAGTAGATTCAAAGAAAGGCTTCTCAGCTTTGTCGGAACTAGCAAGGCCAGTAAGGTTACGATAGTTCTTGGGGATATTCCTCACCGACATAATCAAATCCAATAGCCATTAACGTTGTAGAGATAAAGCCAGTACATCATAGCGATATATTACATTACATATCAAAGATGTAGATATAGCCTAATTGGATTAATTATTACGCTAAAGCAATGGAGATGTCACGAGGATTGGAACCGCCACCCACCAAGGCGACCATCGAGGCACTATGATGAGGGCTGCGAAACGGCGGAACATACCATTGCCCCAATTCGCGCTGCTGAGAGCTTACCGAAGCAATCGCCGCCACTTCAATCGCCTGCTGCTCAGTTAAGCGAGGCAAAATACCCGGCAAGCGACTGGCTAACATGGTTTTTCCGGTCCCTGGGGGACCCAGCATCAACAAATTGTGTGCTCCCGCGGCGGCCAATTCGAGTGCGCGCTTGGCCAGATGCTGGCCCTGTACCTCGCTCATGTCTAATAAATTATTGGCTTGACTCGGTTCTTCAGAACTGGCCATTTGCAGCACAAAGGCCTGTTGGCCATTCAGCGTGGCACTCAAGGCTTGCAAACTGGCACTGGCATGTACCTTGGAATCCGGCACTCGCGCTGCCGCTTGCGCGTCTTGTTCTCCGGTCACCAACGTGAACCCTTGCTCACTCATCGATAGCGCGGTGGCAATCGCTCCGCTCACAGGGCGGATCGCCCCCGATAACGCCAACTCACCACAAAAGGCCATTTCGTCGAGGCAGGCTAAAGGAACTTCGGCCGCGGCGGCTAAAATACCAATGGCAATCGGCAAGTCGAAACGACCGCCACTTTTCGGCACATCAGCTGGCGCTAAGTTAACGGTAATTCTCTTAGCAGGAAATGAAAAGCCGCTATTTAATATCGCACTACGCACTCGATCTTTAGCTTCTTTGACCGAAGTTTCCGGTAAACCAACAATATTAAACGCCGGTAAGCCGTTGGCTAAATGCACTTCTACCGTGACATCTAGAGCCTCCATCCCCAATAAGGCACAAGTACGTACAATCGCTAATCCCATAAACATCCCAACGCTATTAACTAGTTACATAGTAGACGTATTTATCGGTGACTGTCCTTGAAGCATCTCATAATTTAAAAAAACGAAGGAGATCTTGGTACGTTGTCGGCCTGATAAGACTATCCTGAGGCATCTCATAATTAAAAAAACGAAGGGGATCTTGGTACGTTGTCGGCCTGATAAGACTATCCTGAGGCATCTCATAATTAAAAAAACGAAGGGGATCTTGGTACGTTGTCGGCCTGATAAAAGTGCGCCCTCAAAACAGGCATAGCCACTTTGAATGATTAAGCCTCGAAAGATATTGTCACAAGGCGTAGAAGGAGCGATACGCCGCGGATAAAAGCCGCTACCATATGCTTTCCCACATAAAAAATCCCCAGCAAAAGCCGAGGATTGATTCATCGCACTTGATCAAATCAGTTATCGCTCACCAACAATACACTGCCTTGAATCACAGTCGGGCCGAATGAAATAATCTCGGCATTACGGACATCAAATGTGAAAATTTCACTCGAAAGCTGAACATGAGTGTTACTCCAAACATAGGCTCTAATATCACCAGCACCATAGCTTTCCTGATTGGTTGAATAAGGAAAAGCGTTGGCGAAGGCTTTTCCATTTAAAGCAGGGTTCCGGCATGAACGTTCAGCCAAAGTAACCAATTCTTTAATATTGGGCATGCGCCAATTCGCTTTATCAGCGAAATGATATAGGGCATGATTTGGGCTGTTATTAATCGCCTGTACATCATTCAAGGCAGCCTGCCAAAACATTGCTTGTCCTTCTCCCTCACAGCGCTGTTCGGTGCTGCTCCAGGTTTTTCCCAGCGGGCAGCGCATCCAAGTTAAACCGGTACTTCGATCACTCACAGTTCCATTCGCATTAAATTGATAGCGGACATTGGGCGCTGTTTTCGACATCGTTGAAGAACATTCTTGAGCCGCCATTCCAAGCATAGGCACCAACAGCAGTAATACACCAAGTTGCAAGCATCTCATTAGTTTGACTCCACTTTTGATACTAATCGAATAGGTAATTGATAAGACGTCCAAAGATCGGGTTCGGTCTGATCACTGTAAATAGCAACTGGATAGGTCGTTCCTCGATAAATACCGCGAGTCATTGCGGCTAAAATATAGCGACTGCCCGGAATTTTGATATCTTCATACTCGGTAAAGAATTCATCAGAAGTCCAAACTTCCCCCGCAGCGAGGTCACTGGCAATACTTTGTCGCGGAAAGTAAGCACGCGTCAGCCCATAAACATCACCCAATTCATCCTGCTCTGATTCGCCAAAATCAATTAAGTCATAAAATTCAGCAAATTTGGGTAAACGCCAATGCTCTAAGCCACAAACCTTCTGCTCATTTAAATACTCAACATAATCTTCAGTTGAGCAAATACCATCCTCACAGCTAATGGCCGCTAAATCTTCACTGTAAGGTTCAAAGGTACCTCTCACTTGGTAAACAAATAGTCGATCCTTAAATTGAGGTGAGGATGGCTCATCCGTTTTGTTCTCCCATATCAAGCCGCTGCGTTCGTCTCTCACACAAGACCAATGTACTGCAGTCGATGGTAAAGCCGCACCATTCTCATCTAACTTAGTAAAATGAAATCCGTCATTGAGACTATCATGACCAAAATCAGCATCTTGACCGGGATAATCAACTGGAGCATTTGTGGTATCACCACCATCGCTGAAATAGGTCTGCAGCCCGGTATCATTAAGATCTTGCTGACGGGTGCCGTAACTCAACTCTGCAAGTAATTGAGATACCGCATTATCTGACGGAGCACCCGCCAATAGCAGGGCTTGATAATCCGACAAATTGGAACTCAATACCCCAAGCTGCGTGTCAGGTTGCGACTTATCCATGGCAGAAATCACCAGCAATAAGTTTTGCTCTAATTGTGCATACTCGCTATCACTTCCTTCATTAAGCAACTCATCCGTTGCTGAGAGTCCCATCGCATGAAGCTGTTGCTTGACATGCTCGATCGCATCAGACAAGACTGCTCCGCTCGCTACCTTTGCAGCAACGAGAGTGGTGATTGCATTAATCTGATTACCACTCGCTTTTCTTTGTCCAGGCGCGACCAGCAGTGCATTTGCCCCACCACTTTGTGCATTGACCTTGAGCGAATGTGATGTTGCTGTCACCCCTGTATCCAGTTCAACAACCAAAGGCGCGTCTAGAATGGCCTTATTAGTACTGCTAATGGAAAAGCTACCATTACTGCTGATTGCGCTGGGTTCATTCGCGGCACAAAGAAAATCGCCATTCAGATCGGCACAGACCTTTTCGTCCCCCTGCGCAGCCAGCGCAGTGATCGTTCCTGAGACCTGATAAGTGGGAGCACTGATATCGGAGCCTCCGTCCGAGCCACCACATCCGCTTATGAGCAGAACAGCAGCAGCTATAGATAATTTTGTTTGCATAGACTTAAGTTCTTTTATTTGATTTAGATTGAAAAAAATGACGACGCCACAGCAAAACCAATCCAATCACTAGAGAACTCCATGAAACGGCCCCCCCAGCACTTGAAGTATTCGTCGCGTTATCGCCAGCCCCTGTTGAATCGGTCTCGGTGGTACAGTTATATTGTTTGACACGTCCAACGGCCCACTCAAGCAAGTACCCTGTATTTTCTGGCACATAGTCCGTTAACTCTAAGCGCCAAGTGCCAGCCATGCGCTCTGCAGAAAAAGCCTGAATAATCGGATCGTGTTTCGCAACCCAATAAAAAGTTCGCGATGGTGATGAGTAACGAGTCGGCTGCATAAGAATTTGACGTTTCCCCGAAGGTGCAACCAGTGTAATTTCTAAGTCAGAGAACTGACTGTGTTGCAACTTAAGGTAAATACCCAGCTCATCAGCCGCCAAGGCGTCGTCATCGGTAATGATGAAATTGAAACTCTTAAAACCGTAATTCAAGGCACCCGAGTCAGAAAGCGTTGCATCAGGAATCAATGATTGTTGCAGCCTCGTTGGCTGATTGAGTTCGGGGAGCCCAAAAACCAGAGCAGATGAGTGAGACCAATCAAGTGATTTTAGCGTCGTGTCATACTGATAAGATAATTGAGTGTTAAGTTTGAATGACTCGCCACAAGTAGCGGAGTCAGTAAGACTTAGCTCGGTTGAAAGTTGGGTAAATTTATCTGATTGAAGCCGCTGAGAAACCCCAGTAGACGTTTCAATTCTACCCGCGACACTTGCTTCTCTTCCCTGACTAAAAAGACGTATCGCCAAAGGAGCAGTAGGCGTGACGTAGCGACTATCCATTTCTATGCGAAATGGCTCTTTGACTAAACCATGCGCTACAAAGTTATCTTGTAGCAGCGTGTGGTAAACACGTTCTGGATAAAGTTGCTTGGCCACATACAACATGCTTTCCACAAGATCATGCATCTTCATGCCACGGCCCATGCCATACATGGATTCCAGAACTAAACGGTCGACTTCTTCAAAGGCCACCTCACCATAAAGTTCCACCCCTTGTTTTAAGGTTTGAAACAAAGGGCTTGACCAAAGTTCATCCCCCAATTCGCCAGCTACACTCTCGTGAGCACGGTACTCGCTTTGCTCAAAATAACGCGCGCGTTGATTCCACAAACTACGGGTTGAAATTTTATTTCCAAAGTAGCCATCCCAGTTAAACAGTGTATCTATTTCAAAATCACTTCCTTGCTGGTAAAGCTTGCGATAACTATTAGAACCCGCCCAATAGTCCGCAAAGCCTTCCGCCATCGCACCACTGTGCCCATAACCCCAATCTGGAACAATGTGATAATGGATTGCATGACCCAATTCATGCACCACAACATCAGCATCGAGTGCATCTGGTGAGCCACCCCCCAGTCCAAACATCACCGCTTTGGGCCCCATAAAATAACTAGAGTTGTTATCGCCTAAGCCTCTGGCATCAAAACGAATGGGCCCAGAGAAAAGGTTATAACCCAAGGATTCGAGATACTGTATGGATTGATCAAGTTGATAAAAAGCCATCAACTGGGTGAATTGAGGGCTAGCAAACTGCAGCGTCTGTATATCAGCGAGTTGTGAAAATTGGCTGATCTCTTCTTTTGCGAAAAACGAAGCGCTATCGCTTTGAGACCACTCTAAAGTTTGTGGATCCTGCGCTTCTAAGTACTCGGCATCAACCTCTGAGACTCGACTATTAGACAAGTAATATTTGCCACCACTATTTAATAGCTCAACTTGTCGAGTGACCAAATGTGGTGCCAGAGGGTAATCAGAGACCTGCTGCCAAACCTGCTCTGGGGCAGGCAAGCGATCCATGGTTCGTAGATCCGGATCGACAACCTCAATATTAGCCTCAACAATAACGCCAGAATCCAGAGCCGGTGGCGCATCGGCTTTCAAACGCCGAGCGTGCTCCAGTTCGCCCGCCACTGAGGCAACGCCATCACGCAAAATCGTATCATCTAAACTTTTAAAAACTCTCTGGACTAAGCCTGAATGATCACTATGCACCACGATAGTTCGCTGGGGTTTATATTCCCCATCCAGCGTGATGTTAAAATTATACTGATGGCCCAAGCGACTTTCGCTCTGATAACGGAGGCTAAGCTTACCAATCGTTGGATAATGGGACTCTACATAACGTTTCGCTTCTTGCTGATCAAGCACCACGTTATTGCTTGCTGGATAATCCCACTGGCCGCCCAAAGCACCAAGAGGCGTTCCAAATAACACCAGAAATATTAACCGTTTCATACTCTCTCCTTAAAATACATAGCGCGCATTGACGGTAAAATAGCGCCCAGGCTGAGTGGAATATTTGGTCTGCGAAACGCCTACACCAGCAACATCCTGATAACGGGTATATTCTCGATCGAGTAAATTAATCACATTTAGATTCAGCGAAAGATCTTGACTCAATGCGATCCCAAGCCCGAGATCCAAAGAATACCAAGCCGTTGTTTCTGCACACTGGCTTACGAGGCCGAACGCATTGGAACAGCTCGGAGTCCGATCCATCGCGTCAGCCCAGTTAATCCGGCTGTAAGCGTCAAATATGCCCTGCTCAAAACTCAGCGATAAATTTCCTTCCAGGGGGGTAATGGCACGAACATATTCACCCTCGTCGTTTTTCCCGTTGACCCATCCAACTGCGCCTGACAAGCTCCAAGCTTGATTCAAGGCATATAAAGTAGAGAGCTCGGCACCATATGTATTCACGCCACTGAGGTTTTCATAGCGTTTCTCAAACAATCCGCTAGACGCATTAAAGCCTGCGTCGACAACACTGATGAAATTTTCGAATTGGTTATAGAACACCGCCGCGTACACGCGTAATACGCCATTGTCGAACTTACTTCCAAGTTCAAAGCTATCGCTGGTTTCCGCTTTCAACTCAAAGTTAGGCAATACAACAAAAGGTGTAATCGGCACGAACTCATGACTGATATAGCCGTAGGTTTTGTCGTATTCTGGCGCCCGATAACCGTGCTTATAACTGATATAACTATTTAACTCAGGGGTAAATTGATAGGCGAGCGAAAAACTCGGCGACAGCTCACTACTGCGATTATCTCGAAGGCCATCAAATTGGATCGCTGAACTATCGTCAGCCGTCAACTGATGCGCATCAAAACGCAGTCCAATCATGCTGGTCCATGCATTCAAGGAGATAGAGTCTTGTAGGTACATACCAAGAGAATAACTACGAGCAGGAGCAAAAGGAGTCGATGCAGTGGAAGTCGAACCATTCCAATCAGAACGGGCATCATGAGTAGGACGATCATGATACGCCGTTTCTGCGACGGCACCGTAGACAAGCACATGGCTGAGACTACCGCTGTACAGTTCTTTATTCAGATCAATGGACCATCCCAACAATTGGTCGTTAAACTCACGTTGATCCAACTCACGACGTAGTTCTCTAATCCCGTTATTGTTGCGGTCCATCAGGCGATTTGTATCTTCATCAAATTCGCTGACCCGATAATAAAGCTTGGTCTCTAGGTCATCCATCCACGCCTTGGAGGCTTGGTACTCAGCACCTAGCCATGCGAGATAAGTGGTCGTAGTATCTTGCTCGGTATAATCAACAATGTCCCAAGCCCCATCGGCCTGCACCGATGCAGTGCCCTCGCGGGTATTCATTTGCTCACGGTAAATCTCAGCTTTCGCTTTCAACAACAACTGGTCGCTTACATCATGATGCACGCTATATTCAAAACTAACGCCTTCAAGATCTCGCTGATATAAGTCTTGTTGATAGTTTCGTGTTTCTTCACCGGTCCAATAAGCGCCCGAAATCAGACTACTGGTATCACCGACCCGAAAAGCCAAATTAGAAGCCACTCGATATTTATGACTAATCCCACTATAAGTTGTTGCTATATCAGTATAAAAGTCCTCATCTCCTAAATAGTCTTCCGGACTGTAAGATTTGAGAATAACCACCCCTCCGATTGCACCGGAACCATAGCTGGTTGAGCTCGCCCCTTTTACCACTTGAATTTGTTTTAGCGTGGCGACATCGAAAGAATTTCGTCCAGCGCTGTCATTTAAGTCATCTGCCCCAAATCCATCTGATGTAGCAATACCATCTTTCACAATCGCAACTCGATTCCCCACCATGCCTCGGATAGCAATGTTCTGGGGCCGACCAGCGCCTCCCGTGACGCTAATCCCCGGCTCCTGATTTAGCACATCATATAATTCTGTCGCCCCCGCCTTACGCATATCATCATTGTTAATCACCGCCACGCTGCCAGCCGTTTTTGAAAGATCTTCTTCGTACTTGTTGGCAACCACAACGATGGTTTCTAAGGGGGCGATGTCAGATTCGGCGTGCACAAAGCCAGCAACAATTGCGCTTAACACAATCATGCTTAGTCGAGACGGTTTCATTTACAACTCCGTTTGCTCAGATGGTAGTAAGTAGTGGATCAAAAATGCGTAGTCCATGGCCTGCTGGGCCAACGCCTGGCGCCGGTCCATAGCATGTCCGCTTTGAAAGTCGGTTAATAATAAATAGGGGCCGCGGCCTTGGCTGCGCGCAGCTAACAAAGAAAGGTATTTAGCCCCCTCCCAATACGGTACTCGGCTGTCATGCCAGCCCACTCGCACCATCGTGGCAGGATAATCCAACGCCCCAACGTTATTCACCGGATCATAATCAGCCATAACCGCCAGTTCATTAGCCTGCCTGGGATTACCCCATTCATGATATTGCTGTGCCGTCAAAGGCTGTGAAGCGTCAGACATACTCGCCACCACATCCACAAAAGGCACATTGAGGCTTACCGCTGAAAAGTACTCAGGATGTTGATTAACTGCCGCCGCGATCAGCGTTCCGCCGGCACTGGATCCCATTGCTGCTATTTTCCGTTGTCCTTGTTTAAAACTCTGCAAAGTCTTAGCCGCCGCAACAAAGTCGGCGATACCAGCAGGTTTATTGACCCCTTTACCTGCGGAATGCCATGCCTCTCCGTAATAGCCACCGCCCCGTACGTGAGCAATCGCGTAAATAAAGCCTTTATCCAATAACGAGATGATTTGCGACATAAAATACGGCCGCATCGTAAAACCATAAGCACCATAGCCATATAACAAAACCGGTGATTGCCGATGTAGCATGCTGCTTTTGTAAGCCAGCGTAACTGGGACGCGCACCGAGCCCGACTGAATACTAATTTGCTCCGTTCGGTAGGCTGATTGCTGAAACCCCGGATAGGCATCTTCACTAATCAACGAACGTTGAGCATTACCAATATGAAGACGCTCCCACTTCGCGGGCTGAATCATTGACATACTTCGAATATGGACAATATTGCTGTTAAAATCACCGATGCGACTAATCCAACCAACGGCCCCCTCCGGAGCCATCGCTAAGTGCAGAGGCTCCGCTTTGTCATAGCCAATAATGACTAACTGATCCCGCCCCTGCTCGTGTTCGTGGATCAGGATGCCTGCGGCAAAGAGATAGAAATGCTTCAGTTCTGCTGACGATTTGGGGATATATACGACTTGCCATTGTGATGCACCTAAGGCACTTTGGTATAAACCAAAATTGCCGGTATGGTTGCTGTTAATATAGAGCTTGCCATGCACCACATTAGCGTAATACTCAATACCATTTTGGCGTGGCCGAATAGGCTCTAACAGCGCTCCTGTAACGAGGTTGAGTAGTCGCTGCTCCGACATCACCTCATTATTTAGCTGGATGACCGCATATTCCGGATCACTTGCCACATAGGCTGACAAGATCCACTGAGGATCGGACTCCATCAACTTTAGTTGAGACCGTCCAGTATCAAGAAAGTGCTCGTAGAGAGCCACTCCAGCAGGCTCTGTACTCAGGTGTTCAATCGTATATAAGCGACGACTATCGCGTCCCCATAACAAAGCGGTTTCACTCTTGGTTGCCACTTGCAGAGCCGTCGATTGAGCTAGATTAATCACAACGATACGGTAGTTTTCATCGCCCACGACGTCTTCAGCCAAGGCAAGGTGTTTTCCATCGGGGCTGAGTGACCAATTGGCTAAGCGATAATAATCATGTTTTGCAGCCCGCTGTTCGATATTCAATAATATGCTTTGAGACTGGCTGTTTCGCTTACGCCGAGCAATCACCCGCTCACCATTCAACCAAATTTGATTGAGTTCGTCATCACCTCGAATTAACCAAGGACTTTCAGCTTTAGCTGATGCAGCATTCTGCCACTGCGCGATCAAGGATTGCTGCAAAGGTTTTAAGGGGTTTAGCGTTAGTTGAGCGGAGCGATTTTGTTGTTCAAGGTAGGCTCTAACCGAAGCTTCATTATGAGGTTCAGCTTTTAACCAGGAAAAATCATCAGCAGCATAACTAGAGTGCTCCACTACGACACCGAGCAAAAGCAAAAATACAGACATCCATTTCATACAACAAAATCACGGCAAACCATAAATAGTGGCCGTATTCTGCACCCAAATACAAATGAGATCAATTATCATTTGTATTTGAGTGCAATTTATTGAACTTGTTTATTCACTGAAACTAAAATTTTCAGTGAACTCAAACCTCCGTGTATCCAAATTTTATTTCGGAAAAAGTTCACAAAAATCACTGTTCAAACCGTAAAATTCAATCCTCTAAATACCACATAAAGGTGATTATTCAGTTCGCTGTTATATGATTTTTATAACTATTTATCATGCAGATAGATAACAATCATCGCCATTCAATCATTCGTTTAGACAATTCAAATCAGCGCTAAAAACGAGTTTACCAATGTCCACATAACATTCACGTCTACTATTTCCGATCAACAAAACATTGCTGTTGGTGATGCTGCAGCGCCACTAACACTGCTTTGCGATCGATTAAACCAATTAACTTGCCAGCTTCCACCACCGGATAATTTTTGGGTTTGTTCTCCAGCATTTGCTTGGCCAGATCTAAAACACTTTCAGCAGGGCTCACGCTCAACACATCTCGATTCATGATGTCTTCGACCAACGCACTCTGCTCACAGTAGTAGCCTGCTTGCAGCATTTGCGCCACACAATCCTGCTCGGAAACCCAACCCAATAAATGATTTTGTTCATCTACCACTGGGGCACCGATTTGTTGTGACACAATCAGTTTTTCACTCACATCACTAATGCTTTGTTTCAGCTTTAAACTCAAGAATTGAGTTTTCATATAATTTTTAATAGTTAGGTTTTGCATAAGACCTCCTTGTTTGGCCATTTAAATGACCGATTAGTTCTAACTATAGTTGGCAGGGAGGAGGCTGTGAAATGGCTAATACCTATTAGATTGATAGGTGCGAGGCAATTAAACGTTTGTCGTTCAAGGATATGAGAGCCGCGATCGAAACAAGTTTTTCGCGTAAAGAGCAGTCACACTGCGATAAACAAAGCAAACTAGCACCCTGCTGATAAAACAGCAGCGTGCTTTGGCTCCATCAAGTCACAGGTTTCTGGCCAAAAATGTTCTTGCGACCCAATTATCGGGCAATTTCAGCGAACACTTGATCGAGAGTCGACACGATGAAGTCTGCTTCTTGTTGGCTCAAAGTGAGCACCGGACACAAACACAGGGTATTATTAAAACTTGTGAAGCTACGGTTGGTGCGACCAATGATCAGACCTTTTGCCATGCACATCGCCGCAATTTTTACCGCCACGCTCTCGTCGACCGGAGTTTTCGAATCGCGATCACTGACCAGTTCAATACCCAGTAATAAACCCTTACCCCGCACATCGCCAATGATCCCATGTTTGCTCTGCAAGTGCTTGAGTTGAGCCAGCAAATAGTCGCCCATCACCTTACTGTTATGCACCAATTCTTCTTGCTCAAGAATGCGCATATTTTCTAATGCCGCGGCAGGGCCTGCGGTACAACCGGCAAAGGTACTAATATCGCGAAAATAAGCATCACGATCGCTGCTGTCGGCAATAAACTCATTGAAAACTTGTTCGGTAGTCACGGTGCAGGAAATTGCGGCATAACTCGAGGCAACCCCCTTCGCCAGAGTAACGATGTCAGGTTTGATGCCATAATGCTGATAACCAAACCACTCGCCAGTACGACCTAAACCGCAAACCACTTCATCAATGTGCAGTAATACATCATATTTTTTACAAATTTCCATGATGCTTGGCCAATAACCTTCAGGCGGAGTAATCACCCCACCACCAGCAGTAATCGGCTCTAAAATCACCGCGCCCACGGTATCCGGTCCCTCCCGCAGTATAACTTTTTCAAGCTCTTTGGCGGCCAACACCCCGTAGTCTTTCACCTCGCCAAACTGACTCCGATATTCACAGCAATGCGGAAATTCGACAAAACCAGGTACAAAGGGGCCATATTGCATGCGCCGCTCTTCCTGACCGGTGGCACTTAAGGTTGCAATGGTTGACCCATGGTAATCGCGTTCACGATAAAGGATCTTATGCTTCTTACCGCCATATTTTCGATGGGCTATCTGGCGCACGATCTTAAAGGCTTTTTCGTTAGCCTCAGAACCTGAACTGGCGTAATAAACGCGGCTCATACCGGGCATTTTAGCTAACAGTTTTTCGGCAAATTCAGCTGCTGGGATCGTGCCTGCGGTGCTGGCAAAAAAATTAAGTTGGGTGAGCTGTTGACTAATCGCCTCAGCGATGGAACTACGTCCATAACCTACGTTCACGCACCATACGCCCCCCGCAGAAGCATCTAAGTAGCTATTCCCTTTGGCGTCCCATACGCGCGAACCTTGCCCCTTCACCATGACCATTGGATCTTGAGTTGCTAACACGCTGTGCTGGCTAAGGTGATGCCAAACATGTTGACGATCTTGCTCGATGGCCGCGGCATTAACTAATGACATATCGCTACTCCCTGAGACGAATGACTGACATAAAACATGAACAGACCTTAACTCGGCAACACAGCAATGCTTAGGACCAGCAATTCGAATCCATGGAGCCAGACAAAAAGAACAAATTATTGGGAGCACACTGGCCTAACACTTAGTTTCATTGGCCCTATAGTAAGAACTTCAAAGCAGGCAAACTCAAGCTTTTGCTCTAGGGAGTGAGCATGGACAGTATTGGCTTAATGGTACCGGTGGTCATGCTGGCAGCCTTCGTTCGAGGCTTCACTGGGTTTGGTTTTGCTGCGATCGCCATCATTGGTATGAATCTGTTTTTTACCCCTCAGCAGAGTGTACCTGTGATTTTGTCGCTGGATTTATTGTGCAGTTTGAGCCTGTGGTCTCAGGCGCGACGACAGGCGGATTATTCGAGTTTAAAAAAACTAATGTTCGGCTCTTTACTGGGGATCCCGCTGGGCTTAGGTCTACTGATTTTACTGCCAGCAGAATTGCTCAAACTGTCAATTTGTGTATTCATTTTGCTATTTTCGTTATTCCTTGCCTGCAACATTCGCTTCCCCCACATGGATAAACCCTTAACTGCAGTCCTATTTGGTTTTCTATCCGGTGCAGGCACCGCCAGCGCTTCGGTCGGGGGACCAATGGTGGTGTGTTATATGCTGTCGAGTCCACTCAAACCACAAACACAACGCGCCACCATGATTTTGTTTTTTATCGTGAGCGAGCTGTTATCGGTGCTGGGCTTAATCGTGAGCGGAGTGTTTAATTGGCAGGTACTTAGCCACATAGGCATATTGCTATTACCGACCATGCTGGCCGTAAAGATCGGCCAAACGGCGTTTAATCGTTGGCCGCCACGCAGCTTTAAACATATCGCCCTACCGGTGATGGTGCTAGTCGCCTTACTCGGCATGGGTGCTTCAGTAGAGAAGATATATTAAGGCCGGAACGCGCCGTCGCTTAAGTGTCGCGAAACAAACGGCAACGGCTGCCCCCTCAATAGGGAGCAGCAACGTCTATTTAGCGCTTGCTTAAGGCTTGATCGATGTCTGCCGCACTATGGCGCTCGGCAAGGAATTCACCAGCTTCACCAGACGAACGATTCACAATACGTCCACGTTGAACGGCTTCACGAGCGGCGATGGTTTGCGCCCAAGCAACAACATGGGGATAAGAGCCTACATCTAAAAATTCAGCAGCATCATAAAGTTTGCCCAGTGCCAAGTTGCCGTACCAAGTCCAAATCGCGATATCTGCGATAGTGTATTCTTCACCCGCTATAAATTTATTGTGAGCCAAACGCTTATCCAGCACATCTAACTGACGTTTCGCTTCCATCGAGAAGCGATTGATCGGGTATTCAAACTTCTCTGGCGCATATGCATAAAAGTGTCCAAATCCACCACCTAGATACGGTGCGCTACCTTGCAGCCAGAATAACCAGTTTAAAACTTCCGCTTTAGCCGCTGGCTGTTTGGGCAGCAAGCAGCCAAATTTTTCGGCTAAATAAAGTAAGATGGCGCCCGATTCAAATACTGAAATGGGGGTCTCACCGGAGCGATCCACCAAGGCCGGGATCTTCGAATTAGGATTCACCTCGACAAAACCTGATGAGAACTGATCGCCCTCACCAATGTTAATCAAGTAAGCGTCATACTCAGCTTCCGTCACGCCCAGCGCCAATAGTTCTTCGAGCATAATGGTCACTTTTTGCCCATTTGGCGTTCCCATCGAATACAACTGCAAGGGATGCTCCCCTACCGGTAGGTCCTGTTGATGCCGGGCTCCCGAATCCGGTCGATTCACACTCGCCCACTTACCACCATTTTCATTGTCCATCGTCCAAACTGTTGGAGGGGTATACTGCTCTGCCATCGTGCTTCCTTCTAGTTTATTGTCTAGGATCATTATCGCCAGTTAAAACCTTCTCACTTCATTTTTCCAGCCGTTTTTGATTGGTTTAGTAATTAATTGAAATATATAACTTAAAATGGCGGTTAATCCGCCCTCAAAAATCTAAGCCTTCGCCTCTATATTTCGCTTAGTGCGCGGACAAAGCAAAGCTTGTGTGGCCTGTCTCAAGCATTCAACTTAGATATTTAGAATATATTCACTAAAGGTCTACAATCATTGTAAGTTATGTTTTCTATCAGAAGCGCCTATGAAAAACCTATTCTTCAGTCTGCTAATCAGCTTGCTAATGGCCTGCAGCAGCACAACCATTAAATCACCAAGCCTCGCAAAGCAGAGCCCAAATGCCTCGGTAGTGTAGCGCTACCCGCAGATATGCAAGACCAATTCGAAGTGATTGATGATCAGCAACTGTTAAATCAAGCTTTAGGCAAGCCAAACCAAGGGAAACTGTGTCAGGGACAAGTTTATCGAAGTAAGCTTGCCACTCAAGTCACCGTTTATCGAGCATGGAACAGCACCAACCCCAATAGTTAATTTGGCCAATGGTGGGCGTTTCAGCAACCCTCTGGGGAAATCGCAAAATACCGCGCCGACTATGAGATCTGTTACCAATGGTCCCCGCTCGACAAATTGGTTCGCTGCACTTTAAAGCCGCAGACAAAAGTGGTGGTCGGTAACGGCCAAAGTGCCGAATGCTCGGCCTATTTAAGCTACCCAGTTTCCTCTGAGCAACAAATATATATCGACGATGCCGAGAACTCGTTGCTGGAATGCAATACACTTAATGGTGAATTTAACTGGAAATAATCGACAACCAAGCTCTTCCTGCAATACTTGCGATTTATTTGCCGAAAGAATCTTTCACTTTCAACAACAAAATTGCCGATGCGAGGGTGAAAGTGATGATATTAGCAATAATAATCGGTAAATCTTCGAGTAAAATGCCATAAACCAACCATAAGAAAACGCCTAATACGAACAGCGCATACATACCGAGCGATATCGAACTGGTATCTCTGGTCTTCCAAGTATGGATCACCTGTGGAATGAAAGCACAGGTAGTACAAAATGCAGCGAAATAGCCTAGAATTGTCGAGTCGATAGACATGACGATTTTTAACCTCTTCAATTTATTTTCAAGCTGCACAGTATGCACCTTTTCTTTGAAAAACAAAGTACTAACTCACAAATGTGTCGTTAATATGAAACTGTAAAATTAACTTGAGTTCAGAATAAACACCGCAGCACAAACCGGATATAACTTTATTACGATGCAACGCCCAACGCCCATGGTCAAACTTCAAATACCCACTCAAGAACATTTAATCAAGCAACCGCCTTTCGCTCACAGCTCAATCGATATATCACGCCTAAAAAGCCTCTGGTTGGGGCTGATAATATTTGCCCTTATATTGGTCCCATATATAAAAAAGCCCGGCGAACCGGGCAAACAACATGTCAAAGCTAAATCTTTACGCTACATCAGTATTTAGTTATAACCCTTCCATGGGATCAATTTGCTTTCGAGGAAGCGCATCATCAGATCAAAACAATAGGCAATGATCCCAATCACCACGATGCCAGCAATCACCACGTCGGTCACTAAAAACTCAGATGCGTTCAGCACCATAAAGCCGATACCTCGCTCGGCGGCAACCATTTCTGCAGCCACCAGCGTCGTCCATCCAAAACCAATCGCGATCCGCATACCGGTCATAATATCTGGCAGAGCGCCTTTGGCGATCACTTGCGTCACCACCTGCCAGCGACTTGCCCCCATTGAATAAGCCACTTGAATTTGTTCGATTCGCACCGAACTCACCCCTGAACGAGCACTCAGAACGATTGGTGCCAACATCGCCAGAAAGATCAGCGTGACTTTACTCGCTTCATCAATCCCCAACCAAATGATCACCAGTGGTAAGTAAGCTAAAGGAGGCAGCGGTCGATAAAACTCAATCAAGGGATCAAACATGCCACGAATCACTCGACTACAGCCAATGGCCACCCCAAGTGGGATCCCAATCAAACTGGCTAACAAAAACGCGCCGAAGATCCGACTTAAGCTCGCCCCTAAATGCTCTGCCAGCGTAGCCCCTGCAAAGCCGTCAATTAACACATCCCATAAGCGCGCTAATACGTCGAAAGGGGAAGGTAAAAACATCGGTTTGATCATGCCTGCTTCGGTGACCAAGGCCCACAAGCTAAGACAGAATAAAGTAGAACACAGCGCGATGAGCTTACTGTCTCCAGCACCAGGGGTGCCAAAGTACTCACCACTCGGGACCGCTTTGCTGGCTCCGATTTGCTGTGTGGTATGTAGTACTTTTTGGGCCAGCGGGGTAAGCTGCTTCTGGTGAGCAGGCACCGCAATATAGTCCGCCGACGGGCGTTCCGACTCAGCTTGGTTCAGATGGCTGGCGTCAATGGTATTTGTGGTCATAATCTGCTCCTTAGGCAACGGCTGCTTCATCGCCATGAATAATCGCTAGTACCTGTTCTCGCATGGCAATAAAGGCGGCGCTCGATTTCACCTTGCGGGCATCCCGACAAGCTAAAAATTGTTGATTGAAATCGATTTTAAACTCATGGGTAATTCGCCCGGGACGAGGCGACATCACAATTAAACGCGTCGCCAACAGCAAGGCCTCATCTACGCTATGGGTAATAAAAAACATCATTTTGTTGGTTTCGCGCCATACGTCTAACAACAGTTCTTGCAAAGACTCTCGCGTTAAGGCGTCCAAGGCACCTAAGGGCTCATCGAGTAACAGCATTTCTGGGTTATTGGTCAGCGCTCGGGCGATCCCCACCCGTTGCTGCATCCCGCCGGAAAGCTGATAAACCTTGTGCTGATGAAAATCTTCCAGGCCCACCAATTTTAAATAGCTGGCAGCGCGCTCGCGGCGCTGTTTTTTGTCTACACCTTGCAGTTTTAAGCCAAACTCGGTGTTTTCAATCACATTCAACCACGGCAACAGTGCGTGTTTTTGAAAAACCACACCGCGGTCAGCCCCAGGCCCGACAATTTCATCCCCAATATCCAAACCACAGGCCACCCTGGGATAGCCCTCTATCACACTGTCTCCCAGCGTTAAGTAGCCCTTTGTCGGCGAAATAAAACCAGCGATCAAATTGAGTAAGGTGGTTTTGCCGCACCCCGATGCACCCAGCGCAACCACAAAATCACCTTGCTCAATGTTTAAGTTCACCTCAGATAAGGCGGTAACCGGATCACCGCCTTGGGCTGCAGGATAGACTACCGATACATCGTGAATTTCCAGCGTATTCATTTTAAGTCTCCTGTATCACTCACCTGTTCGGCTTACATTTTTGCGGCAGCAGCGGCAAATGAGGGATTCACAAACTTGCTATAGTCTGGCATGAGGTCATTAATTTTCTTTTGCTCTTTCAAAAACTCAGAAGTTGATTTGAGCGACTTACTGGCACCACCCTCGGCACCACAACCTAACCAACTGCAAGAAAGCTGGGTTTTCATGTCTGGAAACTCGTATAGGTCTAATACTTCGGCCACCGTGTTCACATCGCCACCACTGATTTTAGCGATCGATTGTGCGATTGGGTTGGAGGCATCAAAGCTGGTTTTATGCTCTCGATAATCGGCATCTAAATCTGCAACAACCTTAATCATTTTGCTGACAAAATCAGGGTTTGCCGCGGCGAACTCTTTATTTGCCACGAGGCCGTCGAAGGTCGGTTTTCCCCAAGCGCTTAAAGTTGCAGAAGTAATCAACACCTTACCGCTTTGTTTAATTTTTCCCAGAGCTGGATCCCAAATAAAGGCACCATCAATATCACCTCGCTGCCAAGCTGCGGCAATCGAGTTGGGTTGCATATTAATCAGCCGAACATCTTTTTCGCTTAAGCCAAATTGCTCTAGAGCAAACAAGGCATGGAAGTGAGTCGTAGATACAAATGGCACTGCAATCCGTTTACCTTTTAGATCTGAAGGTGCATTAATTCCCGATCCATCGCGAACCACTAAGGCTTCCGCATCTGCGATATTTTCTAAAATCCAAATCAGTTCTATATCAACGCCTCGGCTCACGGCACTGGCGATGGGGCTGGAGCCCGCGGATGCAATATCCAAAGCACCCGAAGCCATTGCCGTCATTGCTTTCACGCCCGAGTCAAAGCGACGCCATTTGATGGTATAGCCAGTCTCTTTTTCCACCAATTTTTCGTTAATCGCGTGTTTCCATGGATTAAACATCCCCTGATAACCAATGGTGACGTCTTTAGCGCTTGCCGTCGATGCCAGCATCAAAGTGGCCAAAGCCGCTATCGCCGTTTTTATCTTTAGCTGTTTCATTGTTAACTCCTTGTTGAACCTGACACGATGCGTGTTGTTTTAAGTTACTGCCTGTAAAAAACCAGCTATAGGGCCAATTTTTTTCAATTGCAGGTCCAAGAAATCACAAACGATAATCCGTCAATTTGGCCAATAAATTGCAGACAATCACCTGTAAAGCGCAGAGAACGATAATATCTCTAGCGAGTTTCATAGGATGTATGGCATGAATGACTTGATGATGAACATTGAACTTCGCCCAGGTAGAAGTTTACAACAGCAAATCAGAGAGCGATTAGTCGAGCTAATTCAACATGACTACTTTGGCGCCAAGGCGCTTCCTTCAAGCCGTAAGCTCGCTCAGCTACTCAAGGTATCGCGCAACACCGTAGTCTTGGTGTACGAGAGCATGGTGGATGAAGGTTACTTAATCGCACATGAGCGGAGCGGCTTTTATGTCAACCCCGAATTAGCGCAACAACCCGCTCTCAAATTGGTGCAATCTCGCCCAGCATTGGACCAGACTCAGGTAAATTGGCAACAAAGGCTACGCAGCACCCCAGCATCTTTTAGCACCTTAAATAAAGATAAAAATTGGCTACGCTACCCCTATCCCTTCATTTATGGACAAATAGAACCAAGCCACTTTCCAATCTATCAATGGCGTGAATGTTCGCGGATCGCGCAAAACCGTAATTGCGTACAAGACTGGGTCGAAGATTACATAGACGTCGACGATAAAGAATTAGTCACCCAAATACGCCAACAGATCTTATCCAAGCGTGGCATTACCGCCAGCAACGAAGAAGTTCTGATCACCCTTGGCACTCAAAACTCACTGTACCTGCTCGCCTCATTATTAGTCACAGAGGACGTTAAGGTGGGGGTCGAGAATCCTGGGTATGCCGATCAACGACATATTTTTAATCAGTGTGGTTCGCGCCCCATCCCTTTAACTCTCGATGAACAAGGCCTGCAATTAGGTCCACAACTAAGTCAGTGTGACTATGTCTGTATTACACCCAGCCATCAATACCCAACAACAGTCACCATGCCCATTGAACGACGCAAGGCGCTTTTAGCACAGGCCAATGCGGACGATTTTGTACTAATTGAAGATGATTATGAGAGTGAAGTAAACTTTAAGGCACAACCTCTACCAGCGCTCAAAAGTATCGACCAACATGGTCGAGTCATCTACATCGGTAGCCTATCTAAATCACTCTCTCCGGGCTTACGGCTTGGCTACCTTGTTGCCAATAAACAACTGGTCGCAGAATTGCGTGCACTGCGCCGGCTGATGTACCGCCACCCGCCCGCCAATAACCAGCGCACCGCCGCGCTATTTATTGGTCAAGGCTATTACGATAGTCATGTGCGCCGAATGCGCCATGTTTATGAACAGAAATGGCAATTTATGTATCAGGGCTTACAACAGCACCTGGGTCAATGCGAACTGCACGCCACCCCAGGAAGTTTCTGCTTTTGGTTGGCATTACCAAGCAATGTCGCAAGTACAGAACTGGTCATCGAAGCAGCAAAACAGGGGATTTTAGTGGAATCTGGCGATAGCCTATTTGCCGAAGAGCATGCGCCCAAAAATTATATTCGTTTAGGATTTTCAGCAATTGAAAACAGCAAAATTGAAACTGGCCTGGCGCAACTCGGCAATGTGCTCAAGCAATTACAGCACAGCAAGGGTGCTTGCAAAGATTATCCAAAATTCACGTCTCTTTGCTGAGCACCCTCCAACTATCTTTAAAGCACCTTTTGTGATTCGGCATTATAGCTGGACAGGTGCTCGTTTTAACAACATCAGGCGTGGGAGCAACAGTCCCGCAATCACAATTAAAATACCTAGTAATTGAAGCTGAGTGACCGCCTGCCCCATCAGGAACGAAGTGAAAACAGCAAATATCGGAACCAGGTTGAAAAACAGCGAGGCATTCGATGCACCGAGATGACGAACCCCATTCAGCCACAGCAAGTACCCGGCAACGGTGCCAAAAACACCAATATATACTAGATCCAGAACACTCAGCAAAGAGCCTTCAAGCACTTCAGTGAGCGGATGAACATTGGGAGTAAGCAAGCACATCAGACCAATCACAGAAGCACCACTCAGCATCCCAAGCAAGGTATATGGAATAACCGGCATCCAACGGCTGATCCCTTGGCTACAGTAGGTATACAGGCTCCAAGCCAGCATCCCCAAAAATATCAGTTTATCGCCATGGTTAATTTTCATTGATACGAGCGTTTCAAGATGCCCATTGGTGACCACCAACAAGACTCCCGATAAGCTAACCAACAAGCTAAGGCATTGCGCAAAAGATGGTAATTTACGTAACACAATACAAGCAATCAGCGAGGTCATTAATGGGCTTAAAGCCATAATCAGTGAGCCATTGGCTGCATTGGTATAAGTTAGTCCAGTAAATAAACCTAAGTTAAGCCCACCCACACCGATTACACTGACCGTAACCACCCATAGCCACTGGTTTAAAGATAGACTCAGTTTCTGCATGTCAGCCCACAGCAAATAAATAAGTAAACACCCTGCTGCAATTACAAATCGCCAAAAAACCAAGGTTAAAGCATGCACTTCATTTAATGCATGTTTACCAATAGGAAAGCAACTCCCCCAAAAAAAGGTACAGAAAACAAGCAACACAACTGCTTTGGTAGTGGAAGAAAAAGTCATGGTCACTCCTAGCGACTTGTCAAAACATGAAGCATAGTGTATTGATTTTATTATCTGGATAAAGAAGCAAAACTAAGACGGTAAATTCCATTTATGAAACCTACTTATTCTCTTGACGATTTACGTTGTTTTTGTGCCGTAGCTCAACTTGGCAGCTTCAAACAAGCCGCAAACCACTTAGGGATGCCCCTATCGACCTTAAGCCGAAGAATTAGCCAATTGGAACAAAATCTCCAATTAAGACTATTGAATAGAGATGCACATCGTGTCTCCTTAACTCATACTGGCGAGCAGTATTTTCAACGTTCAAGTTCTTTATTTGAGGAACTGAATGATATCGATGAAGATCTACATCAAGAAAAGCATCAACCTAAAGGCAAAATTAGAATCACCGCACCCGTCAATGCTGGCGCACAGTTTTTACAAACAATCTTCTATGATTTCTTATTGCAATACCCTGATATCAAATTAGATTTAAGTTTTTCAAATGCCTTAACGGATATTGAAGCAGCAGCGGTAGACGTGGCTTTTCGGGTCGGTAATCCGGCCCTTGAACATTGGATCATCCGCCCCCTAAAACAGATACACTTTATCTTATGCTGTCATCCAGAGCACCCAAGCTACAACATCACCCAGCCCCAGCAACTATGCGCCCATTCAACGGTGATCTGCCGTCCTATGATTCCTTGGCAACTCGTTCACAAGGCCAGTGGGGAAGAGTTTAATCACCATCCGATTCAATCAGTGCGCCTAGAGGTGAATGAAATATTGCTAATGACAAATGCCGTGAAAGCTGGATTAGGTATTGGTTATATTCCAGATTATTTTGCTTTGCCGATGATTGAGCGAGGAGAAATAAAGCAAGTGCTCCCAGAATGGCGCAGCCAAGCCCGTACCCTATCAATGTTATATCGTGACCGAAATAACTTACCACTCCGGGTGAGACTACTCGTAGATTTTGTGTTGCAGCATTTTGATAAGCCCAAGATATCCGAAGCATAAAGTAAAAATGCACGCGAGCCCCTGCAGCCAAATAGTCTACTTCGGTAATGTTTAACCTAAGGGAATCACCCCCTCTGCCAATCTGGATTCAAAACGCCATAGCCCTGGGCTTAACGTCGCACCATTGCCCCACCGAATCCTGGGATGTAAATGTGTAACGCGAATCGCCCTTGGCAGTGCGAAAGTACGACATCTTCAAGCTTTTTCTCACTCACGATGCGGTCGGTGCCTTGGTCCCTTCGGTTCAACCTTTTGGCTCTATAACGAGCAGAACTAACTTCGTTAAGCTGAGCTTCATCAAATAAGCCCTTTAGCGTGACGAGGGCGACCCTCTGCAGCTCAGCATGAAAACAAGGAATTAACTATGAACAACTGCGTCTTCATTACCGGTGCAACTTCGGGCTTTGGTCTGGCCTGCGCCAAGTTATTTGCTCAGCATGGCTGGCCGCTGATCCTCACCGGACGACGGCTGGAGCGCTTAGCCCAGCTAGCCGATGAGTTGGGCTCGCAATGCCCGGTTCACTACGCCAGCCTGGATGTACGCGACAGCCAGCAAGTGGCCGATTTAGTCGCCGACTTACCAGAAAACTTCAAGCAAGTAAGTGTGCTGATCAACAATGCAGGTTTAGCTCTGGGCACCGACCCAAGCCAACAGGCCAAATTGAGCGACTGGCACACCATGATCGATACCAATGTCACCGGGCTGGTGAATGTGACTCACGCCTTACTGCCAAGCTTAAGCCAGCAACCAGTCGCCTCAGTGATTAACTTGGCCTCGATTGCTGCTAACTGGCCCTATCCCGGCAGCCATGTTTACGGCGCGTCGAAGGCTTTTGTGGCGCAGTTTTCGCGGAATTTACGCTGCGATTTAGTGGGAACTGGCGTGCGAGTCACCAGCCTCGAGCCGGGTCTGTCGGAAAGTGAATTCAGCTTGGTACGGTTTGCCGGCGACCAACAAAAATATGACCAGCTGTATGGCAACAGCAATGCACTGCAACCGCAAGATATTGCCAATATTATTTATTGGATCGTCAACCAACCCGCCCACATCAACATTAACAGCTTAGAAGTGATGCCCTGCTCGCAGGCCTGGAACAACTTTAATGTGGTGAAACAAAGCGAATCCTAAGGCTCTACCTACACCGAGCTAATCTTCTGCTTGCTCGGGAACGTCTCGTACGTACCGGGCAGGTACGCCAGCCACCACCGTTCTGGCTACAACATCTTTATTTACCAGCGCCCCGGCGGCGATCACGGCATCGTCGCCAATGTTCACCCCCGGTAAAATATTCGCTCCCATGCCTACCCATACCCGGTCTCCAATGATGACTGGCAAAGCACGCTCTAATCCCGCTAAGCGTTGTTGGCTATTTAAAGGATGTGTCGCCGTAGAGATATGTACTGCTGGGGCAAACATCACGTCATCACCGATGGTTACCGGAGCGCCATCGAGGATCACACAACCATGATTCGCGTAGAAATTCTTTCCGGTAGTAATGTTATAACCATAATCACAAAAAAATGTGGGCTCAATCCATGGGTCAAGGCTGTTTGGCAGCAGTTCTGCCAGCACTTCCGACCGCAGGTCTTCTTCTGGATGCAGTAGATTTAACTCGTAACATAAAGACTTCGCCTCGTGTCGCTCCTCAACCAATTCGCCATCAAAGGCCAAATACAGCTTACCAGCTAACATCTTTTCTTTTTCGGTCATGGCATATCCTTAAATACAATACAGATATGTCTCACATTAGCATGTTTATCAGCGATGCCCAAAACCCTCACTGATTGCCCCAGCAGCCACCCCTCCCACTAAAAAATGAATTAATACCAAGAAAAATCGACTTAATTTTATGCTGTAAATGCAATATAAATAACCAGTAAAAAACAACAAATTGGAATATAGAACTAATGAATCACACTTAATTAGCAAATCAAACTACAATTCGTTTATTTATCCAACAGCCAGCGGAACTTTGCGGAAGAAAAGCAAGCTTGAATCATATTTTATCCTGTGATACTTGTAGCCTATTGTTCGAGGAAAATTATTAAATATGTCTTTTTCAGTTGCTCTAGTCATTAGCGTCGTCCTTGTGGTGATTATTTTATCACCGCGCGGGGATGCGCTGTTGTAACTGAAATAAGCAAACAACACCAAACCCCCGCGCTGCAAAGCTCGGGGGTTTTTTGTTAACGGCGGAAAGGAAATGGGAATGAATGGTGCTCAACAAATTGTAGCGGCTCTAAAAGAACAGGGCGTAGAACAAGTCTTTGGTTATCCGGGGGGCGCAATTATGCCGCTCTACGATGCGCTCTACGACGGAGGCATTAAACATATGCTGACCCGCCATGAGCAGGGCGCAGCAATGGCGGCGGTGGGCTACGCCAGAGCGGGCGCTAACCGCGGCATCAAAGTCGGGGTATGTATAGCCACTTCTGGCCCCGGCGCAACCAACCTGGTCACCGGCCTTGCCGAAGCTCAGCTCGATTCAATTCCGCTGGTGGCCATTACTGGACAGGTTGCCCAGCCAGTGATCGGCACCGACGCCTTTCAAGAGGTCGACGTTTTAGGCATGTCCCTGGCCGTGACCAAACATAGCTTCATGGTTACCGACATCAGCGAGCTCAAACGCACCATTGAACAAGCTTTTGTCATCGCCACCAGTGGTCGCCCGGGTCCGGTGTTAATCGATGTGCCTAAAGACATTCAGTTAGCCGAAATTGAAGAGAGCCAGCCCTACCTCGCCCCAGCCCTGCAGACCAATCCTCCAGAAACGGATGCACTCAAGCAGGCGAAACGCCTACTCAGTCAAGCCAAACAGCCCATCGTCTATGTCGGCGGCGGCGTCGGCATGGCGAACGCGGTTAGCGAATTACGCGCGTTTTTAGATTACACTCAGATCCCGAGTGTCAGCACCCTCAAAGGCATTGGAGCCATCACCGAGCAGCAAGCTTGTTACCTCGGCATGTTAGGCATGCACGGCACCAAAGCCGCCAACCTCAGCGTTCAGGAATGCGATGTCTTATTAGTCATTGGGGCTCGCTTCGACGATCGGGTCACTGGTAAACTCGATGAATTTGCCCCTCACGCCAAAGTGATCCACCTCGATATTGATGCTAGTGAGTTTGGTAAACGCCGAGAACCCGATGTAGCCTTAAGCAGCGACTTAAAACTCACCTTGCCGGCACTGTACTGCTTGTGTGATATTCAGCCATGGCGCGAGCTGGTCACCCAACGTAAACATGATTTTGCCTGGCGCTATGACCATCCGGGCGAGCATATCTTCGCGCCCAGCATGCTGCATCAACTCAGCCAAATGATCGACCAAGACACCGTGGTTGCCTGCGATGTGGGTCAGCACCAGATGTGGGTCGCCCAGCACATGCAATTTAACGGCCCCGAAAACCACCTGTCTAGCGCCGGTTTGGGGACCATGGGCTTTGGCCTGCCAGCAGCCATTGGCGCTCAGTTTGCCCGCCCCAACGATACCGTAATTAATGTCTCCGGTGATGGTTCGTTCATGATGAACGTACAAGAGCTGACCACCATTAAACGTGCTCAGTTACCGGTCAAGATGCTGCTTATCGACAACAATCGTTTGGGTATGGTACGCCAGTGGCAAAACTTGTTTTTTAATGGTCGCTTCAGTGAAACCATCCTCGATGACAACCCTGATTTTGTAAAATTGGCTTCCGCCTTCGATATTCCCGGTGAAACCATTTGCAATAAAATAGAGATCCCAGCTGCCTTAGATAGAATGCTCAACAGTCAAGGGCCCTACCTACTGCACGTTTTAATCGATGCCGAAGAGAATGTATGGCCGCTAGTACCACCTGGGGTCGCCAACGACAAAATGATGGAGGAATGCTAATGGAACATGCACTCACAATCGAAACCCGTAACCAAGCCGATGTACTGGAACGTGTATTACGGGTGACACGTCACCGCGGTTTTTTAGTACAATCGATGAATATTGAACTCAACGCGAAAATTTACTCAATTGAACTCACAGTAAGCAGTGAGCGTCCGGTCGCTCAGCTGTATAATCAATTGATTAAATTATTCGACGTTGAGCAAGTCACCATACAACAATTACAGGTGATGCCCGCTGCCAAAGTGGTCATGGCCTAAACCCAAATATGCAAACGCAAACCAGATTAACGGAGTAAACAGCAATGCCTAAACTGCGAAGTGCCACCACAACCGAAGGCCGTAACATGGCCGGAGCCCGTGCCCTATGGCGTGCAACGGGAACCAAAGAAGAAGATTTCGGTAAGCCGATTATCGCAGTGGTGAATTCATTCACCCAGTTTGTCCCGGGTCACGTTCACCTAAAAGATCTTGGTCAAATGGTGGCTGGCGCAATTGAAGAAGCAGGCGGCGTTGCCAAAGAGTTTAATACCATCGCGGTGGATGATGGCATCGCCATGGGCCACGGCGGCATGTTATACAGCTTACCCTCGCGCGATCTGATTGCTGACTCGGTTGAATACATGGTGAATGCGCATTGCGCCGATGCCATGGTCTGTATTTCTAACTGTGACAAAATCACACCGGGGATGTTAATGGCCGCAATGCGGATCAACATTCCGGTGATTTTTGTCTCGGGCGGACCAATGGAAGCCGGTAAAACCAAACTGAGCGACCAAATCATTAAACTCGATTTGGTGGACGCCATGGTGATGGGTGCCGACAAAAATGTTTCCGATAGTGACAGCGAAGCAGTGGAACGCAGCGCCTGCCCTACCTGTGGTTCTTGTTCTGGCATGTTCACCGCAAACTCGATGAACTGCCTGGCGGAAGCACTCGGTTTAGCCCAGCCGGGCAACGGCTCAATGCTTGCCACCCACGCCGATCGCAAGCAACTGTTCTTAAATGCCGGTAAACGCATCGTTGACTTGTGCACTCGCTACTACCAACAAGATGATGCCAGCGTATTACCCCGTTCTATTGCAACCTTCGAGTCCTTCGAAAATGCCATGACCCTTGATGTGGCCATGGGTGGTTCCACCAATACTGTATTGCACCTGCTCGCGATTGCTCAGGAAGCTGGCGTGGATTACACCATGCAGCACATGGACGAATTGTCCCGTAAAGTACCTCAACTGTGTAAAGTGGCTCCCTCAACCAATAAATACCATATGGAAGACGTGCATCGCGCCGGCGGTATTATGGGCATCCTCGGTGAACTGGATCGCGCCGGTCTCATTCACCGTGAGGTGCCCAACATCATGGGCGAAACCCTCGCTGAAACGCTGGCTAAATGGGATGTAATGCAAACTCAGGATCAGGCCGTGAAAGATTTTTATCGCGCGGGTCCTGCAGGTATTCGCACCACCCAAGCCTTTAGCCAGGATTGCCGCTGGGATGAACTCGATACCGACCGTGCCGAAGGCTGTATTCGTAGCTTGGAGAATGCCTTCAGCCTGGAAGGTGGCCTGGCAGTCTTAAAAGGAAACGTTGCCCTGGACGGCTGTATTGTGAAAACTGCTGGCGTCGATGACGACAACTTGGTATTCCGCGGCCCGGCTTGTATTTTTGAAAGCCAGGATGATGCAGTTGCCGGGATCTTGGATGGTACGGTCAAAGCGGGTGACGTGGTGTTAATTCGCTACGAAGGCCCAAAAGGTGGCCCCGGCATGCAAGAAATGCTTTACCCAACCTCTTACCTTAAATCCATGGGCTTAGGTAAAAAATGTGCCCTGCTAACCGACGGTCGCTTCTCTGGTGGTACCTCGGGTCTGTCAATTGGCCACATTTCGCCAGAAGCCGCCAGTGGTGGCGTGGTTGGTTTAGTTGAACAGGGTGATATCATCGATATCAACATTCCTGAGCGCAGCATTGTACTGGAAGTGAGCGAAGAGCAATTGGCCACACGCCGCGCCGCAATGCAAGCCAAAGGCAGTGACGCCTGGCGCCCAGTGGGACGGGTGCGTGAAGTGAGCACTTCACTGAAGATGTACGCTCACTTCGCCACCAGCGCCGACAAGGGTGCAGTACGCGATAAGAGCAAACTCGGCTAAGCCCTTTCTCGATATCATATTCAGCCCGGTTCGCCGGGCTAATTTAATGCAAGTTGTAGGTTACTACCATGTCTCAAACCTTACCCAGTGCCAACGATTACCTTCGCCGGATCTTACTCTCCCCAGTTTATGAAATCGCTCAGGTAACGCCCTTACAAGAACTCCCCAAATTATCCAAGCGACTGGGCAACCAAATTCTGTTGAAACGCGAAGACCGCCAATCGGTGCACTCTTTTAAGTTACGCGGCGCCTACAATAAAATCGCCCAATTAAGCGAGGCTCAGCGCCAGCGCGGGGTGATTGCCGCCTCGGCCGGTAACCATGCTCAGGGCGTAGCAATGTCGGCGCAACGGCTCAATATTAATGCGATCATCGTGATGCCCACCACCACCCCAGAAATCAAAATAGACTCGGTGCGCGCCATGGGTGCCGATGTACGTTTGATCGGGGACAGTTTCGACGAAGCCAGCCACTACAGTAAACAGCTCGCCGCGGAACGCGGCTATACCCTGATCCCGCCCTTCGATGATGTGGATGTAATCGCCGGACAAGGCACTATTGGCAAAGAGCTACTGGAACAAGACATGCACCTCAACGCGATATTTGTGCCAGTAGGCGGCGGCGGCATCGCCGCGGGGGTGGCGGTATATATCAAACAGCTGATGCCACAGATCAAGATTATTGGGGTAGAAGCGCAAGACTCGGCCTGTTTAAGCGCCGCACTGGCCGCAGGCAAACCGACCCCGCTGGAACGCGTGGGACTATTTGCCGATGGGGTCGCGGTCAAGCTGATTGGCACAGAAACCTTCCGGCTCTGCCAGCGCTATCTGGATGAAGTGATCACCGTCAATTCCGATGAAATTTGTGCGGCAGTCAAAGACATCTTTGAAGATACCCGGGCCATTTCAGAACCTTCCGGCGCACTGGCGCTGGCGGGTTTAAAAGCCTATGCCCAGCAACACAATTTACAAGGCCAGCGCTTGGCGGCGATTTTATCTGGGGCAAACGTTAATTTTCATAACCTGCGTTATGTCTCGGAGCGCACCGAGCTGGGTGAGAAAAAAGAAGCGGTAATGGCGGTGAATATTCCCGAACGCCAGGGCGCTTACCTCGAGTTTGTGGAGCACCTCGGGGGCCGAGCCATTACCGAATTTAACTACCGCTATGCCAATGAGCAACAAGCCAGTATTTTTGTTGGTATTCGGGTTAGTAATAGCGAACAGGAATTGCCGGCACTGCTCGATAGCCTGAGTGCCAGCGGCTATGCGGTGACCAATCTCAGCGACGATGAACTTGCTAAACAGCATGTGCGTTATATGGTGGGAGGCAAACCCGGCAAGGTATTAAACGAGCGGCTATTTAGCTTTGAGTTTCCCGAACAACCCGGTGCCTTGCTCAAGTTTTTACAAACGCTGGGCAACCATTGGAACATTACCCTGTTCCACTACCGTAATCACGGCTCCGCTTACGGACGGGTATTGGCCGGCTTCGAATTACAAGACCGCGATACCGCAGCCTTTACCCAGCATCTGGCACAACTCGGTTTTGACTACAAAGATGAAACCGACAATGCCGCCTATCAATTCTTTTTAGCGCAAAACTAGAGGTTAGAGTCGTGAGCCACTGCCTTAGCACAGTGGCCTGGTAAAGCGCTCACCCTGCAAGCGACTTTGAGCGCGGAATTTGTTGAGTAATGCAGTGAATATTACCGCCGCCCAACACTATTTCGCGGGCCTCGACGCCAATCAGCTGATGTTCAGGGAAGGCCTGTTGCAATACATCCCGAGCCTGCTCATCGGTGCGTTCATCCAACAGCGGAAAGATCACCTGACCATTACTAATCAGAAAGTTTGCATAAGACGCCCCCAAGCGCTCTCCCGCCTGACGTTTCATCCCGGCACTTGGCTCGATCCCTTCAGCTTCTTGCTCACTCATATAAAGGGGACCGGGCATCGGCAGCTGATGTACCTTAATCGCTCGTCCCTTGGCATCGCTTTGGCTGCTTAAAACCTGATAGGCCTTCTTGCTGATGGCATATTGCGGGTCACTGGGGTCATCACAGCAGGTAAGCACCACTTCTCCCGGCTTAACCACATGCATAATGTTATCCACATGGCCATTTGTCTCATCGTCATATAAACCTTGTGGCAGCCAAATCACCTTGTCAATCCCAAGATAATTCTGTAAGTGAGTTTCGATTTGTCGCTTAGACAATCCCGGATTACGGCTGGGATGAAGTAGGCACTCTTCGGTCGTATATAAGGTGCCCTCGCCATCACTGTGGATCGAACCACCTTCCAAAATAAAAGGTGCGCAATAGATATCATCCTCAGTGAGGTTCAACATTTTCTCAGCCACAGCATTGTCGAGATCCCAAGGGAAGTACAGCCCATCGACTAAGCCGCCCCAAGCATTAAATTGCCAACTCACTCCGCGACGCTGCTGCGCTTGATTGAGTAAATAGGTTGCCCCCATGTCACGCATCCAGCAATCGTTATAAGACATTTCAACCACTTTAATCTGCGCTGGTAGTTGCATTCTCGCATTGGCATATTGGGCGTGATTCACCAACATCACCACTGGCGTTCGCCGGGCGATAGCGCTGGCCACCGCAACAAAAGCTTGCTGCGCATACTTTGCGCCCATCCGCCAATTGTCTGGTCGCATTGGCCATGACATCCACACCTCACTATGTGGCTGGTGTTCACCGGGCATGCTAAAACCATCTTCCGCTGGCAGCGTTTTTCGCTGTTGACTCATATATAGCTCCCGAATTGCTTGGCTTGCCATCTCCCCACAGATTGACCAACAGCCAATCAAGGGAGCATCACCATTTAAAATTATTTGTTTAAGCGACCATCAAGGGTAAGTAGATGTGGATACTGCTCGGGACGACGATCTCTAAACAAGCCCCAGGCGCTACGCTGAAATGCAATAGCGTCCAGATCAAACTGATGCACCAACACCGTTTCAGTTTCACGATCGGCCTTAACGACAATTTCGCCAGTCTCGTCGGCAATAAACGAAGAGCCATAGAAAGTCAGTGCTAAATCGCGTGATGTCGCTTGCTCGCGACCAATTCGATTCGATGCAATCACCGGAACTTGGTTGGCCGCAGCGTGGCCCTGCATCACCCGTTGCCAATGGCTTTGCGAATCCATCTCTGGTTGGCTGGGTTCACTGCCAATTGCGGTAGGAAATAAGAGCAGTTCAGCCCCTTGCAGCGCTAAACTTCTCGCGGTTTCTGGAAACCACTGATCCCAGCAAATCCCCACCCCGATTTTTGCGTAGCGAGTGTGCCAGACCTTAAAGCCTGTATCTCCCGGGCTAAAATAGTACTTTTCCAAATATCCATCACTGTCTGGAATATGGGTTTTGCGATAAATACCAAGCAAACTGCCGTCGGCATCGATCATGGCCACCGAGTTAAAACGCACGTTGCCGGCGCTTTCAAACCAACTAAAAGGCAATACCACCTGTAACTCTTTAGCGAGCGCGGTTAAACGCTGAAAGGCCAGATTATCTTCAAGCTCGGAGGCCAGACCCAAATGTGATTCTTGGATCTCGATACAAAAATAAGGGGTTTCAAACAGCTCTTGTAACAAGATAATTTGTGCGCCCTGCGCGGCGGCCTGGCGAACTAAACGCTCGGCTTTATCAATATTATCGTTCACTTGCCAGGAACAAGACATTTGTGTTGCGGCGACGCTTACCTTTCTCATCAACTATCCAACCTCAGTGCTTAAAACAGAGACACATTGTCTACTTGATTTGGTTATAATAAAAATGCATTTTTTTCATTTCTATATGAGAGAGTTCGATAACGATGGATATCGACATTAATCAACTTCGCCTACTGGTGGTACTACACCGAGAACGCAACTTATCCAAAGCCGCCCAGAAACTGTATATGAGCCAATCGGCCGCCAGTCACGTGCTGGCAAAATTACGCAAGCGCTTTAACAACCCACTGTTTATTAAAACCCAAAGCGGCATGGAGCCCACCCCACTCGCCTTATCACTAATGCCCAATATTCAAAAAGGCTTGAGGGCGATTGATACGGCCTTCGATCAAATGAAGCCATTTGATCCGCAACTGGATGCCAAAACTTTTTATATCAGTGCCATTGATTACTTCGAATTTTTTGCGCTACCACGACTCACTCAAATGCTGGAGCGCAATGCACCAAACATCCGGATCGCGATTGATATTCTTTCGGAAAACACCCAGATGGAACGTATTGAGCAGGGCCGTATCGATCTCATCTTAGGCGTCGACGAGCTGCAAGATATGCCGCGTTATTATCGCCGTTACCCTTGGCTGAGCGACCCCTATGTTGGCTTGGTGGCGCAGCAAAGCCGCTTCCCCGAACAGTTCAATCTAAAGACTTTTGTGCAAACACCTCAAGTTCACTTACCCTTAATCAATTCCGGTGCCGATCCCATCGACCGTTGGTTACTCAAACAACATCAGGCTCGCCAGATTGCCACCACCATCCAAAGTTATGCCGCTGGCGCCAAGGTGATTGCCAACACCCATTACCTAATGTGTGTACCGTTGCGAATCGCCCAGGAGCTTGCCACAATGCTACCAGTTCGAATCGTGCAACTGCCCGCCGACCTACCCAATTTGTCGCTGAGCATCTTCACTCATCAACTGTATGACAGCCAAGACAGCCTGCAATGGTTAATCAAACAAATCCAAAAGTGCGCCGAATAACAGGACTCACCCCCTAGTTTTTCCATCGTTTAAGGCTTAAAAAAACGATCATTGCAAACTGTGTTCATGCCATTCCTTGTTGCCACCAGCCATCGTATCCTTTGTTTATGACTCGATTATCAAGTTGTGTCTATCGTGCTGAAATGGCTAAAAAGGAGTGATATGGTGTTGAACAATCAATGGGACAAAGGGGGGAGATTATCTTGTTCTAACAAGCTTAATTTTCCTTATGATAAGCTATTAGCATATAAGTAAACGAAACTTGCTTCATAAACAGAGAATTTAGTATGTGGGATAAAATATACGATACAGAAGAATATGTTTATGGGAAATTGCCGAATGACTTTCTTAAAAGTCATTACGATGCAATCCCCAAAGGAAAAGTGTTATTACTCGCTGAAGGTGAAGGAAGAAATGCAGTTTTTCTTGCCAAATTAGGATATTCGGTAACAGCGGTAGACATATCTAATGTGGCCATCGAAAAATTAGAAAGGCTAGCTAAAGAAAATAACGTAGTGATTGAAACTATTTGTGCCGATTTAGCAATATTTGATCTTGGAGAGAGTAAATGGGACGGTATTGTCTCTATATACTGTCACCTACCACCAACACTCAGGCAAGATTTATATAGTCGAATAGAATTAGCAATTAAACCTTCTGGTGTTTTTTTGCTAGAGGGTTATAGACCTGAGCAGCTAGTATATAAAACGGGGGGGCCTCCAGTAGCTTCAATGATGATTTCAAAAGAAACGTTAATAAAAGAATTACCTAACTTTTCATTTCACCACCTTGAAGCACTTGATCGAGTGGTAAATGAGGGGATTAATCACCATGGGATTGGGGCTGTAATTCAAGCAATTGGCTCACTAAAATAGCCCTATATTCGAGTCAAGGCTATGGTGTAGTAGCTCAGACCTGAGCTGACAGCGTCCCAATTTCTAGGGTGTTTTGGCAGCTTAGATTTGAGCTAAATCCTTTTCCGCCCAAATCGATTCACTCGTCCAAATGTTATTTGCCGTTATTATTAAGCGCCACCTGAGTGACGCAGCCAATGCTCGCTGAAGCGATTCGACATGTCAGTAATGAAGAATCTATTTCTGCAATATTCTGATAGTAAGCATATTAAAATATGATCTTGTATTTGGGGCCATTAATTTTGTAGGGTTTATCTGTATTGCATTAAACAATGTCGTATTCGGGTCGCAGGGCTAATATGGACATGCCTCGAAGTAATTTATAATATTCACTTTTAATCATTCCCAAAGCCACTCTTAGACTTAATTAATCGAATATGTATGCATGGCTTTTACCACGTTGACGTATATTTTATCCTCTCTATTTTTAATAGTATTCCAACAATCTAATTATTTAATAACACCAATTATTCACGCCCTTAAAAATAATGAGAAATCGATCAATTAAATATTTTCAGTGCACTAAAAAAGGGCCGAATGCACCAATAAGATCAAATGATTGCATAAAACACAATCATTTAGGATGCTATTTAATCTGTTTTGATCCTAATGTCTTGTATGGCATAGAAGATGCCTTTAAAGCTTGTCAATTTCATTTTAAGGAGTAATGAACATGAGGAAGCAAGCACTTGGCATAGCGATAGCTGCAATTCTATTTGGAGGAAATGTTTATGCCGTCGAAAATGTAGAAAACTATACCGTGACAGAAATCATTAATGACATCAAACATAAAAAAGTTACTGCTGTTGAATTAGTACAAGCATACATGGCTCGGATCGACAACATTGAAAGCTCCAAGAAAGGCTTCAATGCTATTCTCACACAAAACCCCGATGTGATTGCAGAAGCAAAGGCGCTAGATAAACTAAACGATAAATCGAGTCTTTCACTTGCTGGAGTCCCAATTTTTGTTAAAGACAATATTAATACATCTAACATGCCAACCAGTCATGGTAATGAAGCATTAAAAGAGTATCAGCCTGCCCATAACGCGGTGGCGGTTGATAGGCTTATCAAAGCAGGTGCATTGATAATGGGTAAAACAAATATGGCTGAATTTGCTATGTTTTGGGATACCTTATCGAGTGCGGGTGGAAGAACATATAATCCTCAAGATCGTACAAAAAATATTAATGGTTCAAGCGGTGGTTCTGCTGCTTCTGTTGTTGCCGGTTATGCACCAGTGGCTCTTGGTACTGAGTCGTGTGGGTCGATTACAGATGTAGCATCATTCACTTCGCTCGTTGGATATCGCCCATCTCCCGGTATAGTTCCTACCACAGGAATGGACTATAACACTCTTGGCGATACCATAGGCCCGCTAGCGAAAAACGTAATTGATGCTGCAACTGTTGTTGATGTTATGGCTGGTGAAGATCAAAAAGATGCCCTAACTCACGGTCATGCGTTGACAGAGACTTTGGTACATAGTCTAAACGATAATAAATCTTTGAAAGGGAAAGTACTCGGCTATGTTGTTGCTCCTTTCGGTGGATGGACAGCAGAGATAGCTATCACACCCGAGATCTCTGCGACAATGCAGAAAGCACGTGATGAACTTCGTGCTCGAGGCGCTATTATACAACCAATTCATATTTCATCTGATTGGTGGACAGAATACGGTTCCGGTTCTTACTGGGATGCCACCGGCAAAGAAGATTATTTCGTAAGAACCGAAGCTAAAATACCAAAAGGACTTAAAGAGCAAACAGAACCTTTTGACGTATTGAACTACGGTGACCTTATTGCGAAAAGCCCGAAAATGAATGCGATTACTAAAGACTGGTTAAGCTACAGTGATAACAAACCGCTTGATCCTAAAACCTTTAATGAAGCTGTCGAGAGTCGAGTGAAATTTTCGAAAGGTGTTGATAAAATTTACAAAGAATATGGTCTAGATGCGCTTATTTACCCTACCGTCTCTTTGCCACCTGCTGAAGTTGAAGATCCAGAAACTTTGATTGACCCTAATCAGCTAGGTACTCATTGTGGTTGGGCGAACTTTACCGGAAGACCCGTGATAAGTGTACCAGCCGGATTTTCAAATAATTTCCCTGTTGGCTTAAGCTTCCTTGGTAAGCGTTTCAAGGATGGGAAACTTTTAGGTATGGCGGCTGCGTTTGAAGAATCAACTACGCATCAAAAATTACCAGTCTTATAAATTTATGTTTAAGTTATGATTAATAAACCCGATAGTTTATAGATGAAAAAATATCCCCAATTCATAATCAAAGTTGGGGCTATATAAATAAGACGCAGTGTTCACATTGCTACGTAGCGATGACAAAACTTAAGTCTGCTTTTTAGCTGGCTTAAGTCGCCTAATCGATAAATGAGCTAATACGTTTAAGATAACTAGACCGCCAGCCAAACGCCAATAGCATCAAAGATATAAGCACCCACCCGAATAGCCGCGCCGATGCTCACTTCAGCCATTCGTATTTAGAAGAAATAACGTGACTAAGCTAAATGCGTTGCAAAACCATGTAGAAAATACGTATTAGTCGCTTAATACCATTGCTTTCGCATCCTCTCCAGCAACAATCCACATCGGACTTTTGTCATCGGTGGCAGCTTGCCAGATTGCTTCAGCGACATCTTGTGAACGGGTCACTTTTGCTTGTTTTGGCCTATTCAAAAACATTTTATTGGCTAAATCCAGGTAGGGTTCTGGGAAAGCATTTTCCATGCGAGCTTTTGCATTCGCGCCAAACCGTGTAGCGGGAGCCTGGCCTGGTATCACCAAGTTCATTCGAATATTAAAGGGCTCTAATTCAATAGCTAAGGACTCAGTAAAAGCATTTATCGCCGCTTTACTCGCTGTATAAACCGAAAGTAAAGGCAACGCTTTTAGCGTGACAGCGGAAGAAACATTAATAATCACACCCGATTTCTGTTGCCGAAACTGAGGCAAGAAGGCCTTAACCATATTGATATAGCCAAGTGTATTGGTTGTAAACAGAGTTTGAATCACTTCATCTGAGGTGCCTTCCAACGCTGCAAGCATACCGACACCCGCATTGTTAACAAGTACATCAATATAATCTACCGAATACACTAAACTTTTGATGCTCTCCATGTTAGTAACGTCCAGCGGCAATATGCTTAGTTGCCCAGACTCTGGCAAACTGTTGTCTGCAGGGTTACGCATGGTAGCGATAACTTTCCAACCTTTTGCAAGAAAGTATTTTGCAGTTTCAAGGCCAAAGCCAGATGATGCCCCTGTGATTAAGATCGTTTTCATAAAGATTCCTCAGGTGATGAATCTGTTAACTTTATAGGCTGGCGATGGCATGATACATAACGTAAAGTACACAATTCATTATCTATGGTATTTATGATGGACCCTCTCTCCAATATCGTGTCACTTTTGCAACCCCAGGCGAGCTTTTCTAAAGTGGTGCAGGCGGCAGGGTTATGGCGAATTAGGCGTGAAGATGTTAGCGACCCGTTTTACTGTGTGGTCCTAGATGGAAGCTGTGAGTTCTCACCTGATGGCGAAGCACCGATTAACTTAGTCGCTGGAGATTTTGTTCTCATTCCAGAATCGAATAGTTTTACTTTTAGCAGTCTCGATTCTCCCCCGCACAATGAAAAACACTCGGTACCAGTCGAAATTTCTCCCAACGTGTATTGGGTTGGAGAACAAGACAGTTCATTAAATGCACATGTATTAGTGGGGCATTGTAAGTTTGCTACGCGCGACTCAACAATTCTACTCGCACTTCTGCCAAAACTTGTCCATATTCGTAAAGCAGCAAGACTAACGGCACTGGTTGAGCTAGTTATAGAGGAATCTCGAGCACAGCGCCCAGGCAGAGAATATGTGTTGGCTCGTTTATTAGAAGTCCTTTTAATTGAAACATTTCGAACCAAGATGGATACGCCGAATGTTCCCGGTTTATTAGTTGGATTGGCCGATGAGCGACTAGCCGTCTCGATCCGAAAAATACACCAAGATGTGAGCCAATCATGGACCGTTGCTCAGCTAGCAAAAGAAGCCGCATTGTCTCGTTCGGTTTTTTTCAAACGGTTTCACAATGCGGTAGGATTTACACCAATGGAATACGTTATTGCATGGCGAATGGCTATTGCCAAAGGTCTGTTGCGGAGTCATTCTCACACGATGGCAGATATTGCGGAACGAATAGGCTACAAATCTGCCAGTGCTTTTAGTTCCGCTTTTAGCAAGCACACGGGACTGTCCCCATCGAAATTTGCGGCTCATAGTCTTGCTTAGCTTCGATACCGAAAGCCCAAGCGCCACTGTTCTAAGTTTCCGGCCCCTTCTTTAAGTGAATGACCGTTAGAGCTGGCTCAGCGCTTTTATACTGGCCATTAACGCGATAGTTTGGCGATCTATGTCTTTGCGAGTCATGTTTTTTCCGCTGATAATCATGCGCCAATACAGCGCAGCTGGCAGCATGTCTAATACCATTTCCCTGTCGATGCTTTCGGTGATTTCACCACGGGTAATGGCCCTGTCTAATAACTGATGACCCAATTGCCGACGAAAGTCGGATAACCCTTCAATCAATGGGGCTAGCTCACCAGAGCGCAGCCGCTCGGCGTATAGATCTGGCAAGATTCTTCGTACTAAGCGATGACGTAAACTGCGACGGAACATCAGCAAATAGGCGTGTACATCAGCTTCCAAAGAGCCGTGATCTTTTACATCGGTCAGCGCAACGGTAGCGGTTTTAATGGCCTCAGAAGCGAAGGCAAACTTCGATGGCCAGCGCCTATAAATCGCCGCTTTACCTGCACCGATACGCTTTGCTACTTTTTCAAGACTAGTGCCGGTGTAGCCATTCAGAGCCCATTCTTCAAATAAGGAAACAAACAAAGCTTCGGTTAAGTCTGTTCGCATTACGGCAGCGCCAGAAGGCTTTCGTTTATTGTTTTTATGGGTATCACTTTTTTCGTCGATACGCTTGCGTTCCATTCTTAAATCGCTCATAATTTTGGTTGATACGATAGCGTTTCAACCAAAAAAGGTAAAGTAATATGGCGAATAGTAGCGACGGTTTTTCGAGTTTGTCAGCTCTTTTAAGAGAAGGCTTGGGGGAGGCGTTAGCGCCAAACGCCGAAACACTGCTTGATATGCTGAGCGAAGATATTTTATTTGAGTTTCCTTACGCTCTGCCTGACGGTATCCACAGTGTTGAAGGAAAGACGGCATTTACGGCTTATCTACAAAAAGTAGCGGGGCTATTAACTGTTGAATCCATGTCGCTGCATCGTTCTATTCTGTCGACCGATGGTCAAAATGCCGTATTGGAATTCTCTTGTAAAGGACATGCTGATAATGAAAATGCTCGTTATGACCAAGATTATGTGTCGGTGATTGACCTTAAAGATGGTCTCATTAGTCGATACCGAGATTATTGGAACCCGCTGGTTGTGATGAATGCTTTTGGGGGCGCTGCACAAATAAATAAAATGCTAAGCGGAGGTGGCCATGGCAACTAATGTATTGGTATTAGGCGGTAAAGGAAAAACAGGCCGTTATGTCGTCGAAAAACTGACTAATCTTGGTGTATCGCATCGCATCGCGACTCGTTCTCCTCAACAGCCGAATGAGGTGGCATTTGACTGGATGCAAGCTGAGTTGGCAACGGCCACCTTTAAAGACACTCGAGCGCTTTACATTGTTGCGCCAACCAACTCCAGTGAGCATGGCACCTTGATGCTGCCTATTCTGGAGCAAGCCATTGTGCAGGGCGTGCAACGGTTTGTATTACTGAGTGCGTCGTCTTTACAAGCTGGAGGACCAATGATGGGCGAGGTTCATGCCTGGTTGATTAAGCATGCGCCAGAATGGGCAGTGTTGCGACCAACTTGGTTTATGCAGAATTTTTCTGAGCAACAGCATTTGCCAACCATTTGTGATGAACAGGCGATTTATTCGGCCACGGGCATGGGACGAGTGGGCTTTATCGATGCACAAGACATTGCCGAAGTGGCCGTAGCGGCATTGGTTGCGGAAACCGCATGGAACAACGATTTTATTCTAACAGGGCCCGACGCCATGACCTATGGTGATGTCGCGAATACCTTGAATGAGGCGCTTGATTATCCCGTGTCCCATATTAATTTGACGAGCGCTCAACTGGTAGAGCGCTTTCAACAACAAGGCATGGATCAAAACTACGCCCAAATAATGGCGAGTATGGATGCGGCTATTGCACGAGGTTCGGAAGATAAAGTAACAGATAATGTCGAGACGCTGACCGGGCGAAAACCAACTTGCTTTGCGGATTTTGTAGCGCGTGAAATCCAGCGCTGGCAGTCGCTTGCAGTAAAGAGTGACGGTTAGGGATCTTTCATCGCGCTCTTACTATAGGGGTATGTTTTAAAAGGATTATCCTTTACCAGAGTCTGTCACGAGCCCTGCCGGCCAGTCCCTTAGTATCGGAGGAATTTCGTCTTATTTGTGGAAGAGGAAGCCTTTCTGGTTTAAGCATTCAAATAAAAAACTGTCCGAGCCCCTTCTATTAGCGGGATTGCCCTGAGTGTCATGTCATAGTTATTCTAAAGCTTTTTTATTTCACATTTTCCACAATGTAGTGGTTCAACTCTTCATAAGAACTGAACTTGCCTAAATCGATGAGTTCGTTTCCAATGAAGATTGAAGGTGTAGCTCGAAGACCTAGTTCTCTAAATTGCTCCATGTTTGTTTCAACTTCCAAGAACTCCACTTGAACACCATGTTTGCTTGCAAATTCAGTCAGATTGCTCTGCTTGGCATCCGCCAACATTGACGAGCATCGCTAGAACCAAGATTAATTTTTTCATTTGAACCTCATTAACAAAAGAAACCGAAGTCTCTGGTAAGCCCCTAGTTTCGAGACACTTAACAGTTTCTCATTATATTATTTTTCGAACTGCTGAGTGACGAAGCGTTATTGCCTAAATAAGAATGCACCTCTCTGGGTGAATGCTTTGTTGTATGATTTCCAGTTAGCTATGTTGCTTTTTGCTTTACCCATAATGTGACCGGATGATTTCTGAACTTCATCCAGCTAACACGAAAGTATCTAAGCAATTTAAAAAGATGATGAATTACCACTTCTTTAATCGTCGTCGGCCCAGTTATATTTACTCTCGTCTACACCATTCTTGGCTTCGTTAATCCGTTCGCGGCGACGCAGCTCTTCTTCTCGAGCCGAGTCAATTTCTTGCATAATTGCGGCAAGGTCGGCCACCGTATCCTCTTGGGTAAACTGGCCAGTCAACTCGGTTTCAGCAGCTAATTCACCTTTTTCAAAAAGTGCCCAGATTTCTTTCGCGTACTCGGTCTTTAATAGCTCTGGCGCATATTGACCATAATAATCACGCATATTGTTGATATCCCGCGCCAGCATCCACTCTGCATTATTATTGGCGGCGGCATCCACCGCTTGAGGGAGATCGATAATCACCGGACCATACTGATCCACCAGCACATTAAACTCCGACAAATCACCATGGATCAAACCCACACATAACATGCGCACCACATAGCGCATCATCATTTCGTGATCTTCTACGGCTTGCTCCGCCGACATCATCACATCATTCAAACGCGGCGCAACATAGCCCTCGTCATCGGTCACCAACTCCATCAGCAATACCCCGTCAAAGCAGCCATAGGGTTCAGGCACCCGAACGTCCGCCGCAGCAAGCTTGTAAAGCGCATCCACTTCGGCGCTTTGCCAGACTTTTTCTTGCTGCTCACGACCAAATCCTGAGCCTTTTTCCATCGCCCGGGCACGTCGACTATTGCGCACCTTACGTCCTTCACGATAAGCGACCGCTTGCTTAAAGCTGCGTTGGCTGGCTTCTTTATAAACTTTGGCACAGCGGATCTCATTCCCACAGCGTACTACGTACACAGAGGCCTCTTTGCCGCTCATTAACTGACTTTGCACTTCGTCGACCAGACCATCATCAACTAAAGGCTGTATTCGTTTGGGTATTTTCATAGCGCCCTTATACCTTAGTTCGTCGAAGGATGGAATATCCATACCGTTTTACGCTAGTAAATAATCGACTCAGCGCGGGTTGCTCAACCAGTGGCGGTGTTGTGCGGGTGAAATAAAGCTCCAAGCCACAAAACGACTAATTTTATTACCTTGACCCATCTTGATGGTCTTCACTTGCGCCGGCTTTAATCGTTCTAACGTTTGATAAATGCCTTTTAGGTTGGACTCTTTAGAGACTAGGCTGGTAAACCACAAGCATTGCTCTGCAAAAAGTTGGCTCTCTACCAGCATGTTTTGAATAAATTTCAGCTCCCCGCCATCACACCAAAGCTCGTTACTTTGACCACCAAAATTCAAACTTTGTTGATATTTACCACGCGCCTTCAGGTTGCTTTGCTTACGCTGGCTACCACTGCGAGCCTCTGCCGCCGAACGATGAAAAGGCGGGTTACATAAGGTCAAAGCAAAACGCTCATCGGCTTGAATCATCCCCTTAAAAATAGCAGCAGGTTGGCGCTGCAAACGTAATTCTATTTGCGACACTAAATGCGGGTTTGCATCCACAATCAACCGCGCCGATTGCAATGAGGCGGCTTCGATATCACTCCCGACAAACGACCAGCCATATTCCGCACTACCTACCAAGGGGTAAACACAATTCGCCCCCACGCCAACATCTAAACAGCGCACACCGGCACCTCGCGGAATATCTCCCCCCTGACTCTGCCCGAGCAGATCAGCAAGATAATGGATATAATCAACGCGTCCGGGAATTGGCGGACAAAGGTTGTGCTTGGGAATTTGCCAGCCCTCAATATGGTAGAAATGCTTTAACAAGGCCTTGTTTAAACAGCGTACCGCTTGAGGATTAAAGAAATCGATGGACAGATCTTGGTAGGCATTTCGCGCAACAAAGGCCTTGAGCTCTGGGCAAGTTTTAATTAATGCGACAAAATCATAACGCTGGCGGTGTTGATTGCGCGGATGAAGCTGGCTTTTCACCCTTGGATGAGCTTTCTTGTTATCTCGCATCAAGCAAATCGGCCTTATCTATGTATCAAGCTCAGCATTATAAAGACAAGCAAGCTCGAAGGCTTGCCTTTCAGGCTAATAAACGCCGCAATATGTGCTCGCTGACAAGCCAGCACATGTCGAAGCCATTCATATTTGTAAAGATTTGAGAGTGACTCGCAACGCGTGGCGATTTCACTCCAATTTGAATTTTCTACAGTACAATGGTTTAGTTTGATGTTATAGCGTGGTCACACCTTAATTGGGCGTTATGCCTCAGGAGCAAGGAGAAATTATGAAACTTCTGGATTTTGATAGTCAGCTTAAGGTCCGCTTAGCTGAAATACAGAATCCGCGTCCGTTTGTATGCACTGGCAATCCACTGGAGTGTAAGGTGTTTATAGTAGGGTTTAATGCAGCCACAGAGATGAAGGCCCAGTTCTGGAATTTTTGGAGTAAGGATTATGGGTTTGATAAAAAGGTCTGGTTCGATACTTACGTTAAGGAACGTGCAGAAAAACCTTTGAAGGAAGGTAAGACTAGGCGTCTGAAGGTTAGTCGGACTAGGAGCTGTATTGAGCTTATAACGGGTGCACTACTTCCTGAACAGGCTTTAGAAACAAACTTATATATCACAGCGACGACTCGAGCTAATGAGTTGAAAAAAGAGTCAATGGATCCATCTACGTTTAGTTTTCTACTTTCAACAATTAAGCCTAAGTATCTGCTAGTTCACGGAAAGGAAGTGAAGACTTATTTTGAAAATCTAACGCAAAGTACTCTAGAGCAAAATCGTCCGAATAAAGTGATCATACACGGCGTACAATCAATAGTTTACCCAGTAAGTCATTTATCGAGGGGATGGTCAAATGAACGCTGTAAAGCTTTGGGTGCAGAACTAAGAGATTTAATCGACACGTCAGAAGAGGCATAATCGGGCAGCGAGAGTTCACGAGCCTCTAGCCCCACTATACCCTGCATACGGTTCCGCACTAGGCGTCTCACTTCGAGTAGCAAAACTTAATCCATCCATCTCGAAGCACATTGAGATGCTAGGTAAGTATTCGATAATGCGCCTGTCATTCGCGAGCCCTTAACGTTTAATAACAAAACGCTAAACTTCCTATAGGTAACTTTCAGCTCGTTGACGCCCATGCTGGGCGTACACAGCGCATCAAAATAGCCGCCTAACCGTTAGTAACGTTTTACGGTGGCTGGCTTTATTCATTGCGCATATATCTAAATTTATATGCGGATTATTTTTTGGATTGAACAATCAAAACTACGCCAGCTATAAGTAACAGCGCACCAACAATAGTGCTTATATTGTGCTTTGATGGCAAAGAAGTATAGAAGCTATCGGCGATGATGCCGAATATTAATTGACTGCCAACTAATACTGCTATTGTTGTTGCCACACCGACATGTTTGTAGCCAAAGATGCTTGAAAATACGAAAAATGAGCCTAAAACCCCAGGAAGTAAAGACATTGGGCTGATATGCCGTACTGCTTCATAAATACCTGCCATTCCATTTTTTATACACAGAATAATCAGCAATATAAATAGACCACTGATTGAATTCAGTAATAACGTAATGGTTACTGTAGATACCTTATCAGTAATTCTAACCATAATGATATTTTGAATCACCAAAGAGATACCTGCTGCGATCAAGATAAATAAAGTGGTATAAGATTGCATGGAGCATCTCCTATGTAATAGTTACTCTCTATTTTTCAGTTGGTGATGTTGGGGTATCTAATACGAGTTGATAAAAAACTAAATTCAGCCAACGGCCAAACTTGAATCCGACTTCAGGTAGAGTTCCTACATGCTGAAACCCATGTTTTTTATGTAAAGCGATACTGCCGAGGTTATCAGCATCTATACCGCCAATGATGGCGTGATAATTATTTTCTTTTGCTGATTTGATGAGCAATTCAAGTAGAATTCGGCCTAGGCCATTACCGCGGAAATCCTTATGAACATAAATAGAATGTTCAATCGAGTATTTATAAGCAGGCCGCATTCTAAAAGAACCGTAGCTAGCAAATGCCATCAATTCACCATTTAGAGATTCCAATCCAAAGACTGGATATGCACCGTTTATTTTGGTTTCAAACCATCCAATCATACTTTCCATTGAGAGTTTTTCGTACTCATACAAAGCTGTAGATGTTTCAATAGCATCATTAAATATATCTAGGATGCTTCGTGCATGCTTTTCATATGTACAGGTTATAACCTTATATTCCATCATTTGTTCTCCTTGAAAGCGGGAGGCTGGTAAGTGTAATTAAATACCTGGCTTCTGTGTTATTAGGGTTGAAGTATGTGGTGTGTTCCTTTTGTTGAAATGCTAAACAATCGCCTTCTTTGAGATGCCATGTTGAATCATCATCATATATTTCAATCTCGCCCGAGATCACCCATACCTGCTGATGTATTTCGATATGTCTGAGCATGTTTTCGAAAGTAACGCTTTGCTTTGGAGGAAAAATAATTTCGGTTAATTCAACTGGTGAAGAGGAATTTTTCGGCGTAAGTTGACGGCGAATGTAACCAGACTCTGGATCTCGCCAGGTTTTTTGCGTCTCCAAATTAGACACCGATAGAGAGTCATTGCTGGCCTTTTCTGAGTCATCAGAAAACAGTTCTGGAAGAGAGATCCCCAAGGCATCAGCCAATTTGTTTAGTACCGTTGCGGTTGGACTTGATTGACCACGTTCAATCAACGAAATCATTGATCGACTAATGCCACTTCGCTCCGCTAAGGAGTCTAGCGTTAAGTTTTGTCTCTTACGTAACCTTTTGAGTTTGGTTGAGATTAGAGAGTCTACGCTCATAAATTCCACCTTATTGAAAATAAAATCCATTAAACTAGAAAAAATAAAGCTTATCAATAAAAAACCTCAAAAATTAATAATCCATTGAAATTCACAGACCTATTTTGGTGGTATGTTGGAATTTATATGAAGAAAGAAAGTGCTCCTACAGCTCAAGAATTTCTATGCAAAATATGGTTATTCAGTAAAGAATGGTAACCGACTTGGTTTGGGAATGTGCAAATTTGTGTAATCAAAATTCTAACGATACGTGCCAGCAAAAGGATGATGTTATGAAAGTAGTATCACTATCAAAAGATGAAGGACATAATTTCTCCAAGAAAACATATGAATCATTATGCTTTCTTAAAGGGATGGGAATAGAAGGGGATGCTCATTGCGGCAAGACTGTTAAACATAGGTCGCGTGTCAAAGCTGACCCATCACAACCAAACCTTCGTCAAGTTCACTTGCTCCATTCTGAACTTTTTGTAGAACTAAGAGATAAAGGTTTTGAAATTGAAGCTGGTACCATTGGAGAAAATGTTCTAACCGAAGGCCTAGAACTCCTTTCTCTCCCAACGAACACAGTACTCAAGCTAGGTGAAAATGTTGTTCTTCGAGTCACTGGTTTAAGAAACCCTTGTGCACAACTCGATAACTATCAAAAAGGATTAACTAAAGCAGTTTTGGATAAAGATGCTGAAGGAAACTTGATAAGGAAAGCCGGCATTATGGCTACGGTGATAAAAGGTGGGATAGTCAAACTTGAAGACCAAATTACTGTTGAACTCCCAGAACCACCGCACTTGCCTCTGAAAAGAGTTTAGTGCTAACAAGTATAGGCGCTCTAAAGGGAATGTTTAATGAGCAATTTTGAACAAATTATTACTAAAGCTAAAGCGACTGACAATTATTCCCTTGAAGCATGGAAATCACGAGGGTTAAACATTTCAGTTCCTGAAGTCGTTAAGCTATTAAATGAAACTACTATCTGTTTCCTTGATAAGTTGAAATCAGTTGGCATTTTAGTTGAAGATGCAGAGCAAAGGTTTTCGGATGTAAACGATCTGGTAGATGATTTACCTTGGGATGACTTAGATACTGAAGAGAAAGAGTTCTTAGCTGATGTACTTGTTCCCTGTATCGAGAGTCTTGGCCTAGATGCATGGTCAATGTTTTAAAAAGGCCTCATCGGGTAGCCGGTAACCTCAAGCCCTCGTATGCGGCCCCGCACAGGGCGTTTCCTGAAAGTGTTTAAGATACAACGGTCGATTAGCCCCTTTGTACCCCAGTGATGGCTTCTGTTTTGGCGCCACCGTTCCTAAGTCCGGTCGGATATAAAACGAGTGAGTTAAACGTTCGCTGGTTAAGCAGACCTCCCCACTCTTTGTTTATAAGAAGTAGAACATGCACTTTCTCTTTTCTCGCACACTGCTGCATCATTTACGGTGACCATTAGATCACTTGGCTTCGTTGTCTTGTGCCAACTCGCCTCCAGCCTATGCCGCATATGATGTTTTTCATTAGCTAGCCCTCTCTTTAGATAAAAAACCTTTGGCTTTCTTCAGGCATTCCCTCACGGTAATGCCCTTGCCATTCGCGAGTTCTTAGCGTTTAATCATTACACGGTGAGCCTCCTGCAAAGGTTTTTCACTGCATTCATGCCGCTGCGAGACATACACTAGCGCATCAAAAAGGCCGTCTCTGATATTTAAGGAGTGACTCTTGTTCAGTTTAAAAGTAGATAATGATATTAAGTTGTCATTGGTTCAAAAGTCTTTTGCTCCAATATACGCTCAATTGGCCCAAGAAAATTTACCCTATCTTGAGCAGTGGTTAGTGTGGCCTCCACACTGTAAAACGGAGCAGGACTTTGCTTCGTTTATCCAAAAATCTCTTCATGATTACGCCGATGGGAAATCAATGGTCTGTGGCGTATTTTACAATGAAATACTCGTTGGTAATGTCTCCTTCAACACGATTAATCACGAATTAAAAAAGTCGACATTGGTTATTGGCTTATAGAATCCGCTCAAGGCAATGGAATTATGACTCGTGTTTGTAAAAAACTGATAGACATTGCATTTGATGAATTACAAATGCATAAAGTTGAAATATCCGCCGCTACAGAGAATTTGGCGAGTAGAGCCGTCTGTGAACGTTTAGGTCTGAAACTAGAAGGGGTTATTTCTAATGCAGAAAATCTAAATGGGCGAATCGTTGATCATGCCATTTACGCCCTTCATGCATAAATATAGTTGGGTAGCCGGAGGTAGCCTGCAGCCCCTGTCGACTAATCAAATACCGTCACCATTTGGCGGCTAATGGCGAGCAGTTCGCCATCTCGATCCCAAATATTGGCTTCACAATGCGCATACCCATCGGCAGCTTGGCGAGTCTGGGCCTGATAAGCTAACCAATCACTTGCGGCAACCGTGCGCTGTGGATGAACAAACTCCAGATTCCAAGTCATGGAACTGGCGGGAGCGCGTTGTTTCATCATCTGAATCACGGCTGGTGGCCAGGCATCGACTAAACAAATCAGATGGGCGTCACTGAAGGCTCGAGGCGGCTGTTTAAAGCGCATCCAACCATGTAAATGGGAATCCTGACTGGCGCTATAAGGTAAGCCACCCGCGGCAAGCGCCAAATCAATATGCTGCATATAACGAGGGCTCAGCCCCTCTACATCTGGTAAAATCGCTAAACGCTCAGGCAACGACAACTGGTGACCCATTTGAGAGTTTACCACCAGTCGAGAGTTGCGAGGCAGAGCGAAACTAGCTTGTTGAGTCACCGCCACCTGCCCTGCTTGAACGATTCTGGCATTGATGTGGCTAGCGTTGTTTCCTGTACGAAGTAATTCAAGTTCTATCGAAAAAGGCATATCAGCCAATAAGGGGCCAACAAAACTGGTGCTGAGAGAGCGTAATAGTCGTTGCGAATCACTCACGAGAGTTTGCATCGCATCAGACAATAGTGCGGCGGAAAGCCCACCAAATACGGTTCGCCCTTGAGTCCAGCAACTCGATATCGTCAGTGTCTTGCCCTGCGGGACTCGCTCGGCAATTTCGGCCAAGAGTCTATCAATATGCATACCATACGCCTTGTTAATATTTTGTTAAAAACAATTGTATCTGGTCGGAGGTGTGGAGGCAATCCTCGAGTGAGTGTTCGATCTAAGAGCTCGCACCCGCACTCAAAGAAGGCATTGGTTTTTCAAGATCCGGCTATGGTATAACTGACGTTCATTTTTAAGGAGCCTCAAATGCTCAAACGCCTTGGCTGGAAACTCAAACAAGCCTTCACCAGTGTCATGGTGGAGCAACAACGTGTCTGGATCATTTCGCGACATGATAGCCTCAGCCAGCAAGATATTTATCCACTGGGCGAAGCCGAACTGAAGCAACGTAGCTGGCAACAGCGCGGTTTTGATGCTGTGCATCAATCTCAAATCGAACAACTAAGGCCGGGCGCGATACTGCAAGTGTTTTGTCAACAGCATTCAATCAGCATTACCCGCGTCAAGTAATTCAAGCAAGGAAGGATGCATCACAACACCATCTCAGTAAGTTAACGCGGGTATAGCAGCGACCTTCAAGGCCAGTTAACGCCCATGCCATCGCCTTACTATCCGCAAACTCTGGGACGCTCGGTGGCTAAGTTCATCGCCAACGAGTCTGCCTTGGCTGGCCAGCCCGCCCGACGCCTGTCAAATTGATGATCCCAGAGTTCCGCTTAAAGCGGTATCCGTATCATCACTGAGCCAGAGACACAAAACTGCCACATTGCTGTCCTATGCTAAGGGTTTTCATAAATACTCGAGATCAACATGGAAGCAAACCACACGATACGGATTTACAGCAGCTTAGCCTTGCTGGTCGGTGCAAGTTTTTCTATTCAAACCGCTCAGGCAAGTGCCATTCAAAGCATCCAAGACCTAGACATAAACTGCCTCACAGAAGCAGCTTTGAGCCAAAAACAAGGTCTAAACAGCTTAAAAATGAAGCGCGTCGGCAGTCACTTTTCCGGCAGTGAGTTTGCCAGCTCGTCGGCAGAAATCGTCTCCTATGACAGCTGTCGCGATAAGCTCTATGTAGTGAATGCCAAAGATCAGAGTATTGATGTATTGCGCTTATCTGCGGAACAAAGTGCGCCCAGTAAAGACGGTAAAATTAACTTACAAGCCGCCGCCCAAAAAGCCGGGATCGCCATCGGCGATGCCAATAGCGTGGTGGCAAAAAACGGCATTGTGGCGGTCGCCATTCAAAACCAAAACAAGCAGCAAAACGGCATTATCGCGCTCTATCGCTCCGATGATTTAAGCCTGATAAATACTTACCCCGCTGGCGCTCTGCCAGACATGGTCACCATGACAGTCGATAGCCGTTATCTGCTTAGCGCCAACGAAGGCGAGCCCAATGGAGATTATTCTCAAGATCCTGAAGGTTCGGTAACCATCGTTGATCTAGCGAACGGGTTTGGCGACCAACAAGCGCAAATCCATCAAGTACGCTTTAGCGCATTTAACCAAGGTCAGGCACGGCATGGCGAACTCAAAGATGTCCGCTTGCCGAGTCCCTTTGGTGCCAGTGTCGCGCAAGATCTTGAGCCGGAATACATCGCTTTAACAGAACATGGGAAAGCGCTTGTGGCCTTGCAGGAGAACAATGCCATTGCCATCATCGATATCGCCAGTGCGCAGATCGAGTCGATTAAGGGGCTAGGGGTAAAAAGCTGGGCCAGTGTTGCAGCGGGGGGCGATGGCGCAAAACTCGATCTCAGCAACAAAGACCAACAATTTAGCCAAGCCAGCTACCCGCAGTTGGTGGGCTATTATATGCCAGACTCCATTGCCAGCTTTAACATCGATGGTCAGGATTACCTGATTACCGCCAACGAAGGCGATGGCCGAGAGTATATTTACCCCACCACCCAGCAACAATGTGAACAAGCGGGACACCAATGGGATGGCGATGACTATAAAGAGGGTGGCAAACATCAGAATGCCGAGCAATACCAGCATCATATCGATGATTGTATTTCCTATAGCGACGAAACTCGTGGCTACAAACTGAACGTCGATCCCAAGCACCCGCTAATGGATCAGGCAAGATATGGCAAAAAAGGCACCATCGCCAACAAAAAATCCATTGGTCGAATCAAGGTGGTCGCCGACAATAAAAACATCGGACCGAACGACTTGATCTATACCTTTGGTGCCCGCTCTTTTTCGATTTTTGACTTAGCCGCAAACCGGATCTTCGATAGTGGCAACCAATTATCAGACTTAGCCAACAGTCCACAGCACTGGAACGCCAGCAATGACAATCAAAGCAACGATGACCGCTCGGATGACAAGGGCGTTGAGCCCGAAGCCATCACCGTTGCCAAGATCAACGGCGCAACCATTGCCTTTATCGGTCTAGAGCGTCAAGGGGGCGTCGCCGCTTACGACATTTCCAAACCTGCGGCACCAGTGCTGTTGGATTTTGTGAATAATCGCGACTTTAACCAGCCAGTTTGTAGCCAAGTTGATCAGGATGGTGATTGTGCCAACGCCACTTATAATCCGAAGGCGGGAGATTTAGGGCCGGAGTCTATCACTTACTTCTCACGGATCGGCCAGCACTATATCGCGGTAGGGAACGAAGTTTCCGGCACCACCACGGTTTACCAACTGGCCATTGACTAATTCTTGAAGCCAATCCTGAGCGCCCAGCATTGGCTGGCGCTCAGACTTAGTTCTAGTCTAGTAAGCCACACCAATCCGTTGTTTGGGATGACGGCCACTTTCTAACTCGTCGATCACTGCAACCGCATAATCACTCACCGAAATCCGGCTATTGCCCTGTTCATCACTAAGCAGCTGCTCGCCACCGATACGATAGTCCGCTTGTTTATCGCCGGGAAAAATTTCAGCCGCAGGGCTGATGTAGGTCCAGTTAACGGAGCTGGTGGTTTGTTTAAATACTTGCAGCGCTTCGGCCTGCGCAGTGGATTCTGCTTTATATTCGGCGGGAAACTCAGGGACCGAAGCGAGAGTGACGCCGGGAGCCACTTCTAAACTGCCAGCACCGCCAACCCACAGCAAGCGCTCAACGCTGCTGTTTAGTAACTGTGCCAACAATTGCTCTGCGGTAGCGGCAACAATTTCATGGTTGCCAGCGGCTCGGCCACTAATTGAGGCCAGCAATACATCCACCCCTTCAAGCTGCTCGCTCAATTGATCTGCTGACTGCTGAATGTCAAACTGACGCACTTCATAAGCCGGGTCAGTAATTTTACCTGGCTCACGCACTAAGGCGAGCACTTGATGACCACGCTGCTTGGCTTCTGCTGCAATATGACTCCCGATCCAACCACTTGCACCTAATACTGCTACTTTCATATCAATCAGTCCTATTCTGTTTTGTTCTAAATGATTAACAACTGCTGCAGTTTAATATCTAGGTTTTTCGTGATAAATAGCCAATAATGATGCATATTGTATCCAAATAGAGCACTAATAAGCTAATGGACAAACTCGATGCCATGCGCAGCTTCATTGAAGTGGCCAATACCCAAAGCTTCACTAAGGCCGCAGAGCAGCTTAACTTAAGCCGCTTACAAGTCTCACGACACGTGCAGGAGATAGAGGCCTGGTTAAAACAACGGCTATTACACCGCACCACCCGCAAGGTCAGCCTGAGCTCGGCTGGTGAAACAGCGCTGCGCCACTGTGAGCAGATCATCGCTCAAACGGTGGCGATGCAACTACAAGCTCAGCAACAAATTGGCCGCTTGATGGGCAGCATTCGGCTCACCGCCCCAGTCGCCTTCTCACAAAATATATTGCTGGATGTAGTCACCCAGTTCTGCCAGCGCCACCCTGAAGTCAATATCGACATCGTCGCTTCGGATCGCTTCACCCAACTGGTGGATGAGCGGGTAGACATAGCTTTTCGTTATACCCAAGCCCCCGATGAACAGTTGATCGCGCGCCGCCTGATGCGAGTGGACTCGGTCATTTGTGCCGCCCCCGCCTATCTGAAACAGTTTGGTCGCCCCAGCGACTTAAATGCCTTGAAACAGCATAATTGTTTGCTCCACCTCGGACATAAGCAATGGGAGTTTATTCGCCACCAGCAAAGCTATAAAGTGGAGGTTTCCGGTACCCTGCAAGCCAACGAAATGGGCCTGCTCCTGAATGCAGCGCTAAAAGGTCGAGGGATAATTTTACTGCCCTGCGATCAGGCGAATCCCTTGATCAGGGCTGGAAAGTTGCAGCCGATACTCAATGAGTACCACCTGCCACAGCACGCCTTATGGGCGGTGTATTTGTCGCGCAGCTATCAATCTCCACTGGTTCGACAATTTATCGATTTTGTTGCCGAACAATGGCAGCAAGATATATTAAGACTCGATGAAAGCGAGCTGCAGCGCTCCCAACATTAGTCTTCATTGACAATCAAGCTCAGCAGATCGGTCACTCCCACATCAATACCAAATTGCGACAAGAGGGTGCTAATTTGACCACGATGATGGGTTTGATGATTAAAAAAATGCAGGAGCAAACTGGCAAAATTCTTTTTGTAAGGCAGTCCTTTGCTATTGTGATAAAGCAGATGATGCTGCAAATCCGACTGGCGAATTTGCCCGATAAAATCAATAATCAGTTCATCCATCAACTCTCGGGCCTGCTGCAATTCCCCCAAATTCGAATACAGAATTTGCTGCAAACCGGTCGGCGCAGGCAGACTCAACACTGGCTGCAAGGCACGAAAAGCACTGGGATGTCGGGCAAAGCGCTGCAACCACAGGATGTCCCCGACCAAAATATGATTGAGCGTGGCAAAGATCGAACCAAAGTAGGCACCACGCTCTTGCTTTACGTCGTGTTGGCTCAATTGAGCAGCGCAAGCATAACACTGCCGATTCAGCTGCCGATTGTAGTTCGCCATTAAAACAAAGGCCTGCTGCATCACAATTCGCCCTTCACTGAACTGGCTCCAAAGGTAAGTGGTAGTGAATAAACTCACGATCGACCTGATAAGCTAAAGATTGATACAGCGCCTGTGCTCGATGGTTATCGGTGGCAGTGGCTAATTCAAGTGCCACCGCCTGGGTGGCTAAAGCATGCTGTTTTGCCGCATTCATCAATTGTGGCGCTATCCCCTGACCACGCGCCGCAGGGGTGACAAACAAATCATTGAGGATCCAGATCCGCGCCGCGTTAGTCGACGAAAAGCTAGGATAGAGCTGAGTAAACCCCAAGGCTCGCCCCTCAGCGGATAAAGCTACAAAAATCACCGACTGCTGCAGCCGCATCCGTTCGGCGATAAAATCGCGAGCCAAGTTTAAATCACTGTTTTGTTTATAGAAAACTCGATACTGGTCAAACAATTCGGCAACCGCTTCAAGCTGCGCCAAATCTGCCATGATCACTTGCACTGCCATGTTCATTCCTTCATTTAAAGCAAAGGGGCAAGCCGAAACTTCCCCTTCGGATCTGAGCTTAGCTGCTAAGCTAACCAGACATCACCCGCTTTGGCTAGTTTAATTCTCCACACTACGCCACTTCATCAGGCTGCGACTCTGAGCTGCTGCCCTCATCCTCTTGATTAAAATAAGCTAAGTCGCGGGTGTTTTTTTGCACCGATACCGCAGCAAATAAACTCAAACAAAAGGCCATGCCATAAAAACCTTTCTCACTCAGCGCTAAAGACGCATTAAACAAGCCAATGGCCAATAGAGCGATAGCCGCAGCCAAGGAAAACCAGCTGAGCGAGAAATAAATTGCAGTGACCTTGATACCCTCTAACTTATCACGCACCGACTTTTGCAAAGATACCGAAGAAAATAATCCGAATAACAAGAGGGTAAAGTAATAACCCTTTTCGTTGAGCTGCATCTCGGCATTCCATAGGCCAAGTAGGTAAGCCGCAGCACCAAGTAATAAGGCGGCCCAAGAGGCTGCAATAAAAGCAGCGCTGGGTTTTGGCAAGTGATGATGTTTCATGTCGCTTTTCTTCCTGAAATTAAATGGGCCCGGAACATGGTTGCTCTCTGGCTGATGAATTTGCGGTTCACTGTTGATGAATTGAGTCATAACGTCCCCTAAATTATACGAATTGTAGATTTAATCAATATATCTAAAGTAAAGGCTGATAAGCATCGTGCGGGTAGAGCACCACCGCATCCTGAATTAAATCTTTCTGCTGTAAGTAGCGAGCGATCGAAGTAAAGGTTGCGGTCTTTAACTTACCAGTATGATCTTTAGTCGTGACCTCATCGAGAAACAAACCGCCCATCAACAACTTAAAGCGATTGATTTTAAGCACCTGCGGTTTAAATTCGGCTTGAGCGTGTGCTTTCAGTTGCTGGCGGTTGGTGGTATCAAAAATTGCCGCGTTGAGCATATCCAAAGTATATTCAGTACAATTTTGAAACTGAGCATTATAAGGGTTAGCCAGTACCGAGTAGTTGGGATTATGCAAAGTTTGATAGCGATTATTGGCAATTAAGGCCAGCAAGCCCGCTTGTACTTCAGGCTTTGGGATCACAATGCCAGCTTTTAAACTATCCACTCCCCAGAAAAAATCCACCGGATAGTCGGTCACTAAACTGCTATGACCCAAGTCTCCCTGATTCTGGTAGAGATTATAGATAGCATAACCCTTGGTGGTTTCTCCCGAAGTGAGCTTCAACTGTGAATAAACGGCCAAAGCGGTATGAGTAAACTGGATCCCCTTGGGCAAATCTTTTTGCGGCCGCCCAACCCGACCAATGATGAACACATTGGCATGATGGGCGGCAGCGTATTTCTCGACCTGCTTGGAGAATTGAGCAATAGCTGCCGGTTCAAACTTCGCTTCATCGGCCGGCGCACTGCCGGCCAAACAATAACCGGTAAAGAACAACATTGAGACGATGACGAACTGTTTTAATATTTTCATTTTGAGCATCCTTGTTATTGAGAGCGGCAGACTAGTTACAACCCACGACGATGGCGTTACCAATCTCCAAAGGCACCGAGCTATCCGCCGACTCGGCTAAAGCCATACCGGATGCCAGTACCGCGCTACCAGCCACCACTGTTGAAGCCCCCACCACTACAATCGGGGTTGCCACTACGCTGGCAACCACTTGCCCGCTGCCCTGTAAACCATTTGAAGCGGCAAGGGCGGAGTGTTTCGCCGATTGAGTGAAGTGCTGTCCTGAGTCGGCAGCGGCAAGATTGAAACTACTTAAAGCGATACCGGTGATGAGCAGTGATTTCCATAATTTCATGATGTTTCCCTCTTGGTTAAGTTCGAATTAACAATAGGGATTAGTCTATTTACTGTAAACCTCGGCGTAATATGTTTAGTATGAGTGACCATTTAGTATAGTATTTATATACCATGAGCCAATTACAGCAGATCCGCGATACCCTCAAGCAAGTATTTAAGCAGCAAGGGTTCACCTATAAAGATGTCGCCCAGCGTTTGCATATGAGCGAAGCCAATATTAAGCGCATGTTTTCTACCAATAGTTTTTCTCTGGAGCGCCTGGAAGCAATGTGTCATATCGTTGATCTCAACCTGATCGATTTGTTTCTATTGGCCGATCAAGAAAAAGATAAGCTAAGTCAGCTCACCAGAGAGCAAGAACAAGAGTTGATGGATGACCACAAATTATTGCTGGTGGCGGTGTGTGTCCGCGATGGTTGGAGCTTTGACGAAATCATCAGCCGCTATCAGATCGACCAACACCAATGTATTCGCCTGATGGCCCGACTCGACAAGCTAAAGATGATCCAGCTGCTGCCGAACAATGCCTATAAACTGCTAATCGCTCAGGACTTTAGATGGATCAGTAACGGTCCGTTGGAGCGTTTCATGGAACAGCAAGTGCTGAACGAATTTATGAATTCTCGGTTTGAAGATGATGATAGCTTTCGTTTCTACCTGCGCGGTCACTATTCACCAAGCTCAATAGAAATCATTCGCCGTAAACTCAATCAACTCACCAAGGAAGCAGCGGCGCTCAATCAACAGGATGCCAGCCTGCCTTTAGATAAACGACGCCATACCGGACTGCTACTGGCGATGCGCCCTTGGGAAATCTCGATATTTGATCAACTGGAGAGGAAGTCATAAATAATCGCTCCACAACAACGATGCTTGTGTCGAGTGCCCTCATGGCTGCTATTTGGTCCCGAACCAAAGATCCGGTCGAATCGGCCTCACCGACGCTCGCGCGATGCCTGCCAAAATGCCCTTTCTCAGCAACAGTTTTAGCTGGCATATTAACCAAAGGGGGAACCAGGCAACACAAGCAAGCGTCGCTTCACAAAGCATATAACAATGGCTAGCCAAGTCTTCATTTTATTTGATAGGTTTATTTATATATGCTGGCTAGGCTCATCAATTGAGCGGTCAAGCCCATGAGTGCTATCCGCAAGCAATTCCATGGATGGAAGGAAGGCATGTTCGCTTAAGAGCTGTCGAGCTTCACCACAAACTTGGCCGCCAAGTTTGTCAATCGAAGCTGACAAAGCGATGTGAAACACATCTAGCCAACGGTTTTGAGCTGAGCTCAATAAGTCATACACAAGGACGGAAAATAATGAGTATTCTGAAGCTAATCAAACTATGTTTGCTTGCGGCACTAATGTCTGGTTGTGCAATCTCTAATGAAGGTGCCACCGACTACCGGTATTATAACCCCACCGACAATACTGCCGGAAAATACATCAAACCCAAAGATGTCAAGAACTCGCAGCTCGCCATCGGGGATGGCTTAGTTGTTTCAATCAAACAAATGTATATTCAAGAGTTTACCGAATGGCGTTCGCCACTCAGTGTGCTCCGTGGAGAACCTACGAATGGCGAGATAGCGATCGTAGTGAATGCCTTTGAACAAGGCACTGAAAGCTTAAACTTTGGCTCCAAGGGATTGGAGAATGCGCGAGTCGTTTTCTTTTCCGATGATGTAAGAGAGGGGCAAACGCTTAATTTTTCAAACTTAAGCACCATCTACGGGCCACTGAAATATAACGGTAATAATTTTGTCATTGATCTTTACATCGTCGAATTTGATAAGCCTGGCGAACAATTAAAGCAACTCATTAAAAACTTAAGTGAGTTAGGTTCGACTTTCTATCCACCAGCATCCCCCTTATCTGGAGCACTATCTCAGTTAGCTGGAAGTTTGGTGACCGACCAACAAGAAGATCGCGTTTTTCATTACACTTACGAGCTGAAACCAGTCGGCGGAGATCCAAACTTAGAAACCAGTATCTTGTTAACCGGAAATTATGCCTTCATAAGAGAAGATGATCGGCACAATATTACAAATTGGGCAGAGCTAAGCATCAACCCCAAAAATGGCCGAATCGTCTATAAAACCATAGAAAAAAAAGACGCCGACAATAAAATCATCAGCATCGATTGTAATGACCCAAGCAAAGAATCGCCTGCTGAATGTTTTTATACTGATAACACCTATATTGTTATAGAAGTTAATAAAGCAAGCTCCTCTCTCAAGAATGATACTCAGCAAATGGTTTATAAGGATTTAGTCAGCAATCTGGCGAGCACTTCGGCCGAACTTTACCGTACTGATTTACCAGAGACATTACTGAGCAATTTAGTTCAGGGCGTATCTGAGCTTCGAACATCAGAGCAAATTATCAGTGAATTAGAAATATTAAGCTCTGCTGACAATACCCTTGATAGTAATAATGCAGCACTGGCCAGCTTTCTTAATCTCTGGTTTTCGCTTGATCCGGCTAACCACAATGAATCAAGATATCAGCTGAATTCATTAGAACAGCAGCGGCTTGAACGAAAAATCGTCGCGCTGGTTGCGCAATGTACGCCGGATCAAAGTAAAATTGTTTCCACAATGACGCTGCTTAGAGACCGGGTCGCCGGACTGCCAACGGCAAGCAGCCAACAAGTCATCGACTCCCTGTCCTGCCACCACCAATAAGTGGCGACGACAAAAGCTAAGGGGATAGGCGCTTCATAACTCTTAGCGATTCAATGACTTTAGTTGCAAACTCACCGATTACAAAAAAATCAACTGCGACTAGGCTACTGAATTTTTTATCATTACAATAGAGCGCTATTAACTATCTATCAGCGCTCCCATTCGCGAAGGATCAGCATGAAGTATGTTCAAATTTGGCTCGGCAAACTTTTTTTGAGTAGCGCACTGTTGCTCTCAGGCCTTAGTCTGGCTCAAAGTGAGCCAGAAAACTGCGTTAATATTAATCAACGGCAAGCGCTGATTGAGCAATACATTGAGCAGGCACCCTATCGTCAGGCACGAGAAGGTGGCAGCGCTCACTTTAGCTACCAGCTGCAACAAAGCTATCCACAATACCTGGATTATGCACGTCAGGTTATCGCCGAGAGAAATCCACGCGCCAACATGCAATGCCCCCTTAGCACCACGACCTATCGTTGGCTGGCCAAACAACAACAGTGGCAAGGTAAAGCCAGCGTACAGCAGTTATTGGCACCATTTCAGCTGACTCACCCCAATAAGCAAAAGCTGGTGTTATTGATCCACGGCTTAACCGACTCGCCCTTTCATTTTCATGACTTAGCCTGGCAGTTTTACCAGCAGGGTTTTGATGTAAGAACGCTGCTATTGCCCGGTCACGCGACCGCTCCGTCCGATTTGCTAAAGGTCACTTATCAACAGTGGCAACAAGCGGCAGACTACGCCATCGAGCGCAGTCTCAAAGACTACTCACAGGTCTACCTCGGCGGTTTCTCTACCGGTGGAGCCTTAATTCTTAGCCATTTATTGGCCAACCCACAAAACGCGGCACAGGTTCAGGGGGTCATGTTATGGTCTCCTGCATCCAAAGCACACAGCGGCCTTGCCTGGCTGGCAAAATATGTGAGTTGGTTTAGTCGCTGGCTGGATAAAGAAGGCGATGTGGACTTCGCCAAATACGAATCCTTTGCCTATAACGCCGGGGCGCAGGTGAACGACTTGATGAACCATCTAAACAAGCAGCTTCGTAGCAATAAACGCTTACCCAATGTGCCACTGTTGGTGGTTGCCAGCGAGCAGGATCAAACCATCGATACCCGCGCGACCCTGGCCATTCTAGAGCAATGGCATCAGCCCGCCAAACGCAGTGCCACCGCTCAGGACATGCTGATTTATTATGGCGATCCGGCGAGCATTCCAGCTACTCTGGCCAAGGACTTAAGCATCAGCACGCCGCGTTGTGCCACCGCCTCTTGCGAAGCAATTCAAGGGATTGCCCATACCGCAACCATTAATGCGCCGAGCAATGCCCATTATGGGGAAAACGGCGACTATCGAAACTGTAGCCACTACCTCAAAGACCTAAAGCGCTACGCGCAGTGCAAGCAAGACAATGATGTGGTGAAGGGCGAAATAAGCGAACAGAACTTAAGCCGTAACCCCAAATTGCAACGGCTGAGTTACAACCCTTATTTCCAGCAAATGCTCGGCAGCATTCAACAATTTATTGCTGCGACTGAGCAATAACACAGCGCCAGATCTGAAGCCCGGCAGCGGCACCTTGGCTGTGCAAAACAGCAACATGAGAAACCGCATGCCATGGTCTCGGGTGGGTGGAACCCGCCCACCCGAGAGAACGCTTAAATCAACTGTAAAGAGGCCAGAGTCACCAAACCTACGCTCACACTAAGTGCACTAAACATCGTGGTGAAGGCCACAATTTCGCCGGCCACTTGGCCATGTTCAGTCATCTTGCTGGCCATCACATAACTAGCCGCCGCAGTAGGGGTGCCCATCATTAAGAACAGCAGGCCAATATCACTGCCACTAAACTGCATATACAGTGCAAGGGTCACCGCCAACAATGGAATAATAATCAGCTTACAGGCACTGGCCCAGAGCACTGGCGACAAATTACTTTTAAAACTCTGCCATTGCAGACTGGCACCGATGCAGATCAAAGCCAAAGGTAAGGTCATGTTGGCAAGATACTGACACGTTTTTGCTACAACATCTGGCAGTTGCAGCCCCAACGCCGAGCATAGCAGACCCGCCAAAATAGCAATGATCAGTGGATTCTTAAGCAAGCTACTGATGATACGGCTTCGCTTGGCACCCAATAGTGCAACCGACACCACATTAAAGGTCATCGTCATGAAAGCCAGGAATAACGCTGCTTTGGGTAAGACATCCATGCCATAAGCGTTGAGCACCATGGCAATGCCAATAATCCCCATATTGCCGCGAAAAGCCCCCTGAATAAACACACCTTGGCGTCCACCGCGCAGCCAGGGTCGACTGACAACAAACAGCAGCAGCACACTAGCCAGGGTAAATAGCACCCCCAATATCACCAGAGAGAAATCTAAAGAGTGGCTCAGGGGATTAGAAGCGGTGCTCAAAAATAGCAAACTCGGCAAGCTGATGTTAAACACCAGACTATTGCCTTGTTTGATGAAATTCTCATTCAACACTTCGCGACGGCGCAAAAACCACCCCAAACACAGCATTAAAATAATCGGACCGGTGGTCGAAAGAGCAAACATCCAATGTTGCATTGGTATTACCGCCTTAGCATATTATAAAAACAACTAAATAAGACACATTAAACCACCACTTAAACCACATACAGTTTTATTAACTCAAATCAAAGAAGAATACAGTGAATTAAACTAATTTATCGGCAATAGTTTTCTTTATGCCCAGTCAATCGGGTCCAATCACAACAAAATCAACTGAACCGAAGAGTTTAGAATATAACCTAGAGGTAAATATGAGTTCAACAACAGCCACTACCAAGGGTGGCGTCGCCCGCATGCTCGACACTGTAGAACGCGTTGGCAATAAACTACCGGATCCCGCAGTATTATTTTTAGGCGCCCTCATACTGGTGTGGGTGGTGTCTGCACTGCTCGCCAATGTCCAATTTTCTGAAATTGACCCACGCACCGGCCAAGCCATCTTTGTCAATAACTTATTAAACGGTGAAGCGCTTGCTGGCTTCTTGTCTGGCATGGTGACCACCTTCACCAGTTTTGCTCCGCTGGGTGTGGTACTCGTTGCCATGTTAGGCGTAGGGGTTGCCGAGCATTCTGGCTATATTAATGCTGGTTTAAAAATGATGCTCAAGGTCACGCCGAAACAGCTGCTGACGCCTTCTATCGTGTTAGTCGCAATCATCAGCCATACCGCAACCGATGCCGGTTATGTACTGGTGATCCCACTGGCTGGGGTGATCTTCTATGCCGCTGGACGCCATCCGCTGGCTGGCATCGCCGCCGCATTTGCAGGCGTGAGTGGTGGCTTCTCGGCAAACTTTATTCCATCGGCGATCGACCCGCTACTACAAAGCTTTACTCAGAGCGCGGCGCAGGTTTTGGATCCAGCGATTCAAATCAACCCGCTCAATAACTGGTTTTTCTCCTCGGCCTCCAGCCTGCTGATCATCTTAATTGGCTGGTATCTGACCGATAAGATCATCGAGCCGCGCCTCAAAGATACCCCAGTGGATGGCGATCCGGAAGATATCCCTCGCTTCGATGAAATCACCCCAAAAGAACGCTTTGCCTTTAAAGTTTCATCGGCGGTGATGTTTGCAGGCTTAGCAGGCTTATGGGCAGTCTCGGCCCCTGAAAGCTCTCCACTACGCTCAGCCAGCGGCTCACTGGTCGAATTCTCGGCGCCATTAATGCAGTCAATCGTACCGCTAATTTTCTTACTGTTCATTATTCCCGGCACCGTCTTTGGTTTTATCGTGGGGAGTTTTAAAGACTCTCGAGACGTGATCCAGGCCATGAGTAAATCGATGAATGGCATGTCTTACTACATTGTAATGGCCTTCTTCTGCGCACTCTTTATCGCCGCCTTCAGCCAATCTAACATTGGTGCTCTGATGGCTCTGAAGGGTGCCGATACGCTCAAACAGCTGGCCTTGCCTAGCGGTGTGACCGTGGTGGGAATGATCCTCTTAGTCGCTTTTGTGAACTTGTTTGTGGGTTCTTCTTCGGCGAAATGGGCGCTGATCGGGCCAATTCTGGTTCCGATGTTAATGCAACTAAACATCTCACCCGACTTAGCTCAGGCGGCCTACCGAGTCGGAGACTCTTCATCCAATATCATTACGCCCTTAATGCCTTACTTCCCACTGGTGGTCGTATACTGCCAGCGTTATGTGAAAGGCACCGGCATCGGAACGCTGATGTCACTGATGCTGCCTTACAGTCTGGTGATGCTGGTGGTATGGACAGCATTTTTACTCATCTACTGGGGACTGGGTTTACCTCTGGGCTTACAAGCAAGCTACAGCTACGGCCTGTAGCTCTCAAACTTTAGATATAACAAAGGCGACCCTATGCATGGGCCGCCTTTTATATTCAGAGGCATGTCACACGCGTAACTAGATTTTATTGACCACTAAATACGTCTATGGAAGGCAATACGTTACCTTCAAAGTCGAACATATTTTGGTTGTCCCAGTTATTTCCTTCATACCAAACATCATTATTATATTCCATGCCGGCAGCAGTCGCCCAAGTTACGCCCTTCACTGGCAGCACCGCAGGTTCCCAATAGAACATACCTAAACCTTGTTGCTTGTCCAAAGTGTCAAGCATATTCATTAGATCGGCTAAAAACTTAGCTTGGCCTTCAATGGAAGCCTCATAACCGTCCACCAAATTACTTGCAGTAAAGGTATTCTCTAAGTCATCACCATTATCTAAAGTAAATGCGTAAGCCGTTTCAACCACCATCACTGGCTTACCCGTTTCCGAAATTCCCGCTTCTAAAACTGACTTTAAGTTACTGAGCGAACCATGCCAATAGGGATAATAAGACACCCCCATAATGTCAAAGTCGATGCCATAAGCGACAGCCTCTTTAAACCACCAATCGATCTGGTCTTGAGGATTGGCAATATGCAAGATGATCTTCACAGTTTCGTCTTGCTGATAAGCGGCCCGCACAGCGTTCGCGCCGGCATCAAATAATGATAAGGTTTGATCCCAGCCAGCTTTCCAAATATAACCATAAGGCCATAACATACCGCTATTGGTTTCGTTACCGACCTGCACCATATCCGGCATCACGCCAGCAGCACGGTGAGCAGCCATCACTTCCGTCGTATAAGAACCCACTTTGGCAACCAGCTGAGAATAATCGAGATTTTTCCAAGCTTTTGGCATCGTCTGATGACCAGGGTCGGCCCAAAAGTCGCTGTAGTGAATATCCAACAGATATTGCATCCCTAAAGCATGGGCTCTTTTTCCCATGTCGATGGCCTGAGCCAAAGTGCTGGTACCGCCACCGTACGCTTCTCCATCTTGATTGAAAGGATCGACCCAAACACGCATTCGAATCGCGTTTAATCCATGTTGTTGCATAATCGCTAAAGGATCGGTTTGCACACAATTGTCAAAGTATTTGCCTCCATGCGCTTCCACCGAAGGAACATAAGAAACATCAGCCCCTTTGATAAACCCAGAGTGCAGACTAGGCTCCGGAATAGAGAGTTCCCCAAAGTCCACCTCACACCTTGCGGCCTCCTCAGTCGAACTCGACCCACAAGCAACCAAAAATAAGCTGGCTAGCACTACGACAAGCCAATAAAACTGTTTTCCTATTTGCATACTTCATCCCAAGCATCAGCATACAGTCTCGGTTGAATCCAACATCTAAGATTCAGATAACTATAGCTGTCCATTTAAATTTGAATACACGTACACTATCTAAATAACTTCGCATCTAATGATTAAAATTAAACACTATTAGCCATGCACACCTAATTAAAAATCGATTAAATCTTACCTTAATGAAAATAAAATATAACATCATTCACAATATAAAAATTCAAAACACAAGCTTTAGCAAAGTTATATAAAATAGATGGTAAAAATTTACCGGCATTATTAAGCTAGGATCTACTTTAAAATTCATATTTTAAGAAACGCTATTTCAATAACAGGCAATAAAATATGAATGGGTTGAAGCACGCACTTTACAAATCAATCAAAAAAACCAATAAAACATCTATTTAAATATCTTGTTAGTGATTATTATGAAATTTAGCCACACCATCAGATTAAAAATAAAAAAAGACCCTACATTATGATTGAAGGGCCAAAGACAAAAAGGATTAAACCAATAAAATATAAATCACGGGACTTAAGAAATATTAACAAAGGGGCTATTTATATTCGAACACCATCCTTATCAAACAAATGACATTCATTACTATTAAATGTCAAATTGAAGTTATCATTCTTTTCAGATAATTCTCGGTCACGAGGTAAGTGCACTTTAAAATGTTCAACACCACAAGCTTGACCAAACATATAAGTACTATTACCCAACCTCTCAACTAAATCACACTGAAAACGAAAACGAACATCCCCTTCTCCTTCGACTTCTAAATGTTCTGGACGGATCCCTAATTTAACACCTTGACCCGGATGAACATTCGCAGTATTTATTACGATAAGTAATTGCTGCTTATCCAAAGTACTTAAAGTGACATGATCACCATTCACTTGTTCAACACGAGCCGGAATAAAATTCATCTTGGGTGAACCGATAAACCCTGCAACAAATTGATTCGCCGGACGATGGTATAAATCCATTGGTGTTCCAACTTGTTCGATATTGCCATCTTTTAAGACCACAATTTTGTCGGCCAATGTCATCGCTTCCACCTGATCATGAGTCACGTAGATCATGGTGGTTTTTAGTTTTTTATGTAGCTTGGATATTTCGATCCGCATATCCACTCGCAATTCTGCATCAAGGTTAGAAAGCGGCTCATCAAATAAAAATACCTTAGGGTCGCGCACTATAGCCCGGCCAATCGCCACTCGCTGACGCTGCCCTCCAGATAATTCTTTCGGCTTACGTTCCAGTAAATGACTGATTTGCAAAACTTCAGCAGCCTCAGCAACTAATTTATTGACCTTATCTTTAGGATGCCCATTCATCCGTAGGCCAAATCCCATGTTTTGCTCAACGCTGAGATGAGGATAAAGAGCGTAAGACTGAAACACCATTGCCACACCGCGCTCAGAGGGATCCTTTTGGTTGACCAAGTCCTGACCAATATAGATATCTCCATCGCTGATCGATTCCAAGCCGGCAATCAATCGCAGCAGCGTCGACTTACCACAGCCCGATGGTCCAACAAAGACCACAAACTCACCATCCTCAACCTGTAAATCTATGCCATGAATAGTTTCAAGCTTACCAAAACGTTTGATGACTTTTTTTAACTGTATATCAGCCATAATAAATCCTATCTTTTAATCCTAAATGCTTGGAGTACACAGCCTACTTAACAGCCCCAGTCATACTCGCCACAAACTGTTTCTGCATGGCAAAGAAAATAAATAAACTCGGTAAGGTAGAGATAACCGTTGCTATCATGATCAAACCGAAATCTGGGGTATAAGCAGAAATAAAACCAGACAACACCAAATTAATTGTTTTCAACTCGCTCGATTGCAACACAATCAGCGGCCACAAAAAGGCATTCCACGAAGCCATAAACACAATAATGAAGGCTGCGGCATAACTAGACTTCATGATTGGCATATACACAAAGGTAAAGATTTTCCACTCCTTTACACCATCGACCCTAGCCGCATCAATCAATTCTCGGGGGAAAACTTTAGTGCACTGACGAAAGTAGAAGATGATAAAGGCACCGGATACCGTTGGTAAAATTACCGCAAAATGGGTATTCAATAACCCAGCCTTAGCAAACATAGTGAACAAGGGGATCATTAATGCGGCAAAAGGGATCATCATGGTTGCCAACAACGCGACATAAACGCGATCTCGAGCCTTACTTTTAAAAACTTCGAAGGCATAACCCGCCAACGAACAAATCAGTAAAGTAAAGATAGTGCTAAGAATGGCGATTTTACTGGTGTTCCAAAAAACCCGAGCAACATCAATCTGATCCGTTAAGTTGTTGAAATTGACCATCAGCTGATCGCCAAAGCTCAATTTACCACTATTGATCTGTGAGCTACTGTTAGTACTAGACACCAGCATCCAATAGAAAGGAAACAAAGAAACAAAGGTCATCACAATTAAAAAGCCATACATTGCGATACGACCAAATCGAAATTTAATCAAATTATTTATCCTTAGCGACTTTAAATTGGATCAATGCAAGCACAGCAGCAAAAGTAACAATCACGTAAGATACGGTTGCTGCATAACCAAAGTTAGGCACAAACTTAAACGATAAGTTATAGATGTACATCGACAAGGTCATCGTCGAATTTGCAGGCCCGCCACTGGTGATGTTAACCACCTCATCAAAGAGTTGCAGAGTCCCTATGGTCGAGGTAATACTGGTAAACAAAATCACAGGTTTTAATAAGGGGATAGTAATAAAGAAAAACTGTTTAATAGGGTTAACCCCGTCAATTCTTGCCGCTTCATAAATGGACTTATCGATATTTTGCATCGCCGCCAAATAGAAGATCATGTTGTAACCCGTCCAACGCCAAGTAATCGCGATAATAATGGTCACTTTTGCCCAAAACGGATCCGATAACCACGGGATTGGGTCGGCAATAATCCCAGTCCATAACAGAGCGACATTCAGTACACCATCAAAACCAAACATGCTCTTAAACAAAATCGAATAGGCTACTAATGATGTCACACAGGGTAAAAATATCGCGAGTCGAAACCAACTACGAAATTTCAATTGAGGAGCGTTTAAACAAGATGATAAAGCTAGCGATAACAGGATCATGATCGGCACCTGCACCACTAAGAAGATTAAGGTGTTACATAAAGCTTGCTTAAATACGGGGTCATAAAATAATCGAATAACATTACCGAACCCGACAAACTTAGTCACCACCCCCTTACCCGAATGGAGAGATAACCATAACGAGCTTACGATGGGGTACAAAGTCATCAATGCCACTAAACCCACGGCAATACTTACAAATAGCCAGCCATTAATATCGTACATACGATGGAGCTTGGCTTGTGTTCTAGACATCGAAACACCTTCCAGAAAAAAGCGACTTAAAAGTTGAATGCGAAGGCCACGAAAGTGACCTTTTAACCGCCTTACTTATTGAATTTGGTACTTAAGATTATTATTTAAGCTTTCCAATATCTCATCTACTGGCGTACCAGAAAGTAATGATGGGATCAGAGCCGACAAAGCATTGTCCACTTCTTGGGTATACATACCGTAAGGTACTTTCGGGATCTGAGCGACCCACTTGGAAAAGTCGCCATAGACTTTTTGTCCGCCAAAGAAGGCATCATCGACTTGGTAGGCTTTACCCGTTTTAGCTGGCAAATAAGTACTTAAAGCCCCCCGCTCAACTAACAATTTCTGGTACATATCAACATCGCCACCAAAGGTTTTATCCAAAAAGTCGATGGCCAATTGAGGCTGTTTACCCGCACTCAATACGTACCAGCTAGAACCACCTTGGTTAGAAGCATGAACGGAATTGGCCAGATTCAATTTAGGGATCGGTGCGACACCCCATTGACCAGATTGGCTGGCTTCACTTTTCACTGAGCCAATCATCCACACGCCAGAAGTCACCGAAGCAACCTTGCCGCTGTTGAAGCTACCCACAAAATCAGACCAGCCCGATACCGGACGAACAATTTTTGCATCATGGATCGCTTTCACTGTTTTCAATGCTTCTTTTAAAGCCTTGTTATGCAAAATGTTCAAACTACCATCATGATTAAAGAACCACTCGCCACCCGACTGCATCAAAATATGGATAAACACGGTGTCTTGAATATCAAACCCCATCATATATTTGCCTGTGGTTTGCTTCACTTTCTTACCGATATCGATGTACTCATCCCAACTGATACTTTGCAAATCATCGGCACTGATTCCCGCCTGCTTCAACAAGTCACGGCGATAAAACAACCCCGCTACCCCTGAATCAAAAGGCAAGCCATACACGTCTTGACCAACAGTCATCACTTCGACTTTGTAAGGTGCAAATTGACGATAGTCAACCACCGACTGCATAGCTTGAAACGAACCGGGGTAGGCATTCAAATATTTTTGAGCGTTGTAATCTTCGATCAATACAATATCAGGTAGGGCAGACGTCACGCCCGAGGCTAGCATGGTGTGTAATTTTTGCTCCACATCTTCTTTACCTGAAGCAATCACATTTAAGGTAAAATCAGGATGATCTTTTTGATAAACGCTTGCCGCTTCCTTCAATGCTGCAACGTTAAAATTAGGATCCCAAGCCCATGCCGTAATTTCAGTGGCTTGAACACTACAGCTAGCTAAAGCTGCAATACTTAATAGTTGCAAACGATTCATCTCTCCAATCTCCATACTGAATGACAATGGTGGTAACGTTTACATTATTAAGCTTACGATGAGTGCTTACAACATCTAGCAAATTTCATTTCGGCCTAAAAGCGCGTGGCATCACATCTTTTGTAGTTTTTATGCGAAATATAAAACAAGAACGGCAATTCACAGGTAAAAATTTACTAAATTTTACCTCCAACTGAGAAACACAACAAAATGCCAACAAATAACCAACAAACATGCTGTTCTATCACTCGAAATAAGATAATTTATTTGGCGAGGGGGAATCAACTTGGAACCCACCACTAGTTTAATCGTATACTGCTACCTCTAGAGCAATCCGCTAGATATCTGAAGTATTCTAAGAGATTAAAATATGGCAAAACTCAGCGATATCTCGAAAATGACCGGAGTTTCACCGTCAACGGTGTCGCGCGTCATTAATCAAGATCCAACCTTATCGATTAGTCATGACAAACGTGAAAAAATATTAGAGGTAGCCGCCAACCTAGCTTACCTTTCACCTAGGCAGCGTAGACAAAACCAACCCGAGCAGCAACGTATTATTGCTCGGGCCAATTACCAACGCGGCCACCAAAGCCCAATTCAACTGTGCGTGGTTTATCATCATTCCGCCGAGCAAGAGTTAGATGACCCCTATTTCACCTATATTCGCCTTGGTCTAGAACACAAATGCCAAATGCATGACATCACGCTTAAACGAGTATTTAAAAAAGACTTATCGAAGCATGAACGGGAACTGAGCCAGTCAAATGGCGTGATTTGTGTCGGTAACTTTACCGATGCAGAGATCGACTATATATTGTCGCTTAATGCCCAGTTGGTCTGCGTTGATTATTCCCCCAACGCATTAAATGTCGATACGGTCTTATGTGATCGAACCAAAGCTGCTGAATTCGTGGTCAACACCATGCTGAAAAATGGCACGCAACGGCCAGCCTTTATTGGTAATCAAGATGAGCGACTCCAAGTTTTTAGAGCTTTAACCCAACAACAAGGGCTCTACGATGCCGCACGCTGCATCGTCAGTGAACGCTTTTGTATCGACTCTGGTTTTGATGGCGTGAACAAAATGTTAAGAAGTTGTACAGCGCCCGATATACTATTTGCTGCAACCGATATTGTCGCAATGGGCGCGATTAAGGCGATTCATCAACATGGAATAAGGATTCCTGAAGATATTCAAGTAATTAGTATTAATGACATCCCAAGTGCAGAACATCTACATCCCAGTTTATCCACCTTACGACTCTACCCCCACGATATGGGAGAAACGGCAGTATCACTGCTGCTTGAACGGTTCGAAGGGCGGTGCGTGAGTAAATCAGTGATCGTCGGTTTTCAATTTATTTGGCGTGATAGTTTTTTGAAAAACAAAAGTAATAAGTCTAAATAGACGTTTCAATCCGGCATAAAGCCAACAAAAAGGAAAACGATTACCCCGAATGTATCATCCATTTGAATAAAATTGTAACCTTCACGCTGAGAAGAGAACTAATTTTGAGTCATAAATAACAAATGACTGCAAAAATTGTAAGACTTTGATATAGCTTTTATTCTTCAGTTAAAAATAGCTTGCTCAAGTCGATTTATACTGAGATATTAAATTGATAATACAAATCGTCAGTCTTGTTCATGCATGAAAACCGTCGATTTTAATCAGTAAACCGTTAACTAGAGACAAAGCTCCCATTTTCAGGGATATTGATTCGCTGAGTGAGGCATTAGTCATATGCACTGCTGAATCAGCACCTATGTGCCTTTCATTGACCACACTAAGTTATAAGGAGACAACTTAAGTGAAGGAGCTTCTGCGCTATTGTTTGCTACTGACTCTCTGTCTTGCCTGCCCAACCAGCTACGCCGCAGAAGGAAAGCAGCACATTCTGGTATTACATTCTTATGACTCAGATTATGAATGGACCCGAGAATTTCAACGAGGCATTAGAGACGCAGCCGATGCTGCAACCCACCCACTTAAGCTATCCGTCGAGTATATCGATAGTAAACGTTTATACTCCCAAGCCTACTATCAGAAACTAAAAGAATATCTGGCAATAAAGTACCAAAATTATCATTTTGACGGAGTACTGCTTACCGACGATAACGCCCTTCGCTTTTTCAAGCGTTTAGATATTCCCAATCTGAAAAATCTACCCACCGTTGCGGCAGGCATTGGTGATTTCGAAGCCACTCTCAGCCCGACCACAAACAAAGGTACCGTCCTTTTTGAACTCGACAATATTCAAGAAAATTTAGCACTCATTATTAGACTCAGGCCTAAGTTGAAACAACTTTATTATCTGGCTGATTCCGGGGTTTCCTCTGAGCTATTAAGAACGCGCATTATGACTGCCTTAAAAGGCTTACCCAACTTAAAATTAGTCGAAATAAGGGATAAAACGCTGCAACAAACCAGCAATATTCTCGCTCAGATATCCCCTGATGATGCAGTGTTATTAACTCACTTTAATACCGAAGTGAGCAACAACATTTATCATGGCTATACCAAGACCGCACTAGAACTATCCGCAGCTAGCAAAGCCCCTATATTTGTACTTTGGAACTTTTACCTCAAAGGAGATGTATTAGGAGGCTACGTCAACGGCTCCTACAAGCAAGGCGTGCAAATGCTGGATATTTTGGGGCGACAATTGCCAAAACCAGTTAAGACCCCCATCGAAGTAAACTCCGATCAAGCGCCAGTATTTCAATACCACGCCTTAAAAAAATACCAAATCGACGAATCATTATTGCCAACAAACTCAAAGGTAATCGGTCGACCGATTTCATTTTGGGAACGCAATCACCTGCTGTTTTTTATCGCGGGTAGCATTATCTTTGCTCTCGTTTTAGTGATTGTGCTACTCAGTTATCTGCTTAAACGTCGCCAAGAAATGAGTAAAAAAGATAAGCAGATCGTTAACCTACAAAGCCAAACACTGCAGATCCAAAAGAAATTAATTCATGTGCTAGGTAACTCGATTGAAACCCGCTCGGGGGAAACAGGCAACCATGTGAAGCGAGTGGCCAAACTTTCGGCTCACCTCGGTAAACTGATAGGGCTTTCGGCCAGAGATTGCGAAGTATTAGAAATTATTAGCCCGATGCACGATGTAGGAAAAATTGGTATTCCAGAAGCGATTTTAAATAAACCTGGGCGGCTCAGCGCTGAAGAAAGATCATTAATGGAGACCCATACCCAAATTGGCTACCAACTGCTACATAATGACGATGGCGATATCATTGCGTTGGCGGCCATTGTCGCGCTAGAACATCACGAACATTGGAATGGCAACGGTTATCCACATAAAAAGTCAGGAGAAAAGATCCATATTTACTCCAGAATTACGGCGATTGCTGATGTATTCGACGCATTAAAAAGCCAACGTTGCTATAAAGATGCCTGGCCTCTCGAACAAGTCATCGAGTATTTCGAACAAAGTAAAGGTGCACAATTTGACCCAAACTTGATTGATCTTTTTCTAGAGAACATTGATGAATTTGTGTCGATACGAAATCTATATCCCGACTAAGGCATTAAGGCAGCGCCTTCAGCGGAAACATAATCTTAAATGAGGCTCCTTTCCTAGGATAGGGCTACAACGGATTTTTCCTTGTAGTCCTATCACTTCACCGATGTAGCTATAAAGATTGAAGCAACTCAGCTCTTCGCCCGAGACATCAACTGCAAGCTGTTTAAAGCCACTGAGCTTTCAAAGGAATCTCAAGAGCTAAATAATCTGCTTCGCCAATTTAAATTAAAGCGCTAAACAACGAAACGAATACGCAACAAGCCAGCTGTTATACAAGGTGGCTTGCTCAGCCTCAATGTAACTTCCTGTCCATGGTTTAATATTCTCCTGTCAATTCCCTGAGTTTAATCGATGGTCAAGGCCGCCAATTTATACCGCACCTTAAACAGCACTATGCCGCTAGCCCATCCTTCGTTGTTTACACCAACCATCGATAGATGCGCTTCAAGCAATCGCCAATCAAATCGGCGCTAACAAATGTGGTGGCTTTGTTTAAAACTTGTTAAATAGCCCACAAAAAATCATCAAATACAAAATTAACAATGAAATTTTAATTCCATATGGCTAGAGTAATGAAAAATACATTTTATCTTAATCGATGGAGTATTCACTTATGCCTCGCTTGTTATCTAAATATCAACCCCACAACAATCAAGGATTAGTCCAAGAGATCACCCCCCAATCGGCAGGCTGGCAATATGTTGGTTTTAAAGTCTATGAACGGCAACGGGGTGAATCGTTTACCCTAGACGCAAGCGACAATGAAAAATGTTTGGTGTTGGTCTCTGGGCGGGCAACCATCAAAACCCCACAACAAACCTTCGCTAATATTGGCGACCGTATGAGTCCCTTTGAAAAGAAAAAACCCTATGCTGTCTATGTCGCTATCAACGAAGCGGTGACCATTGTTGCGAATAGCAAGCTTGAGTTGGCTGTCTGCGAAGCACCCGGAAAAGGAAATTATCCAACACGACTGATCACACCAGCGCATATTGATGCAGAGCATCGAGGCCAAGGCAGAAATCAACGTTATGTTCACAATATTCTCCCCGATAGCAAAGAAGCCGATAGCCTGCTAGTGGTAGAAGTTTACACCGAAGAAGGTTGTACCAGTTCGTATCCCAGCCATAAGCACGATCAAGATGCCGAGCCTAACGAAACCTATTTGGAAGAAACCTACTATCACCGCCTCAATCCACCGCAAGGCTTTTGCATGCAACGAGTTTACACCGATGATCGTGAGCTCGATGAATCTATGGCAGTCTATGACAAAGACGTGGTGATGGTGCCCAAGGGTTATCATCCGGTAGCGACAATTGCTGGCTATAACAGTTACTACTTAAATGTAATGGCAGGACCCACTCGAAAATGGTTATTTGCATGGGAAAAAGATCACGCTTGGATTAACTCTGCAAGCTATGTCAGCGCATAACTCGAGGCGACAATGAAGCTTCAATTAATTTATGTAAGGCCCCATTACCCAAACGTAAACCCGCTCAATTATGTTCAACGGTGGGTTTTCTTCTGTCACACCCCTAAGGAGCACAACATGTTTAATATCGCACTGTTCGGTGCAGGACGGATTGGACAAGTCCATGCTGTCAATATTGCCAATCATCCACAAACACGCTTGTATTCAGTGATCGACCCCTATGATGTGAATGCCGAACAACTCTGCCAGCAGTATGGCGCGCAACGTCAGACTCTTGAACTAGCCATGCAAGATGAGCAGATCCATGGCGTATGTATTTGTTCAGCAACAGACACCCACGCCGATTTAATAGAACTTGCCGCCAAAGCAGGGAAAGCGATCTTCTGTGAGAAACCGATTGACTTAGATATCAGCCGTGTCCGCGATTGCCTGGCCGTAGTGAAAACCCATCAAGTACCGATCCTAGTAGGCTTTAACCGCCGCTACGATCCTCAATTTCGGGCATTAAAACAGCAGTTGGACCAAGGCGCGATTGGCGCACCAGCCACCCTCACGATTACCTCGCGGGATCCTGAGCCACCACCAGCCGAATATAGTCAAGTGTCTGGCGGCATCTTCCGAGACATGACGATTCATGATTTGGATATGGCCCGTTTTATTCTCGGGGAAGACCCGCTGTCAATTTCAGCGCATGGCAGTTGTAAAGTTGATCCTGCGATTGGTGAAGCGGGTGATATCGATACTGCGGTACTGATCCTCAACTTCCCCTCGGGAGCCATGGCGGTCATCCAAAATAGCCGTCGCTCAGGCTATGGCTACGATCAGCGACTCGAGTTACATGGCGAACTCGGGATGCTTCAAGCCGAAAACCAACGAGAAAGTCTGGTGAGCCAGTGGACACATACCGGGCAACATGCAGCAAAACCGATGCTTTTCTTCCTTGAACGCTATAAGGACGCTTACATTGCAGAGTGGCAACACTTTGTGGATGTGCTGAATGGCGCAAGCCCAGAATGTTCAGGCGATGATGGGGAATTGGCACTAAAAATGGCAGATGCCGCCTTACTATCGCTCAAGTCAGGTATGACTGTGGCCCTATAAGCGCCTCCTACCAGACAAGGCTTGAGATTCAAACAGTTTTTTCTGTCGATAAAAACAAGCAAAGCCGCGTACACGGCTTTGCTTGTTCTCTCAATCACTTTACTCTCGCTCTTCAAAGGCCATTGAAACCGCCAGTGTTTGCGCCAAACAAAGCGATGCAGATTGAGAACGAAACGCGTCAACTTTAGCTTCTTTCACCACAAAACAAACATCACTAAATGAGGCCAAAGGACTGATCTGACTATCGGTAATCACAATTTGCTGTGCCCCCGCTTTAGATGCAACTTCACTCAACATCACCGTTTCTTGAGCGTAAGGACTAAAACTAATCGCCACCACGGCGTCTTTTGGGCCAATCATACTCAATTGTTCTTTAAACATCCCCCCCAAGCCATCGATTAAAAATGCCCGTTTATTGAGATGCCGGAAAGCATAAGTCAAATAAGAAGCCACGTTAAACGAACGACGTAGACCAATCAGATAGATATTTTCCGCACGCTGTAAGATATCAACCGCCTGCTGCAGGTTTTCTTCGGAAATTTGCGACACTAAGTGATTCATCGCCTGACAGTTTGCCCGGGCGAATTCTTCCAAAATCCCCTTCGGCGTTTCCGGTGGTAACGGGTCACTTTCCAGCTGTTTATATAAACGCGCCCGATCGGTATAACTGGTTGTCTCTTCAACTAAATTACGACGAAACAACTGTTTCATATCGTTAAAACCACTAAAACCAAAGGCATTGGCAAACCGAATCAGTGTAGATGGCGGCACTTCCGCTTGCTGCGCAATGACAGCCACCGTATCAAAGGCAACACTATTCGAATTATCAAGGATATACTTAGCAACTTGCTGGAGACGTTTACTCAGATCCGCGTAATTATGACGAATATGTTCCTGCAGTTCACTCAGCGAATCGGCAGCTTTCATTAGACTCTCCTGAACTAAAAATTGAAATACATTTTCCGTAAATATACCGTATACCAAAAGTAAATGAAATTTTTGTTTCGAAATGTGTTTGATATAAGGAATGGATTGAAACAACAAAGAGAGCGATGAGACGGAATAGAATAGCAGCTCAATTATCGATTATCGATTATCGGAACGAATGTAGGATCATTGCCATCAAACTGATCCTACATCATCTCACTTAGATACCGACAGAACTTAGTGTCCCTTACGGTGACGTTTCATATCAAACATAACGGCACCAATGATCACCAAGCCTTTAACAATTTGCTGCCAATATGCGGAGATATTCAGCAAATCGAGACCGTTTTGTAAAACCCCCATTATCATGGTTCCGATAATAGTTCCCTGAATAGTACCAATACCACCGGCATGAGAAACACCACCAACCGTCGCAGCCGCAATCGCGTCTAGCTCGTACATCACCCCTAAACCCGGTTGACCCGAGTTAATGCGAGCAGAGAGGATCAAAGCCGCAATCCCTGCCAGCGTGCCGGCATAGGTATACACCAAAATCTTGTACTTTGTGACATTAATACCCGATACATAAGCGGCAGTCTCGTTGCCACCAATCGCGTAAGCGTACTTACCAAATCGGGTATAGTTCAACAAAATGTAGGATAACACTGCAAGTGCAATGAAAATCAGGATCGGTACCGGGACTCCTAGAATATTCCCCTGGCCAATCCATTGGTAGGAACTTGTCAGGCTGCTAATCGGGCGGCCATCGGAATACAACAGCGCAGCGCCACGAGCAACGATCATCATCCCCAAAGTCGCAATAAAGGGCGGGAGCCTGGTATAGGCAATCAAGGCACCATTAATGTAACCACACACTGCGCCGACCGCTAATGCCGCTAGAATTGGAACAATAACCGGCAGTTCCGGCATATTAGGATACATCCGCATCCCCCAATCGATAGTTTGCGCCATACTGGCAGACACCACCGCAGCCACCGCCAAAACAGATCCCGAAGAAAGGTCGATGCCGCGGGTGATAATAATAATTGTCACACCCAAGGCCAACAGACCAACACTGGCCATCTGAGTCGCAACGTTCAATAAATTAGCAACCGAAAGAAACACCGGTGATAAAATCGACATCACGATACACATGGCGACAAAGACGACATAAATCGCGTACTTAGAAACAAAACGTTTCATATTGTTGTTCGACGCCTCAACACTGGGGCTCGCCTTAAGCAGTTTCGCAATCATCACTCTATTCCTTAAATAGTTTTTCTAGCTACTTAGCTTTCTTTTCACACTCTGAAAGCTAGCTCAGCGCCATCGTCATAATTTTTTGTTGGGAGGCATCAGAACCTGCGACGGCACCTTTAAGCTGACCTTCATGCATCACCAGAATATGATCACTCATCCCCATCACTTCTGGCAGTTCGGATGAGATCATCACCAGGCTCTTCCCCATTCCCGTTAGTAAGCGCATTAATTTGTAAATTTCTGATTTCGCACCAACATCGATACCGCGAGTCGGTTCATCAAGAAACAAAATGTCCGGCTTGGTCAGCATCCAACGCGCCAGCAATACTTTTTGTTGATTTCCACCACTGAGGTTATCGATGGTTTCATGCATATCAGGGGTTTTAACCTTGAGCTTCTTACAATGCTCGGCACTGTCGGTACGCATTTTCCGAACATCTAAGACATTCACTACTTTGTTACGGTAGGCATCGAGGTGGGCAATCGAGGTATTGGCAAAGATATCCAGCATCAGGTACAAGCCCGATTGGCGTCGATCTTCGGTCAAAAATGCCATTTTATGGCGAATCGCATCTTGCGGTGTTTTAATATCCACCTCGTTGCCATTGATACGAATCAAGCCCGCATCTTTTTGACGCACCCCAAACAAGGTTTCAATTAGCTCGGTTCGTCCCGCGCCAACTAATCCTGCGATCCCGAGGATCTCTCCCTCACGAAGATCAAAGCTAACACTCTCAAATGAACCTTTAACCGTCAGATCACGCACTTCTAAGCGAGTTTTGCCCGGTTTAGCGGTTGGTGGTGGAAAAACATCCCCCAGATCTCGCCCCACCATCATTTGCACCAATTCGTCATTATTCGTGTCTTTGGCCTCACGTTCACCGATAAAGCACCCGTCACGAAACACCGTGATATCATCGCAAATACGAAAAATCTCATCCATTTTGTGGCTAATATAAACCACCGCACAAGCTCGAGACTTCAGCATATCGATGATCTTAAATAGGTGAGCGACTTCTTTATCGGTCAGCGCCGAAGTCGGTTCATCCATAATGATAATCTCTGAGTTGTAGGAAATGGCCTTGGCAATCTCCACCATTTGTATGGTGGCCACCGTCAGATCGACCATCGGCGTTCTTGGGTCTAAATGAAGATCGAGTTTTTCCAACAAGGCTTCTGTATCACGATACATTTTTGGATGGTCAATCAGTTTTAACGGGCCTTTTAACGGCTCTCGTCCTAACCATATGTTTTCAGCAATACTACGGTGGAGGATCGGCGATAATTCCTGATGAATCATCGAAACCCCAGCTTCTAAGGCATCTTTAGCCCCAGAAAATTCAACCGCTTTTCCTCGATAAAAAATGTTGCCACTATCGCGTTGATAAATACCAAACATCACCTTCATCAGTGTGGATTTACCAGCGCCATTTTCTCCCATCAAGGCCATAACGCGACCTTCTCTTAAGGTCAACCGAACATTGTCTAATGCTTTGACACCCGGAAAACTCTTGGTGATACCACGCATTTCGAGTAAAACTTGACTCATATTGAATACTCCCCAAAGGGCTCCACCACAGCAACTATAGAAACATGGAATAGAGCCACAACATAAATGACTAGCGTGTGACCAAGCTAAACAAGCCGCTGCGCGCTTTAAACATTGACTTGTCTAGATTGGTATCACGTGAGCGTTTGCGACGCACAATTTAGCTTTTATGTTTGGCTTCAAAGGCAGCCAAATTATCTTTGGTGACGAGTTCTGCTGGGATCCAAGTAATCTGCTCATGCGGTTTCCCTTTTACAGCATCAACCGCAGTATCAATCGCCGCACGGGCTTGACCCGAACCGTCTTGGAATACCGTGGCATTCAACGCACCACTTTTAACCGCCGTCAAACCATCGGGTGTTGCATCAACACCAACCACTAATGTGTCATCAAGTTTACCGGCGGCTTGCAAGGCCTGAATGGCACCCAAAGCCATGTCATCATTGTTGGCTAAAATGATGTCGAGCTTATCGCCAGAATTCAGCCAGTTTTCCATGACCGACATCCCTTGGGTACGCTGCCATAAACCGGTTTGTTTACGTACCACCTTAAACTTAGGTTTATCGGCGAAATAATCTTCGACACCCTTGGTTCGCATAATCGCCGCTTCTTGAGTCAACATCCCCATTAAGATCCCAACATTGCCACCTTCTTTAGCTTTCGCGGCATAGGCTGCTTGAGTTTCACCAAACTTCAACTCTTCGGATCCCACATAAGACACTCCTTGCGGGAGGTAAGACGGACGACGATTCAAATAAACCAGTTTAATACCCGCCTTCACGATGCTATCAGTCATCGGCTGCGTTGCTTCGGTGTTCACTGGCACTAAGACAATCGCATCCATTTTCTGAACAATAAAGTTTTCAACCTGACCCAATTGTTTGGCGGTGTCTTCCTTCGCATCAACAAACAACAGTTCAACTTTTCCATTTTGCTGCTTAGCATATTTGTCCATGGCATCTTTCATATACACCATGAAGGTATCGTCAAAATTAGGGATCGCCACACCGATCCGGGTGACATCACTTTTCGCCTCTTCTTGACCACAAGCCGTCAGCAGCAAAAAGCCTGCGACAACCAAAACACCTTTAAGCATAGAGAAGCTCATTGTCATGAGTTGTCTCACGGGACTAAGCCCCCGGGTGAGGTATTGTTTAAATGATGGCATGAATATCTCCTTTGTTATTGATCAACCATCAGGACTCAAAATGAAATTTTCATTTCACATTGAACGATAGAACGTCCTGTATTTCATACAAAAATTTCAATTCTTATGGCGTATAAGCTAGTAAAAGCCTTGCCGAAAGTCTTGAATAGTAATTATTTGCCCTTGGTATTGAACTATAAAATGATGTTGTAAATATAACCAGCCCCAATGTTTCTTAATTGTTAAAAGTGTTAAGCTGGTCTCATTGAAATTTATATTCTATTTTAAAAATAACAACTAACTAATTGATTTTAATTAATTTAAAGTGGTAAATAGTAATTGCGAGGATTTATTATTGTTACCGATAAGTCTTTGTGGAATTTTCATTCCACTTATTAAAGTCTCGTTTTAAGCGATAATTGCGAGTCAAAAATGAAATCATTTGCCCTTCGATTTTATGGTAATGAACGAAAAACAGATCACCGATCACACTTCAGATTAAATATTTCGCATTGACTTTGATTCGAAATATATATTTCATATAGGGTGTAAGATAAAGCGGATGCTAGCTAAGTATCCTAGGTGAGAAACCAACACGTTTTTAAGGAGTGACGAAACAATGAAGGCTCTTGATAAGAAGCTTGATCTGATTTGTATGGGGCGAGTGGCGGTTGACTTCTATGGTCAACAAATAGGCGCACGTTTGGAAGATATGGGCTCTTTTTCCAAATACTTAGGCGGATCTTCCGGGAATGTCGCCTATGGGACCGCCCGCCAAGGACTGAAGTCTTCAATGTTCGCACGGGTTGGTGATGAACACATGGGACGTTTCTTACGTGAAGAACTACAGCGTGTGGGCGTTGATACCAGTCACCTTATCACCGATAAAGAACGCCTCACAGCACTAGTTATTTTGGGTATTAAAGATGAAGACACCTTCCCGCTCATTTTCTATCGTGATAACTGCGCCGATATGGCGATTCGTGCAGATGATGTCGACGAAGGCTATATTGCCTCCGCCCGATGCTTAGCAATTACCGGGACTCACCTGTCTCACCCAAACACACGCGAAGCCGTAATAACCGCTCTCAAATATGCGCGTAAACACGGCGTAAAAACCGCACTGGATATTGATTATCGACCGGTGCTTTGGGGCCTTACATCACTGGGTGATGGAGAGACACGCTTTATCCAATCAACGGAAGTTACCCGCCAATTACAAGAGGTATTAGGTTTATTCGACCTGATTGTCGGGACAGAGGAAGAGATCCATATTGCCGGAGGGTCAACCGACACCCTTAGCGCGTTAACAAGCGTCCGTGAAGTATCCAATGCAACGCTTGTTTGCAAACGCGGAACCTTGGGGTGCTCAATATTTACCGAAGCTATCCCCAACAATCTAGATGCAGGTATTAACGCCTTAGGCGTACAAGTGGATGTATTAAACGTACTTGGCGCTGGCGATGCCTTTATGTCCGGCTTATTACGCGGTTACCTAAATGATGAAAGCTGGCAACAAGCGGGCGCTTACGCCAATGCCTGCGGTGCCTTAGTGGTGTCACGCCACGGTTGCGCGCCAGCGATGCCTAGTAAAGAAGAGCTCGATGATTATCTGTCGCGTGCCGCAGTAGTGCCACGTCCAGATTTAGATCCACACTTAAACCATCTCCACCGCGTCACTACCCGCGATAGAAGCTGGGGAGAGTTATGCATATTGGCCTTTGATCACCGGATCCAGTTTGTCGAAATGGCGCGTGAAGCAGGTGCCGACCTCAGCCTTATTGCTCCCCTAAAGCAATTGATTTTTAAAGCTTGCCAAGAAGTTACCGCAGAAGCAGAGCTACAAGGAAAAGCAGGCATTCTATGTGATAGCCGCTTTGGTCAAAGGGTATTAAATGAAGTCACCGGAAGCGACTGGTGGATTGCCAGACCGGTAGAGCTTCCAGGTTCACGACCACTGGCGATGGAACACGGCAATATTGGTTCACAACTCATCGAATGGCCGCTGGAGCACATCGTAAAATGTTTAGTGTTCTTTCATCCAGAAGATGCCCACCCACTGCGCCTCGCACAGGAGAAGCAGATCCAAGAGGTGTACGCCGCCTGTTGTCAATCGGGCCATGAAATGCTGTTAGAAGTCATTCTACCCGCCGATATGGCTCGTAACGACTCGCTGTACCTGCGCGCCATGCAGCGCTTCTATAACTTGGGAGTGAAACCAGATTGGTGGAAACTTCCACCCATGCAAAGCGATAGCTGGCGACAAATTGAAACGCTCATCGCAGAACGCGATCCCCACTGTCACGGGGTGGTCCTACTTGGTCTAGATGCACCCGAAGAAGAATTACGAGCAGGCTTTAATCAAGCCGCACCCAGCAAACTAGTTAAAGGCTTTGCGGTGGGGCGCACCATTTTTGGCAAGCCTGCACAAGCTTGGCTGGCGGGGGAAATTGGCGCCCAACAACTGAACCAACAGATCAAACGCAATTACCATAGCCTAATACGCATGTGGCGTGAACGCGGCTAAGAGGAAATTCAGATGACAACAGCAAAAACCGTGCGTTTAACCATGGCTCAAGCCTTGGTGAAGTTTATGCAGGCACAGAAAGTTGAGATTGACGGTGAAATTCAAGCGATTTTCCACGGGGTATTTGCCATTTTTGGCCACGGTAATGTCGCCGGACTAGGCGAAGCCCTGTATCACGTCAACGACAGCTTACCAACTTATCGAGCCCATAATGAACAGGCGATGGCCCACAGTGCCATCGCTTTTGCTAAAGCGAATAATCGCCGACGCATGATGGCCGCAACCAGTTCGGTCGGTCCAGGGGCTCTGAATATGGTCACCGCAGCCGCTCTCGCCCATGTAAATCGGCTGCCTATTTTACTGTTACCGGGTGATACCTTTGCCACTCGCGAACCCGATCCGGTATTACAGCAAATCGAAAACTGGAGCGATGCCACCATCACGCCCAACGATTGCTTCAAACCGGTCAGTCGTTTTTTCGATCGCATCACCCGGCCAGAACAATTGCTCAACAGCTTACCGCAAGCGATGCGAGTACTCACCGATCCGGTCGAATGTGGACCAGTCACCTTGGCGCTACCACAAGATGTGCAAACCATGGCCTTTGACTACCCCGAGCATTTCTTTGCCGAGAAAATTCATCATGTTCGCCGCATGGGAGCCGACGAATTTGAACTAGCCCAAGCAGTGGCGTTGCTACAACAGGCCAAGCAACCACTGGTGATCGCAGGAGGAGGGATTCACTACTCCGAAGCCACCGCCGAATTTAAAGCCTTTGTCGAAGCTTATCAGCTGCCAGTTGGTGAAACCCAGGCAGGTAAGGGTGCTTTACCTTGGGATCACGTCTGCAATCTGGGGGCGATTGGCGTCACTGGTTCCGAAGCCGTCAACCACCTGGCCAAAGAAGCCGACGTGGTGATTGCTGTTGGCACCCGTTTGCAAGACTTTACCTCTAGTTCGCGGGCCTTGTTCAAGGCCGATGCTCGCATCATATCCATTAATATCAACGGCTTCGACGCCAGCAAACATTACAGCCAAGCCTTGGTTGCAGATGCTAAACGGGTTCTACCGCTGCTACATACGGCATTAGACGGTTGGAGCAGCACTGCCGACTGGCGCGACCAAGCCGAACAGTACCGTCAGCAATGGAATCAAACCGTATCGATTGCCATGACCGATCGCCACAGCTCTCTGCCTACCGATGCAGAAGTTATTGGGGCGGTGAACCGCAGCGCTGGCGAGCAAGATATCGTGGTATGTGCCGCCGGTGGCTTACCCGGTGAACTGCATAAGCTATGGCGTACCCGCTACGACAAAGGTTATCACCTCGAATATGGCTTCTCTTGTATGGGCTACGAAATTGCCGGGGGTCTTGGGGTTAAAATGGCAAAACCAGAATCGGAAATCTTTGTGATGGTCGGCGACGGCTCTTACCTAATGCTTAATTCTGAAATTGCCACTTCGGTGATGCTGGGGCAGAAGCTGATTATTGTGGTTCTTGATAATCGCGGTTATGGCTGTATCAACCGTTTACAACAAGCTTGTGGCGGCGCCGGGTTTAATAATCTACTGCAAGATTGTAATAGCGTCGAACAGGGTGCCCCAAAAACCGATTTTGCGGCGCATGCCCGTTCGTTAGGTGCACAGGCTGAGCAAGTGACCAACATTTCAGCGCTTGAACAAGCTTTACAGCGCGCGAAGGCTTCTCCCATCAGCTATGTGATTAGCTTGGACACCGATCCACTTAGCACCACGGAATCGGGCGGTTCCTGGTGGGAAGTGGCGATACCGGAAGTCTCGGTTCGCGAACCCGTTCGCGCCGCACGTCAACGCTATGAAGCAGCAAAACAACGTCAAATAATTTAATAGGAGGGCAGCAATAATGACCGTACAAATTGGAATTAACCCACTCACCTGGACCAATGATGATCTACCGTCTTTAGGTGCCGAAACCCCCTTAGAAACTTGCCTCTCAGAAGGTGTATTAGCTGGTTTCAGTGGATTTGAGTTGGGAAATAAATTCCCTCGTGAAGCCAGTGTATTAGGCCCCATTCTTGCTCAACACCAGCTTCAATTAGTCTCGGGGTGGTATTCGGGAGAGCTGCTAAGCCGTAGCGTGGAGCAAGAAATTGAGGCAGTTCAAGACCATCTCACCTTACTTCGCGAACTCGGAGCCAAGGTGATGGTATTTGCCGAGGTCACCCACTGTATCCACGGTAAACAGGACACCCCTGTCCACCTTCGTCCGCAATTCCCAGCCGAGCAATGGCAGGACTATGGTAAGAAGCTCACCGAATTTGCACGCTACACCCGAAGCCAGGGGGTTCAGGTTGCCTATCACCATCATATGGGAACGGTGATTGAATCAGCCGCAGATATCGACCAACTAATGCAACACACCGGGGATGAAGTCGGCTTATTGCTGGATACTGGTCATCTTGTGTTTGCTGGTGACGACCCGCTGAAAGTCGCTAAAAAATGGGCCCATCGGATCAATCATGTCCATACCAAAGACATTCGTCTGGATATCCTCGCTGATGTTAAAAACCGTAAAACCAGCTTTCTTGACGCGGTCCTAGATGGTGTTTTTACCGTTCCTGGAGACGGTGGTGTGGACTATCCGCCGATTCTGCAAGTCTTGGCTGCACATCAATATCAAGGCTGGCTGGTGGTCGAAGCAGAACAAGATCCTGCCATTGCGCATCCCCTCACCTACGCCAAGTTGGGTTACAAAAATCTCAATCAAATGGCCGCTGATGCTGGCTTATTCAATCACTAGGGCCAACTAAGGATTAATAATGGAAACCGTTCAGAATTTTATCCACGGTCAAATCCGTGAAACTCGCAGTCAGCGCTTGGCTGCTATCTACAATCCCGCGACTGGCGAGCAGACTAAACAAGTCGCCTTAAGCAGTGCGGAAGAAACTAGAGAAGCGATTGCCGCTGCCGAAAATGCCTTTCCTGCGTGGGCCAAAACTTCGCCTTTAAAACGCTCTCGAGTGATGTTCAAATTTAAAGGCTTACTGGAACAAAACATCGATCGCCTAGCTCGCGTGATCTCCAATGAACACGGTAAAATATACTCCGATGCCGTCGGCGAAGTCACTCGGGGTTTAGAGGTGGTTGAATTTGCTTGTGGTATTCCACATTTACAAAAAGGCGAACACTCTGCCAATGTCGGAACGGGTGTGGATAGTCATTCCTTAATGCAGCCGCTGGGAGTTTGCGTCGGGATTACACCATTCAACTTCCCCGCAATGGTGCCGATGTGGATGTTCCCGATCGCACTGGCAACCGGTAATAGCTTTGTACTAAAGCCTTCGGAAAAAGATCCCTCACTCAGCCTGATCATGGCAGAACTGCTCAAAGAGGCGGGACTCCCCGATGGCGTGTTTAATGTAGTCAACGGCGACAAACAAGCGGTCGATGTGCTATTAAGCGACCCTCGCGTGCAAGCGGTCAGCTTTGTTGGTTCCACCCCGATAGCCGAATATATTTACGCTACCGCATCTGCCCATGGTAAACGTTGTCAGGCCTTAGGCGGCGCCAAAAATCACTGTATCTTGATGCCCGATGCCGATCTGGAAATGGCAGCGAGTGCCATCATGGGAGCCGCTTTTGGCGCCGCAGGTGAGCGCTGCATGGCCCTGTCAGTGGCGGTTGTAGTTGGCGATGAAATTGGTGATGCCTTGCTTGAAAACCTGCAACATAAAATCGCCCAGATGCGAGTTGGACCGGGCATTGTCGATGGACCAGAAAACGACATGGGGCCGGTGATTTCCGAACCACATAAGCAGAAGATCTATCAATATATCAGCTCAGGGGAAAGCCAAGGGGCAAGCATTGTGGTAGACGGTCGAAACTTCAGCGTAGCTGGTCACGAGGCTGGTTATTTTGTGGGCCCAACTCTGATCGATCAGGTCACCCCGGAGATGACCCTCTATCAAGAAGAAATTTTTGGTCCGGTACTGGCAATTGTGCGTGTCAGCGATTACGACACTGCTCTGGCCCTAATCAATCGTCATGAGTACGGCAATGGCACCGCTATCTTTACCCGTGATGGTGAGACCGCCCGTCAGTTTAGTGAAGATGTTCAAGTCGGGATGATCGGCGTGAATGTGCCCATTCCAGTACCGATGGCCTTCCACAGTTTCGGGGGCTGGAAGCGCTCTATTTTTGGGCCGCTCAATGTCCACGGCAACGACGGAGTGCGCTTTTATACCCGTATGAAAACAGTTACCAGTCGTTGGCCAACTAGCGTCCGTTTAGAGCAACATAGCAGCACGTTTGTAATGCCAACCATGGATTAGTGAACTAAGCGGTCGTCCACGACTCATCAATACCCGGTTTACCGGGTATTTTTATCGGTAGCCGAAGAGAAATGCCCATCACTTTTAACTGATGGATAACGTAAACGGAGGCCAAAACCAGACGACGCATACACTGCCGTTCAGCAGGTTTCATATCACGCCTGTGACGGTTTATGCTCCCTACATCAAAGACGGTCTCAACTGATAATTCTTCAAAATCAACCAGCCTAATATCGAACGACCAGTCAAATCCTAGCCAGAGATGACAAACGGCGTTGTTGCCTAAATTAGAATGAACCTTTCGGGCTTTCCGCGATCTAATCGTTAAGCCGCTACATTTAGGTCGTGCCATAGACAAAGTAAAAAGCAACATCATTAACTGGAAGCAATACAACATGGCCTTAACCTAGTGAGGTTCAATTACTGTTGGCTGAATGAGTCAACACGCAACTGGTCGTCGAGATCGCGGCGACACCGATAGTAATACCGCCATCGGCACGGCATGCACTGCACTGCACTGATGATAGAAACTATGTTTAAGCTTCCGCTTGGCACCTTGGTAGGCCTTATCAACTCTATATTCCTACTGATGAATGTCGACCTTCAATCACCTGACTACAGCTGTATTCGTAAACCAACAAAAACCGTGAATGTGAGCTATCGCTGACGCAATAGAGGCCCAATTAACCTCCTCGTGATTGATTCAACGGACCTAAAAGTGTTTGCTGAAGGCGAATCGAGGGTTCGCAAGCATGGAAAGGAAAAGCGCCGAATATGGCGTAAAGTTCATCTTGCTGTCGATGCAGATACACATGAAGTGGTGAGCATGGTGGCTTCGCTCAATTCAGAGCATGATGGCAACGTTTATCGACACTCTCAAATCCGCTTCGTCGTAAAATAATCCAAGTCTCAGCAGATGGTGTCGATGCGACCAAGCACTGTTATACGCGATTGAAACGCAAAGGCGTTATTCCTGCCATCCCGCAAGCAAAAACGCCAGTTGCAGGGAAGAAAGCCCCCCCCTTGTAGTCAAGAGCTTAAAGCGCTAAAGAATGAAATGCTGAAGAGTGGAAAAACCAATCGGGCTACTATGAGCGCTCATTATCCGAGACGGCGATGCACCGTTACACACGGCTGCTAAGTGGAAAACAGAGCTTGTGTCATTACAATACGCAAGTGGGAGAAATGATGGCAAGTGTAGGGGCGGTAAACAGAATGACGAGTCTAGATATGCCTGTTCGTCAGTTAACTGGCTAAATAGCGGAACAGCCTAGGATGGCTGCGCCTTAAGCTGGGAGTTGACCAACAACGCCACTGAAGTGGCCAATGAGAGTGAGGATTCAGCGTCATTTAGATGCATCTGATAGTGATAAATTATTTTAGGAAACAACGCAGTCAATTTAGATTCAATAGCGAAATTAGATCCAACAATTAAATACCAACCAGTAAGAAATTAAAAACCTATAAACCGAACTAAAAATAAAACAAACAGCAAATAAAAAATCATTCGAGCACTCACAAGAACTAGTAAAAACAATTAACTAGCAACTCACCTGTATCGATAAGTTTACATTATATATTTATATAAACTAAGTGCAGCATACAAGTGAAAGAATACTTCCACGCGAATAAATTAATGTAACGATTAAAAAAATCAATTACAAATAAATAAAAAATCAAATAAAAACAATGAATTACATTAAAATTAACTTGACTCAATAATTATAAATCAAGCCTGATTTAACTTGCTTGATGCCTATTATCCACTTCATTATAAAAACAAAATCGTCATTAATTATGTGTTTTCTATACAAATAAGTTAAGGCCGCTGATGAAAAGCAAAGATAGGCGTACTTAGAAACGAAGAGGGGGGTTGGCGAGTTAAAAAAATATAGATATAGTTAAAATCATTAATATTTTGGTTTTTGTTAAGATACTTAGCTTCTACATTTATCAAGCTATAAAACGTTCATTACCAAATGATGAACCGATTCACCCAAATATATAAGCCAAAAATTATTATCATCGTTCATAGGGAATATTCGAAATATTAGGTGATTTGATTACAAGGCGAGATAAATACAATAAATTCATCCACAAAAAGATATAAAAAATTTAATTTATTTTGTAGCCGCCGACTAAAAGTATATTTACTTAAATAAATATGGACATTAATCAAAAATAAGGAGGGCCTATCAATCATAGATATTCTGGGCTCAATAAATAAGCGAACAGGAGTTCGACTACCTGAAGTAAACCTGACATTAATTTACTCATTCGGCTAAGCAAAGTACACCAAACGAAGCTTATGACTAGGTCTATTTATCTTTGTAAATTGTTGCGTTGGTAAAGGCATAGTTAGGCCATCCAGTAAGCTCTGTAAAGCCTTCTAAAGTAACGATAAACACTAGCTAAAGTTCGACAAGAAGTTGCGTTACAGCTTTCTTATAAAGAAAGGCTTGAGCAATACTGACTGAACTCTAGACATACTCATCTGAGTGATGAAATCGCTCTTATCTCGAACAAAAATGGATCTCGAAAGACCAATAGGCTTAAAGCCCACAGCTTTAATTAAATGGATTAAACCGCTCGCATATTCGGTTTATTATTGATCATGGATATAGGCTATTTTTTTATGAAATTACAATCGATTCAATCAAAAATTGCACTCGTTGCTGGTTCCTGCTTATTAATCTCGGCAGGGATCTTAGTCGCACTGAGTGTCTATTCAGCATCTTCATCTCAGCAATTAGTATCAAAAAAAGTCTCAGCCTTAGTGGAAGATGCCGCCCTAAAGCAGCTCGGCGCAACGGCATCAAACTATGCAGAATCAGTCAGCCGCCGCTTAGAAGAAGGATTAAGCGCAGCTAGAGCTTTAGCGAACGCCGCCTCTGCCGCCAAATCCGATGATATGTCTCATCACACCACCACCATAGATCGCCCCGTATTTAACGACATATTATTGGAAGTCTTAAAAAGTAACCCCGACTTAAATGGTACTTATAGTTGCTGGGAGCCCGATGCATTTGATGGAAACGATCAGTTATTTAAAAATGGGGAAGACGGTAACAACGCTCAAACCGGACGCTTCACCCCTTATTGGACCCGTGATCATTCTGGCAAAACTGAGATTCAATCCTTGGTTGAATACGATTCGCTAGCCCAACATCCTAATGGCGTCGTCAAAGGCGCTTGGTATCAGGTGCCCAAAAATCAACGCCATGAAACGGTCACCGCACCATTACCTTACATCGTACAGGGCAAAAATATCTGGCTCGCGACGCTGTCGGTACCAATCAGCGCTAATGGCCAATTTCTTGGCGTAGTTGGCGCAGACTACGACTTGAGCTTTGTGCAACAGCTTAGCGAACAAGTCTCCAAACAGATTTATCAAGGAAATTCCAAGGTTTCGATTATTTCCGCACAGGGCTTATTTATTGCCAACAGTCGTCAGCCAAAGTACGTTGGTCAATCGATCTCCAATGTTTCAGGCCTGAATAGCCAACAAGTTATCTCAACCATCCAATCCGGTAAGTTAACCATTAATACAATCGAAGCGGATAATAGCTTACAAGTCTATGCGCCGATTACCTTAGGCCAAACTGGCGTTCAATGGGCTATCGTAATCACCATCGACAAAGACTTGGTGTTGGCCGAGGTTCATGCGCTATCCAAAACGCTTTCCGATAACAACCTCAGCGATATAAATTGGCAAGTCGGCGCGGGTTTAATCATTTCACTACTTGCCATCTTCGTCCTGATTGCTATGGCGAAAAAATTGACTCAACCGATCTTAAAAGCCGTTGAAATGGCTCAGTCGATTGCCAAAGGTAACTTTAAGCAGCGCTTAAATTTTAACAGTGCCGATGAAACTGGCCAGCTGTCGATGGCCCTAGATAACATGGCCGATAGTTTGCAACACCAGGTGGTAATCGCTGAGCGAATTGCCAAAGGTGACTTAGATCTCGAGGTCACACTCGCTTCTGAGCAAGACCAATTAGGTAAGGCTTTAGTGCAAATGGTCGGTGACCTGAACCAACTGGTAGGTCAGATCCGACAACGTTCTGAAGTCATTGGCGACAATGCCGGTAAAGTTTCAGATCTGAGTCATGATTTAGCCAGTGGCGCTACACAATCCGCCTCTGCGGTCACCGAAATTAGCGCCACAATCACCGAAATTGCTGCTCAAATCCGTCAAAGTTCAGGCAACGCGGACCGAGCCAATCAACTGTCAGTGCAATCGGTTAACTCAGCCAGCTCTGGCAACCAACTGATGACCGAGCTACAAGGTGCCATGAAAGACATCGAAAACTCAGGCAATGAGATCAACAACATCATCGACACCATTGAGTCAATTGCAGAACAAACCAATTTGCTGGCCTTAAATGCGGCCATTGAAGCTGCGCGAGCGGGCGAGCAGGGACGAGGATTTGCGGTGGTCGCAGACGAAGTGCGTCAGCTGGCCGCACGCAGTGCCGAAGCGGTACAGCAAACCGCGATATTAATCGATACTTCAGCCAAACACACCCAGCGCGGGATTGAACTGTCTCATCAAACTGGCAGCGCCTTAGATGCAATTGTAAAAGATGCTGGCGAAGTGGCGGTATTGGTGAATGAAATTGCCCAAGCGGCCAACGAGCAGGCCTCAGGCGCCGAGCAAGTCAGTCTGGGGATTAATCAAATCGACGAGGTAACCCATCAAAATAGCAATAATTCGGAGAGTTGTGCCAATGCATCCAACGAACTCTCTAGCGAATCTCGAGAACTGAATAATCTAATTCAGCAATTTAAACTCAAGTCTTAATTTATGGTGTAAGAGAATAAAATGGCCAACCATCAGTATTGGCCATTTTATTTGCCAAACAAAGCTCCCACAAGCTAACATCCTCCACGAAAGAGCTAGTTTTCACATCACCATCAGTGTAACAAGAGCCCAATTGTAAACTCATTTTGCCGCCACCTTCTTCCGGTAATGGCTTCGCTTTCCCCTTCTAGCCGCTCCTTTAGCTGCGGGTTTGACTAAGCCGACAAAGGCTTGCGCATTAATGCTGGCACTGTGCTTAACCAAATCACTTAACTGCGCTTGCATACCTTGCATAAAGCCCTGATAACTTTGATTACGTTGGCTAATACCATTGAGCTGCATTTCCCAATGAGCTGTCATATCCGGCCAGGTACATAACTCAGGCAAAGCCATAACCAGAGCCTTGCCACTGTCGCTGGCATGAATTTGTTTAGCCTGACGCTGTAAAAAACCGCGCTTAAATAACAGTTCAATAATTCCCGCCCGAGTCGCTTCGGTACCTAAACCATCGGTTTCTTTGAGCACTGCTTTTAAGGCCGGATCTTGCACATACCGCGCAATTCCAGTCATCGCCGCCAGTAGGCTAGCATCAGTGTAAGCCTTAGGCGGCTGCGTTTGTTTATCGAGCACCACACCCTCGATACAGTGCAGCGCTTGCCCCTGAGTTAAGGGCGGTAATAACGGCTCATCTTCAGTATTTTTTTTCTTGGGAAAGAGACTCTTCCAACCAAGCTCTAACAGCTGATTGGCGCTGGCTTTAAACATCCCATCAGCAATCTGAATCAGCGCTTCGCTATGGGCATAACGATAGTGAGGGTAAAACTGAGCAATATATTGACGCGCAATCAATTGATATACCCGTCGCTCTGCCTCGCCAAGATTTTGCGCCAGATAGCGCTTTTCGGTGGGAATGATGGCGTGATGCGCATCCACCTTGGCGTCATTCCAGGCTTTGCTTTGACGACGAGGCACCGCATCGTCAACCGCATCGGCCAAGTCACTGCTATTATTTTTAATCGCCGCCAATACCTTGGGCGCGTCAGCATGATGTTGCTTGGGTAAATAGCGGCTATCGGAGCGAGGATAAGTAATCAGCGTATGCCGTTCATATAAGTTTTGACAGATATCGAGAACTTGTTTAGCGCTATAGCCGTAACGCTTCGCGGCGTCGATCTGTAAACTTGAAAGATTGTAAGGCAAGGGCGGCGCTTGTTGTTTATCTTGCTGCTTTAAACTTTGCAAGAAGGCAGCCTGAGCGCAGATCCGCTTCGCCACGTGCTCGGCAAGGGGACGACTGAGCACACGTCCTTCTTCGTCTTGATAGGGTTTGCAGGCTTCGCTGGGCTGCCAAAAGGCGCTGAATAACTCACCGCTTTCGGTGCGCAGCTTCGCCTCCACTTGATAAAAAGGACGACTCACAAAATTTGCAATTTCCTGATCACGCCTCACCACCAAACCTAAAATTGGAGTTTGCACTCGACCCACCGACAGCACCCCGCCGTAGCCCTGCTGTTGCCCTTTTAAGGTATAGGCACGAGTTAAGTTAATGCCATACAACCAATCGGCGCGTGAACGGGCTAAGGCCGAGGTCGAGAGCGCGGCAAATTCTTGATTTAATTTTAGTTGTTTCAAGGCACGACTCACCGCAGCAGGGTTTAAGTCGCTTAACAGTAAACGCTGGCAGGACTTCTTCAGAGCCACCTTCGCCTTACAGTGCTCAATGACTAAATCCACCAACAACTGACCTTCACGATCGGGGTCACCAGCATGCACCAACTCACTAGCCTGTTTAATCAAGCCCTTAATCACTCGCAGTTGCGCCGCCGTTTTCGATTTCGCTTGCCAGTGCCACTGCTCGGGAAAGATTGGTAAATGCTCCAAACGCCATTGCTTAAAACGAGCATCGTAGTGCTCCGGTTCTGCCTGTTCCAACAAATGGCCAATACACCAAGTCACACAATCGCCGTTGGCGAGCTGAATATAACCATTTAGCTTTTGCTGAGGCTTGGGTAATACCGCAGCAATCGCGCGGGCGAGGCTGGGTTTTTCTGCAATATAGAGACGCAAGGGCTACAATACCTGTTTGTTTATACAGTTATTGTAGCCAATACTAGCCACTTAGCCAAACATTTGTTGACTCAGCCTCAGCGTCGCAGCCACGTTACGAGCAGATACATAGAGGTTGGATTCCGCCTCGGCAAGTGCTTGTGGCAAACTACAAGTACCCGGAACGATGGAAAATACCGCATTAATACCATGTTCATGCACCACTTCGTAGCCGGGCAGCATCGCGCCAGCCAAGGCGATCACCGGCACCTGGTACTGCATCGCAATTTGCGCCGCACCATAGGGGGTTTTACCCGCGATGGTTTGACTGTCGATCCGCCCCTCACCGGTAATCAATAAATCAGCACCTTCCATGGCACTGGCTAAGTCCACAGCTTCGGTCACGATTTGTACCCCTGGACGCAGCTGAGCTTGCATAAAGGCCAACAATCCCGCCCCCATACCGCCTGCAGCGCCACTACCAGCGGTGTGCATAATATCGATGCCAAACTCACTAAACACCACTGCCGCAAAACGACCTAAGGCGGCATCAAGCTGCTTGACAACCTCTGGCGTTGCACCTTTCTGCGGGCCAAAAATAGCACTGGCGCCATGTTCACCACAGAGTGGATTATCGACATCACAGGCCACCTCTATTTCAACCTTAGCCAAACGGGGATCGAGACCAGAAATGTCGATGCTGGCGAGATCAATCAGCTCACCACCACCACGCTTTAAGGGTTTGTTAAAACGGTCGCGAAAATTAGCGCCCAAAGCTTGTAGCATGCCCACCCCAGCGTCGTTTGTGGCACTACCACCCAAACCAATAATCAACTTGGTAGCACCAGCATCGAGGGCGGCGCTAATCAGCTCTCCAGTACCATAGCTGGAAGTCTTACGTGGGTCACGCAGCGCATGATCCACCAGATGCAGACCCGAGGCTGCAGCCATCTCAATCACTGCGGTCTGCTTATCACCCAATACGCCAAAGAAAGCCTCAACCGGATTGCCACGCGGACCCGACACCAAAACTGGCATGATTTGTCCGCCTGTGGCATCAACCATCGCCTGCACGGTGCCTTCGCCACCATCGGCAAGCGGCACTTTCAGATAGTCGGCATTAGGGAAAATCTCTTTAAAACCTTGCTCAATCAGCTCTGCCGCTTCCATGGCACTCAGGCTTTCTTTAAACGAATCAGGCGCAATTACTATCTTCATCGGCTTTCCTTGTTCAGTTACAAATTAATGCTCAAACCCAGTCTCTAAGCCTATTGTGGTAAACAAGTCTGAGTGTAGGCACGGATCTGTTCACTTAGCTGTCTCATTAACTTACCCGCTAATTGCCAATGATGCCAGTATAGCGGCACCCTAAGCTGAAAGTCGGGCAAAATGTTGACTAAACGCCCCGCCGCAAGGTGTTGCTCCATCTGCAAGCGCGGATTCAAACTATAGGCACCACCAGCCAGTGCTAGCTCGATAAACGCTTCCGACGAACGCACCGTATGGCAAGGATATTGTCCTGGATGCAAAGCAAAGTGCTCTAACAAAAACTGGATATGCATATCGTCATGTTGATCAAAAGACATGGCTGGAGCCTGACTAAGGCTACGCTGATCAACCCCATCGGAAAAATAACGTTGAATAAAATCGGGGGTCGCCACACATAGATATTCCATATACCCTAAAAAGTGGCTTTCACTTCCAGCGATTGCTTGCGCCTTGCTGGTAATACAGGCGAGCGCTTCGCCACTACGCATCCTTTGCCAAGTGCGCGATTCATCTTCTACATATAAATTTAGCTCGATTTGGGTACGTTGCAACAAAGGTCTTAAGGCGGGAATTAACCAACTGGCCAAGCTATCGGCATTCACCGCTAAAGGCATAGCCTGAAAAACCTGCTCGTCCACCTTGAGCTGTTGGCTTAATTCGGTTTCAAGCTGTAATACTCGTTGATAGTGGCCTAATAGTTGTTGACCTAAAGCCGTGGGTTGTAAGGGTTGAGCACGGATCAACAACGGTTGCCCCAGCTGACTTTCCAATAACTTAATCCGCTGCGAAACCGCCGACTGAGTGAGGTGTAGACGCTGCGCAGCCCGCTCAAAACTCTGCTCCAAGACGACCGCATCCAAAGCTTTTAGCAGCTTGTAATCAAAATCAGTAGAAGCCATTTACCCTCATTAGATATTTTAATTATCCATTAAAATTATTAGCTATATTAAAGCAGATGCGCTGGTTATAGTCCTGTAATATTTTAATAACGCAAGGCAATACATGTTCAGCACTTACTTTACCGGACTCACCCTCATGGCCAGCCTGATCATGCCTATCGGCATGCAAAATGCCTTCGTATTAAACCAAGGGATCCGCCGACGCCATCATATCTTGGTGGCCACTATGTGCTCGTTTGCCGACATCTTTTTTATGAGCCTTGGGGTTTGGGGCGGTGCCCAACTCTTTAACGCTTACCCTTGGCTGCTTTATAGCATTAGCATTTTGGGCGCGGTATTCATGCTAGTCTACGGCTACCAGTGTTTACGCAGCGCCTACCAAGCCGAAGATAGCTTGAATCAGGGCGAAGCAAAACATGAGTTAAAGGCGATCATTCTCGCCTGCTGCGCCTTCACCTTTTTAAACCCCCACGTCTATATCGATACTATTGTGATCTTGGGTGGATTTGCCGCTAATATCAGCGCAGAGCAACGCCCGATGTTTGTTGCTGGCGGGGTCAGTGCTTCTTTCGCTTGGTTCTTCAGCCTCGCCTTACTCGGTGCAAAGCTGGCACCAATACTTGCAAAACCGCGTGCCCAGCAGCTGATTAATAGCCTGATCGGCCTAATGATGTTTGGCTTGGCTTTCTACCTGCTTAAGTTTGTATTTGCGTAGACAGCATCGTGAGAATAATCGCTTGGCATTCCGTTTTGGTTTCGTACTCTGAGCACTGAAAAGCCGAAAAGTTACGCAAATTTGAGCAACAACATCCGACAGCAACCATAAAAAACGGGCCCTTGGGCCCGTGAGTTCAAATAAATAAGCTGCGCTTAGTTTGCCGTAAAACTAAACTTCTGTCCGCCGATAGCCGCTTCATACATTAAGCCACCTTTTGCCAAGGTAAACACCGCATAGCCACTCACATAATTGGCCTTGGCTTGTTCACTGCCTGCTGCTGCGCCAGTACCAGAAGTACCCGCTTGCGCCGATGCGCCAAGGGTTAGCGCGACGGCACTGGCTTGCGCGCCAAACTCAAAACTACCGCTGGTAAATTCGTCGTACGCTCGCTTGTCTTGCAAAAACACAATTTGGCTAAACGCTTGACCACCGAGTTGAAATCCAATGGTAACTTGGCCCATTTTTACGGTGCCCGTTGCTTGACCACCGCGATAGACTTTTCCTTCACCATAAGCACCACCAATGCCAATGCCTCCCTTGCCAATGGTTGGAAATACCGCATAGCCATAGGCATTGTTAAAAAATGAAGTTGTTCTATCGGATTTTTTAAAATCCTGAATAGTTGCTTGGTAATCATCCGCCATCGCTGGAAAACTCAGCGCGAATATACCAATACACATTACCCACCACTTCTTCATGTTGAAACACCTTTAAGCTAATGAACCAATCAGCAGCATACACCATGTTCTAGTATATCGACATCCTGTTTATTTTTATTCAACACACAGCTATTCAGCTGGGTTGATATAGTCGATAACAAGTTTGGTAAGCATATTTTTCGCCTGCATTTAACCAACAGCTTTGATGCGGCCAATCGGAACGGTTAGGCGAATCAGGAAGAAACTGAGTTTCCAAAGCTACCCCGCTATGCGCAACATAACTCTTGCCATTACGTGCCGGGTTACCACTTAAAAAATTTCCTGTATATAACTGGATTGCTGGTTTATTAGTATAGACTTCCAAAGCCAAAGAGCCATCATCAGCAATTAAACGAGCCACAGCCCCTCCCTCTTTTCGCACCGAAGACTGCAATAAATAGCTATGGTCATAGCCTCCAACCAGCAGCTGATCTGGATCTTTATTCAAATCGGCGGCAATCGACTTTGCTTGCCGAAAATCAAAACCACTACCAGCCACCTCTTTTAAGCCATCGACAGGAATACCTTCGGCATCCACAGGAAGATAGTAATCAGCGGCAATAAATAAATAATGTTGCAAAATATTACTTTGCTCAGCGTTAAGATTAAAATAGCTATGATCAGTAAGGTTTACAGGGCAGGCTTGGTCGACTTCAGCGCTGTAATCTAGTTGCAACTGATTTTCTTCGTCAAGGGTGTAGGTCACTTGTGCGGTCATGTTACCCGGGTAGCCTTGTTCTCCATCGGCCGAAAAAATACTAAAACGAGCCTTATTGTCAGCCAACTGCTCACCCTGCCAATCACGATGACTCAAATCGTTAGCCCCATGTAACTGATGCGGCCCTTGATTCGCCGTTAACGCATATGATTGACCCTGATGATTGATTTTTGCCAGCTTAATTCGATTTGCATAGCGCCCCACAGTTGCGCCTAAATAAGCGCCTTGCTGCTGATAATTTTGTAGGCTGTCACAACCTAACACCACTTCCCTTAACTCTCCGCTACTGAGCCTGATTTTTAAACTGGCAAGGGTTGCCCCCCATGTCAGTATGATAGCCACACTGCCTTGAGCATTCTTAAGGGTAAACGTTTTCCCCAAAGAATTCTGACTAGAAGACATATACAACTCCTCAATGATTTTTAAAATAAATGAATCGTGAACGCAGCCCGAAACTTACGATGCGCTATTTGTAGAAGCAAATAGAACCGAGGCGCCTAATCATGACACGATAGTGGATTTGACCAACAAAGCTAGCATAGTTCTAAAAACATCAATCATTTAGCAATCATTTTGTGAGCAACATCGCCTTACTCAAAGGTCGTCGAGTCGGTCATTTACCGACCCGCCATCTCTACACCACTGATATCAGCCTTTAAGCAAGCAATATAGCCACGTTCAGACAAATTTAGTGTCTCTACAATCGTAATCTGCGTCGCGCCCCTTAGGTTGGTATACAATAAGGTTCAGCGTAAACACAATCACCTTCAAAACGACGACTGATTCACCTTATAAGAAGGAGAACACCCTGCTTTCTTCCACAGCCAACAAAATACTCACAATAGTTTTGCTTGGGCAACTTAGCGCCTGCTCTACCGCCAATCATGGCTCTTTTGCTGAGCGCAGTTTTTACCAGGGCGAACTACGACAGTTGGTATTATTAGGGCCAACTTATGGTGAACATTGCCAAACCTACGCTTTATACCTGTTTCCAATAAAACAAAGCCCAAGCACCCAACTTGCGCTGCAACAGGCCAAACAGGCTCAACCCCATACTCAGATGTTAGCCAATATTAGCATTCACCATAAAACTTACTGGGGCATTGCTTATGCCAAACACTGCGTCACCGTAACCGCCGAAGCCTACGCCGCGCCCTGACCACTTAGCAGTCGCTAATTCAATGAAAAATGCAACCAGAGAGGGCTATCCTCGGCTAGGGTTTTAGGGTGTAAAAACGGGTTATCCAGCTTCAATACCCGACGTTCATTGAGCCGCTCAGCAAACTTGTCATAGCCATAGCTGGTAAATAGTCGCTCAAAGTCGCCATTGTCAATCGCTAGCAATAAGCCTTGCTCTATGCGCTCTGCCAGTTGGCGATTGCCTGAGTTAACAAAAAAATAGATAGGCGCTCGATAGCTAAGCAGTAACCTTGGCTCGACAACAAAATTAAATTCCGAGTAAGTCTGCAACTCACTATCGATTTCACTAACGCCCCGAGGAAAATAATCGAAGCGCCGCCGCGCCAGCATCCCAAACAGGCCTTGGTAGGTAGCACCCTCGACCACAGGCAACTTGTTATAGGCTAATATTTGACTGTCTGGCCACCCGTGTCCTTGCCCGGCAAGTAAGCTTGCCAGTTGGCTTAAATTATCAATTTTCTCGAAGCGAGCAAGATCTTCACGGCGGATCATCAGTAAACGCTGGCCCAACAGGCCCTTCAGCAAGGGGATCCGGATTGGTAGTAACTCAGCTTCACGTTCTCGCGAGCTCATGGTCCAAATCACATCAACGGTTTTATTCGCCTTTAACTGCTGTATAGAGCGCTCTTGAAACATTTTAGTTGGGCTACTGCGCACGATAAACGGACCATGACTGGTTTGTGTGTTCGCGAGAGCAAGCTGCAAAACATCGACAAAATAATCACCGCGGTGATCCCTTTCAGCCTCTGGCGCTGGATAGCGAACTACCAAAAGACCAGGCTCCGCCAGTGATATCGCCGAGTAGCACAGAACCATAATTGCGGCACAGAACAAACAATGCATGCTTGATGAGTAGCTAATTTTTAGTGAAGATTATATAAGATGAGCAGCGGCTTCGCATACCTCTAGTTAACAGTTTAGGGGTTTTGCCTCCGTATGCGAATACATTGTCGTAATTAGCAAAAAAGCCCCGTCATTGCTGACGGGGCTTTTATGAAGGTGGTCGGTGATGAGAGATTCGAACTCCCGACCCTCTGGTCCCAAACCAGATGCGCTACCAAGCTGCGCTAATCACCGATAATTTTGTGCTTGATGTTTAACCAGAAACCAAAGCTCTGGTCCCACTCTTAATGAGCTTCGCGATGATGCGCTACCAAGCTGCGCTAATCACCGATAATTTTGTGCTTGATGTTTAACCAGAAACCAAAGCTCTGGTCCCACTCTTAATGAGCTTCGCGATGATGCGCTACCAAGCTGCGCTAATCACCGATAATTTTGTGCTTGATGTTTAACCAGAAACCAAAGCTCTGGTCCCACTCTTAATGAGCTTCGCGATGATGCGCTACCAAGCTGCGCTAATCACCGATAATTTTGTGCTTGATGTTTCACCAGAAACCAAAGCTCTGGTCCCACTCTTAATGAGCTTCGCGACGATGCGCTACCAAGCGCGCTTTTTCTATCATTTATTTTAGCTAATTTCAGAAAATTATCCCAAGGCTTAACTTTGCCTGTTTCGGTCGCAACGAAATTCGCTACACCTAAATAATGGGGTGAGTAATGGGGTTTGAACCCACGACAACCGGAATCACAATCCGGGGCTCTACCAACTGAGCTATACCCACCACTGAGTACCAGAGCATCTTCCTTCGAAATGGCGCACCCGACAGGAGTCGAACCTGTGACCTTCGCCTCCGGAGGGCGACGCTCTATCCAGCTGAGCTACGGGTGCTCAATGCTGGCGGAGGCGTATGTTAGGGTGTTCGCTGCCCTCTGTCCAGACATTTTATAAAAAAACTGCCAATCGAAGAGTTTTTAGCCAATCCTTTAAAAAACCTGACTATGCGTACCAGAAACCACCGCAGAAATGCTCACTAAACGACAGAGAATAAGCTTTGATTTTATAGCTCGAGACATATGACCTGATGATCAAATAAGCTAAGATACGATCACTTTCTTCACACCAACTGCTGTATGGGTAGGCATCAATTCGGAGCGAGTGATTAGCGAATGAAAACACGGTTGCAAAAAATACGTTCATTACTTTCCACCCTCACCAGTATCAATCCCAATCTGGATGAAGAACTTGCATTAATTGTTCAAGCCGTTGGAGGCTTAAACAACATCATCTCGACCATGGCTTGCACCACCCGCTTGCGCCTATGCATCAAAGATATGAGCTTAATGGACTCAAACAAATTAAAAATGCAAGGCGCCATCGGCGTGGTAATCCTCGATCAAAATAACCTACAAATTATTTACGGTTTAAAAGCCAACGCTTATTCGCAGCAACTGGAGCAACAATTAGTTGCAGAATCAAGCTAAATCAGCTTAAAAAACAATAGCATATACCTGCGAAAATTGAACACCGATGATGAGTTCGCTTTTAAAACCTTTGAACGTCGCATAAACATCCAAGAGGACACCACCAAGTCCACACCGGCGGTCACGATTACACGGTATAACAACTGATGCTTCAGTCCAATATCCACCAGCAGTTCTGGCGCTACTCGATCCCCTCGGTCGTCGCCATGGTCGTCAATGGGATTTATCTAATCGTAGACGGCATGTTTATCAAGCCATCAATAAAGCAAATCGCGCCAACCTGATCTCATTAGCCAACATGGTGATCCAACTCCCCTTCATGCTATTGCTTCCCACAAACTTTGGGGTGACGGGGATTTGGTTAATCATGCCGCTTTCCACAGCGCTATTAAGCCTACCGATCGCTTATGGCTTATACCAATTATTAGCCCGGCTCAAGCAAGCAGCCTCATCAGCCTTGCTTCAATAATATCAGCCAAGCAAATCGGCTAAGGCAGAGCCTGGCCTCGCGAAGTGACAAACAGTTGATACCATTGTTCACGACTCAGCTGAACCTTAGTCGCATCGGCACAAGCGCGGATCCGCCCCACATGGGTACTGCCAATCACAGGCTGAATCGCTGCCGGATGGCGCATTAACCAAGCAAGAACCATGGCCTCGGGCGAGCAACCATATTGTTCGGCATACTGGCGCACTAAGGCTGCCGTATCGCGCTGCGCCTGGCTGGCTTGCGAAAGATCGGCGCCACTAAATAAACCGCGACATAAACTGCCCCAGGCCTGCACTTGCAGCTTGTTGATAGCGCAATATTCTATGGTGCCAGCAGTAAAACTATGGCCTCTGACCTGCTCATCATTCACTGCCACACTATGATTCAGCCAATCTAACTTCGTTAAACTCAGCTCCAGCTGATTTGCCACCAGAGGAAAGCCTAGCGCAGCTTGCAGGTAAGCGATTTGTGCACCGCTCATATTCGATACCGCAAACTGCCGCACCTTACCGCTCTCTTTAAGCTGCTGCAGAATCGCGGCCACTTCATCCATTTCCGCCAAAGGGTCGGGGCGGTGTAGCATCAACACGTCGATATATTCAGTTTGTAGGCGCTTGAGCGATGCTTCGACGCTTTGTCGAATATAATCCGCTGACCAATCGTAACGCCCACACCATTGCTCATCGGCAAAACGGATCGCACATTTGGTTTGCAAAATAATCTGCTGGCGCAACTGCGAACGCTCAGCCAGAACCTGACCAAATACTTGCTCGGCCTTACCCAGCGTGTAAATGTCGGCATGATCGAAATAGTTAATGCCAATTTCTAAGGCGGCATCAACGGCCGCATGCGCCTGCGCCAGATGTTCAGGGCCATAAGGCGTAGCATCCCAACTGCCGCCAAGACCCATACAACCGTAAACTAATTGACTCGCCTGAGGGAAGAATTGATGAATTGCTAATGCTGCCATAACCAAATCCTAATGGGTAATAATTGGCCTCATTATAGCGATAGTTGTTGTATTTGAAGACTAAAACTTGATTTTTGTGTCAGCCATGAATTCGCGGCGAGTGCCGAGAAAGTCAGCGCTGCAAGCGGCTAAGCTGCAGCGCTCAAGCGCTCACTATAATAAATCGCGTAAGCGATAGTAGGTCATCGCCATGACCAGTGCAGGAGTGCGCAGTAAACGCCCACCAGGGAAAGGCATATGCGGGATCTTATCGAAGATATCAAAACGTTCCGAAGTTGCCATAATCGACTCCGCCATAAGTTTGCCAGCCAAGCCAGTGGCCGCAATACCATGTCCAGAGAAACCCTGAGCAAAATACACATTTGGCGCAAGCTTGCCAAAGTGCGGCGCACGGTTGATGGTAATGCCGACATTGCCGCCCCAAGCAAATTCCACTGGCTCATTAGCCAACTGCGGAAATACCCAGTCCATGCGTTGTTTCATGGTTTTCGCTAAATTTCGTGGCTGCACTCCGGAATAACTCACTCGGCCACCAAATAACATCCGGTGGTCAGCCGAACAGCGATAATAGTCGAGCACGAAATTAATATCACACACCGCCATATTATTTTTAATCAAGCTACGAATGCGTTCCTCGCCAAGCGGTTTGGTGGCACAAACATAAGTACCCACGGGCATCACTCTGCTTTCCAGCTTGTTATTCAGACCTTCCATGTAAGCGTTGCAGGCAAGCACCACATGAGAACAAGTCACTTTCCCCTGAGCGGTACTTAAGGTCACTTTAGTCCCGTGTTCAATCTTAGTGACTTTACTCGCCTCGAAAACTGATACACCCGCTAATTCGGCCGCTTTGACCAAACCAAGAGTATAATTGAGCGGATGTAAGTGACCACTATTAGGATCGAATAAAGCCCCCAAGTAGCGCGGACTCGCCAGTTGCTCTTTAAGCTGCTCCTGCTCCCAATATTGCAAGCCCTGGTAACCATAATCATCACTGAGCTGGGCCTGCCAAGCTTTCAGCTCTTTCACATGGCGAGGCTTAATCGCGACATGGCTTTGCCCATCTTGCCAGTCACAATCAATGTTATACTTGGCAATGTTTTGTTTAGTCACGGCAAGCGATTCGACCGACAGATCCCACATCTTCTTGGCATCGTCTTTACCCATCATTTTTTCCAAGGTGGATTGCTCGGCGGCCCATCCAAAAATCGCCTGCCCTCCACTGCGTCCAGAGGCGCCCCAAGCGACGCGCTCGCCCTCAAGTAAGATCACCTTATAACCTTTCTCGGCTAACTCTAGGGCCGTAGTCGCGCCGGTGATACCGGCACCGACAACGCAAATATCGGCCTGATGATCACCCGCTAATTGCGGATAATCGAGTTGCAAATTTGCACTCGCCGCATAATACGAATTAGCATGTTGCTGTTTCATTTACTCACCTTTGATGTCATTACGAAAGCGTTGCTATCCTTGCCTCAGCTTGAATCTGGAATTTATACCATTTGCTGATACCATTGCTGCTCCAACGGCGTCACCTGTGCCTCAAAACGTTGCCATTCATTGAGTTTATTGGCGTGGTAAACGTGGCTAAAATCTTCTCCCAGCAAGTCCCAGAGAGTCGACTGATAAAATACTTTTAAGGCCTGCTCCCAAGACGTGGGTAATTCGCAGGCATCTACATAGGTCGCATCACCGGTAACTGCCGCAGGACAAACCAATTGCTGTTCAATGCCGTGCTGAATACCCGCAAATAATGCGGCCACCACAATGTACGGATTACAATCTGCACCAGAAACCCGATGTTCAATCCGAGTATTGGCTTTGGTTCCCGAGGGGATGCGTAGCGCCACGGTTCGATTATCCCAGCCCCAAGTCGCCTTTAATGGAACAAACATGTCGGGTTGAAAGCGACGATAAGAATTTGCATTAGGGGCCAGCAAGGCAATCGCCTGTGGCATAGTTTCTAATAGTCCGGCTAAAGCCTGCTCCAGCAAAACCTGGTCTTCTGCAAAGCGGTTATTCCCTGCGTCGTCCAACATACTGATATGCACATGGCAACCATTGCCCGAATGCTCAGCGTAGGGTTTTGCCATGAAGGTTGCCACATAGCCATGTTCTTTGGCCACCGCCTTAATGGCACGCTTTAAGAGGATCGCTTGATCACAAGCCAGCAAAGGATCGGTCTGATGCTGCAAAGTGACTTCAAATTGACCGGGAGCATATTCAGCGATGACGTTATCACTCGGGATATTTTGGGTATGACAGTAGGCTTGAATATCTTTGATAAATGCAGCGAACTCGTCTAATTCATCCAATGAGTATACTTGGGTTTGCTCCATTCGTTGTTGAGACAACGGTAACAGCGGGGGGAGCGGCTGTTCGGTATCGGCTTGCGCGTCGAGTAGATAGAATTCCCATTCGATAGCAACACAGGGATAGCACTGTTGCTGATGTAATCCAGCGAGGGTTTTACTTAATAGCTGACGAGGATCTGCAAAAAATGGGCGACCATCCACCTCATACATCGTCAATAAGGCCTGTGCTGAGTTTTCCTTCCAGGGAACCAAACTTAAACTATGCGGCAGCAACTGGCATATTCGGTCACCATCTCCCTGCATAAACCCCAAACCAGTTTCCTCAACCGTTTCCCCACAAATATCCAAGGCAAAAACCGAAGCGGGTAAGCACATGCCTTCGTTGGCAATCTTCAGCAATGAAGCGGGTTCAATACGCTTACCACGGATCACCCCATTCATATCTGAAAGCATCAAATCGATACTTTCTAAACGAGGGTGAGCGTCAAGAAATTTTTGTACTTGTTCAACCCGCGTAATTCGCTGCGTTTGCGGTTGGTGTTTCAACATAATTAACAGTCCCCTGATAAAAGCATCCCTTATACCTTTTAAATTTACACCATAGTGTTAATTATAATGCAAACTTTTTTGCTGGATCGGCAATAAAAACCGATAAATTTAGTTTTTATTTAACACTAGGTTGACATTCATCCCATTTCATGACAAATCTTATTAGCACGGAGCAAAAATCCAACAGCAAGTGTTTTTGCCACGTTTTACTAAACAGACGATGACAGGTGATTATGGATAAGGTCAGGAAGTGGTTTGCAGAAAACCGGATAACCGAGGTTGAGTGTCTAATTCCCGATATTACGGGGAATGCAAGAGGGAAAATTATCCCCGCAAATAAATACCTGAAAGAAGGAGGGATGCGACTTCCAGAGTCGATCTTTTACCAAACGGTTACCGGGGACTGGCCTGACGACGATATAGAATTGTTTGATTGGACCGAAAAGGACATGAGCTTAGAGCCGGACTGCGATAGTCTGCGTTTTGTTCCTTGGGCCAAAGAGCCTACCGCTCAGTTAATTCATGATTGCTACAAAAGCAACGGCGAATTAGTCGATATGGCACCTCGTTCGGTTCTCAAAAAAGTGCTCGCCCTCTATGAAAAAGAAGGTTGGAAGCCAATTGTCGCCCCCGAACTAGAGTTTTTCTTAGTCAAAAAGAATCTCGATTGGGATTATCCTCTTGAACCACCAATCGGTCGTAATGGCCGTCCAGAAACAGCTCGCCAATCCTTTAGCATCGATGCCGTAAACGAATTCGACCCCTTATTCGAAGATATGTATGACTATTGCGAAGCACAAGGGATCGAAGTGGACACCTTGGTACACGAGTCTGGTGCCGCACAAATGGAAATCAATTTCGATCACGGCGAACCCGTTTTGGCCTGTGACCAAGTATTTTTATTTAAACGCACCATGCGCGAAGCCGCATTGCAACACGATACCTATGCCACCTTCATGGCGAAGCCAATGGAAGAAGAACCTGGCAGTGCGATGCATATCCACCAAAGTTTGGAAGATATGAATGGCAATAACTTATTTGCCAACAGCGATGGTAGCAACAGCGATTTATTTTTAAGTTATATTGCAGGTTTACAACAGTTCACCCCTGCCAGCATCGCCTTCTATGCGCCCAACGTAAATAGTTATCGCCGACTCATGTTTGGCGATTCAGCACCGATCAACCTGCAGTGGGGGATTGACAACCGCACCGTGGGCTTGCGAGTGCCACTCTCCGGAGGGCGTAATCGCCGAGTCGAAAACCGCTTTGCTGGCGCCGATGCCAATCCTTATTTAGCCATGGCCTTAACTTTGGCTTGCGGTTATATCGGCATGAAGAAAAAACTCAAACCTTCGGCGCAAGAAATCGGTGACGTCAGTGAAGACCGCTACACTCTGCCAGGGAATTTAGAAGCTGCCCTGGTCGAACTGGAACAATGTGATGAACTGAAAGAAATTTTGGGAGAGCGTTTTATTGGCTGCTATGTCGCCGTAAAACGCAAAGAATATCAAACATTTTTCAAAGTTATTAGTTCTTGGGAACGAGAGTTTTTATTACTCAACGTCTAAGCCATTCATTCAATCAGCCACAGGAGGCCAAATGAGCACAGCAACCTTGACAATCCAGCAGCAAGACAGCGCGCATTGCTTGCACCCTTTTACTAATTTTAAAGAGTTAAATACCAAAGGCGCAAAGGTGATTGAGCGTGGTGAAGGAATTTATGTATACGACAGTGAAGGGAATAAACTGCTCGATGCGATGGCTGGCTTGTGGTGTGTGAATTTGGGCTACGGTCGTCAGGAACTGGTCGATGCCGCCGCCAAACAAATGCAGCAACTTCCTTATTACAATCTATTCTTTCAAACCACTCATAAACCTGCGGTCGAATTAGCGACGGTATTGGCCGAACTCACCCCGGAAGGGCTAAATCACGCCTTTTTCACCGGGTCTGGCTCTGAGTGTAACGACACGGTAGTGCGCATGGTTCGTCATTACTGGGCGAGTAAAGGCCAACCCGATAAGCTAGAAATTATTAGCCGTAATAACGCTTACCACGGTAGTACTATGGCTGGAGCCAGTCTTGGCGGAATGGACTTTATGCATGCGCAAGGCGGTTTGCCACTACCGAATATTTGCCACATCGACCAACCTTATTGGTTTACCGAAGGCCAAGGCCAAGACCCGGAGCAGTTTGGCCTAGAGCGAGCGCGTCAGCTAGAGCAAAAGATCCTCGAATTAGGTGAAGACAAAGTCGCCGCCTTTATTGCCGAACCAATCCAAGGTGCAGGCGGGGTGATTATTCCTCCCGACAGCTATTGGCCCGAGATTCAACGGATCTGCGATCAATACGATATCTTATTGATCGTTGACGAAGTGATATGCGGCTTTGGTCGCACCGGTGAATGGTTTGCCAGTCAAACTTTTAATATTAAACCTGATTTGATGTGTATGGCGAAAGGGATTACCTCCGGCTACCTACCGCTGGGTGCGGTGATGGTGTCTGATGACGTTGCCCAGATACTAACCGAAGCTGACCAAGAGTTTGCCCATGGTTTCACCTACTCCGGCCATCCCGCCGCCTGTGCGGTCGCACTGGAAAATATTCGCATCCTGCAACAGGAGAACATTATTCAGACGGTGCGTGAAGACACCGCGCCCTATCTAGCCAAACGTTGGCAGGAATTAGCTGAGCACCCAATTGTTGGAGAAGCCCGCAGTAAGGGCCTAGTAGGCGCCTTAGAATTAGTCGCCGACAAAACCACCAAGCAACGCTTTGCTAAACACTTAAATGCAGGCACAGTATGTAGAGACTTTTGTATAAACAATGGTTTAATCATGCGTGCTTGCGGCGAAACGATGATCATTTCGCCGCCACTCATAATAACAAAATCACAAATAGATCAGTTAATCACACTGGCGAAACAAAGTTTGGATGACACTCTACGAGCATTGAGTTAATCCGGGAAGCAGTACGAGAATCACCTCAAGGAATTGGAGAACAATGATGAACAAAGCAACAGTGAAGCTAACGCTTGCTTCGATTTTAGCTGCCACCGCCATAAACGTGCAGGCCGCAGAAGATAAAGTCCTGAATGTGTACAACTGGTCTGACTATATTGCCGAAGATACCATCGCTAATTTTGAGGCCGAAACCGGCATTAAAGTAGTCTACGATGTATTTGACTCAAACGAAGTATTAGAGGCAAAGATACTATCTGGTTCAACCGGCTTTGATATTGTGGTTCCCTCTTCAGACTTTCTCGCCCGCCAAGCACAGGCTGGTGCGTTTATGAAATTGGATAAAAGCAAGCTCAGTAACTACAGCAACCTCGATCCGAAGATTATGAGCATGTTAAGTGATACTTCTGATCCAGGAAACCTCTATGCCGTCCCTTACCTTTGGGGCACCACTGGTATTGGTTATAACGTCGATAAAGTAAAACAGGTATTGGGTGATGACGCGCCAGTGAACAGCTGGGACTTAGTCTTTAAACCAGAGTATATGGAGAAGCTGTCACAATGTGGCGTGGCTTTCCTCAATGCGCCCACCGAAATTTATGGTGCAGCCTTGCATTATCTCGGTAAAGATCCAAATTCAACCAACATTAAAGAGTACAAAGAGAATTCGGAAGCCTATAAGCTGCTGAAATCAATACGTCCTTATGTGACTTATTTCCACTCTTCGCAATTCATCAACGACTTAGCCAATGGTGATATTTGTGTGGCCATCGGTTGGTCAGGCGATATCTTGCAAGCCTCGGATCGCGCAGCAGAAGCGGACAACGGCATCAATGTAAAATATGAGATCCCCAAAGAAGGCACCTTGGCTTGGTTTGACCTAATGGCGATTCCAGCCGATGCACCGCACAAAGAGAACGCCTACGCCTTCATTAACTACCTATTACGGCCTAAGGTGATTGCAGAGATCTCTAACTTTGTTTGGTACGCCAATCCAACCCCTGCATCGAAAGAATTTATTGATCCAGAAATAACTTCACATCCAGGGATCTATCCAAGCGATGAGACTTTAGCTAAGCTCTACGGTTCGAAAGTTATGCCACCGAAAGTGTCTCGAACTCTGACTCGTTCTTGGACTAAATTTCTACAAAACTAAGTAATACGCTTGCCACCGTTGGGTGGCAAGCGCGCTTTTATATCTTAATGGAGGATCCGCAATGGCGGCGGTACCAGATATTTCTGTAGAGCCGGTGAAAGATGCACCGGCGCCACAACCCTTATTACATATTGAAAACATCAGTAGAAACTATGATGGCGCGATTGCCGTCGATAACGTAAGTCTAACCATTAATAAAGGTGAAATTTTCGCGCTACTCGGTGCTTCAGGCTGTGGTAAATCAACGCTACTTCGGATGTTAGCCGGCTTTGAACAGCCGAATGCAGGCAAGATTATTCTTGATGGCCAGGAATTAATTAACGTGCCGCCGCATCAACGCCCTGTCAACATGATGTTTCAGTCCTATGCCTTATTTCCGCACATGAGCGTAGAACAGAATATTGCCTTTGGTCTCAAACAAGACAAGCTCTCGAAAACTGAAATCAGAGACACTGTCGTCAACATGCTAGAACTGGTGCATATGACGGCTTACGCCAAACGTAAACCCCATCAACTTTCCGGCGGTCAGCGACAACGGGTGGCGCTCGCCCGCAGTCTGGCGAAACGCCCCAAGCTGTTATTACTCGACGAACCGATGGGTGCGCTAGATAAAAAACTACGTGGCCAAATGCAACTTGAAGTAGTTGATATTCTTGAAAAAGTAGGCGCAACCTGTGTGATGGTGACTCACGACCAAGAAGAAGCCATGACCATGGCCAGTCGCGTCGCCATTATGAACCGCGGACAATTTATTCAGGTCGGTGAACCGGAAGAAATTTACGAGTATCCAAATTCTCGTTTCAGCGCCGAATTTATTGGTTCGGTAAACATCTTTGAAGGCGTAGTCAGCAATAACGAAAATGATAGTGCGGTGATCGATTGTCCCGACTTAGGTTTCCCAATTCATCTCAACCATGGGGTATCGGCAGCGCCCGGCGTGCCTTTCATGATTGCGGTTCGTCCCGAGAAAATAAGTATTTTTAAGACTCTCAAAGGGCGCAGCAACAATCTTTGTCAGGGTAAGGTCGAAGACATCGCCTATCTCGGCAACCAATCCATATATTATGTGCGTCTTGCTAGCGGTAAACGAGTGACCGCCGCGATGCCAAATAGCAGTCGCCATCGTAACAATATGCCCACTTGGAATGACCCAGTGTATCTATGTTGGCAGGCAGACAGCTGCGTGGTACTGAAAATATGAGTACTTTAGCCACCTCCAAAACCAGACAACGTATCGCTCGATTGATTCCCAAAGGTCGCTGCATGGTCTTGGCCGTGCCTTATTTTTGGTTATTCCTATTTTTCTTACTGCCATTTTTCATCGTCTTTAAAATTAGTTTTTCCGAGGCGATGATCGCGATCCCACCTTATAGCCAACTGGTGACGATGGTCGATGAGCAGGTCCAAATATTGCTCAATGTCGGTAACTATTTCTATTTAGTCAATGATGGCCTTTATTTAAGCTCCTATCTGCAATCTGTAAAAATTGCAGGCATTTCCACCCTGCTGTGTTTGATCATTGGTTTTCCGATGGCGTGGGCGATTGTTCACTCCAATCCAGCGAATCGCAATATCTTGTTAATGTTGATTATTTTACCTTCATGGACCAGCTTTCTGATCCGAGTTTATGCTTGGATCGGGATTTTAAAAAACAATGGTTTCCTGAATAATATTCTGCTGTACACCGGTATAATCGATGAACCCTTACGCATATTGCACACCGATACCGCGGTCTACATCGGTATTGTCTATACCTATCTTCCGTTTATGATTTTGCCACTTTATACCGCATTAATGCGAGTCGACTACTCGCTCATCGAAGCCGCCAGAGACTTAGGTGCCTCGACCGCCACGGTATTATTTAAAGTCCTATTACCATTGACCAAGTCGGGCATTGTTGCGGGCTCAATGTTAGTGTTCATCCCTGCAGTTGGTGAATTTGTGATCCCAGAATTACTCGGTGGGCCAGATTCGATCTTGATCGGCAAAATTTTATGGCAAGAGTTCTTTAACAATCGAGATTGGCCAGTCGCTTCGGCAGTTGCATCGGTGATGCTACTGTTGCTAATGGTGCCAATATTATTCTTTTATCGTTATCAGAAACGTGAAATGGAGGCCGGCTAATGAACGCGATTCCGGTTTACAAAAGCAAGTGGAAATGGGCCATTTTAAGTGTTGGTTTAGCCTTTCTCTACCTGCCAATTCTTAGCCTAATCATTTACTCATTTAACGCCAACCGCTTGGTTACGGTCTGGAGTGGCTTTTCCACCAAGTGGTACGGCGCACTCTTCCAAGATGACTTGCTAATGCATGGCATCAGTCTAAGTTTAACCATTGGCGTGTTATCCGCGAGCGCAGCAGTGGTGCTTGGTACCATGGCCGCTTTTGCGATGACCCGTTTCGGTAACTTTAAAGGTGAAACCAGCTTCGCATTTATGATTACCGCCCCCTTAGTAATGCCCGAGGTGATTACTGGTTTAAGTTTGTTATTGCTGTTCATTGCTTTGAGTCAGGTATTCGACCTATTTAGTCACCGTGGCATGCTCACCATTTGGATTGCTCACGTCACCTTCTGTACTGCCTATGTGTCGGTGGTGGTAAGCTCTCGGCTACGGGAGCTCGATCAAAGCATCGAAGAAGCTGCCATGGATTTAGGCGCAACGCCGTTGAAAGTATTCTTTTTGATTACTCTGCCAACGATTTTTCCAGCGATTGTGGCTGGTTGGTTACTCGCCTTCACCTTGTCGCTCGACGACTTGGTTATTGCCAGCTTTGTGTCGGGCCCGAGTGCAACCACCTTACCGATGGTGGTGTTTTCTAGTGTAAGATTAGGGGTAAGTCCCAAAATTAATGCACTTGCTACCCTGATTATTGGTGTAGTATCTGTCGCTACTCTTATTGCCTGGTGGATTATGGCCAGAGCCGAGAAACGTCGTTTGCTCGACTTGAGAGCGAGCAACAGTGCTTAATCGGTACCAACCAAGGAACAAGCTATAATGGATGTTGGAAAACGATTGAAAAGCATCCGCTTAATGCGTGGGATTTCCCAGCGGGAATTAGCCAAATTAAGCGGTGTCACCAACAGCATGATTTCACAAATTGAGCAAAACCAAGTGAATCCTTCAGTGGGTTCGCTAAAAAAAATCCTCGACGCTATTCCGATTTCAATGGGTGAATTCTTTACCTTAGAAATGGAAAGCGAAGATAAGATTTTTTATAGTGCTGAAGAACTCACGGATCTGGGGGATGGGAAAGTTAAAATGCTACTGGTCGGGAGCAAACACACTGGCCGACAACTAGCGATTTTACGCGAGATCTATCCAGCAGGTGCAGATACTGGCACCGAGTTTATTCAACACGAAGGGGAAGAAGGTGGCATTATTATCCGTGGTGAAATCGAAATCACCGTGGGTAGCAAATCTAAGGTTCTCAAAGCTGGTGACTCCTACTATTTTGAAACCCGCAAACCACATCGTTTTCGCAATAAAAGCAAAGAGGTGTGTGAACTGATTAGTGCCGCCACCCCACCCACTTTTTAAGCCGAAGCCCTCTCATAACAAAGCCGCTATATAGCGGCTTTGTTATTTGTGAAAAGCCCTTCTCATGCGGGCTAAATCGAAGCAATCACAGCCTAATCCAAATCAACACTAATGGGCAATAGTTGGTTCACCCACGGAAGGGATCTTACGTTTTCCCTTGGCGATCATAGAAAATACCACGGGTACAAAAAAGAATGACAACATGGTAGTCAGTACCGTGCCGCCAGCAATCGCAACCGCGAAGGGTGGCCAAAAGCCTCCCCCTTCTAAAATCAAAGGAAGAAAGCCACCAACCGTTGTAATGGTGGTCGAGCTAATATGTCGAGTACAACTGAGAACCCCGAAACAGATCGCTTCAGCATCACCATCACAGGCCTTAGCATCCGATTTCAGTTCCGCCACGATCACAATAGCAGCATTAATCGCCAAACCGATCAGTCCTAATAAACCAATAATAACCGTAAAGCCAAAAGGATAACCGCCCAAGAACACACTTAACAGCCCCAAACCTGCGGCTTGAATCGCTGTCACCATAATCAAAAAACTCAACCTGAAAGAGTTAAATGACAAAACCACCACCGTCACCAACAACACCGCGATAATACCTACACTTGCGAGCAAGTTATTAACCGCTTCGTTACGCTCAGCACCTTCACCACCAAACTCTAAGCTATAACCAACGGGCAATAAGACCTGCTCCTGCGCTAACCTCGCCTTAAATGCTTCTAATACTTCCTCGGGCAGTACATCGGTGCGTAAGTAACCTTCCACCACATTCACCCGCCGTCCGTCGCGTCGAGGCACTTCACCCCGAGTTGGACGAATTTCCAGCTCAGCTAAGGAAGCTAAAGGGATATTGCCAGCCATCTCACTAGTTAAAGTAATATCGCCTAGATTTTCTAATTCTTTACGCTGCTCATCGGCTAAACGAATTCTTACGGGTAAGGACTCACTGCCCTCCAAAACACTGCCATTAATCAGTCCTTGCAAGCTTGCTTGTAGCTGACTGGCTATTTGGGTTAAGGTCATGCCACTTAAACGCGAGGCTTCTTCATCGACTTTAAGCCATACCTTAGGTGTTCCGGCCAGCAACGTTGCACGAGTATGAGTCACGTTTGGCACCTCGGAGAGGATCCGCCGATAGTGATCACCCAATTCTTTAAGTTGGTCTAAATTGGGACCAAATACACGCAATTCAATCGGAGCATTAAAAGGAGGCCCCTGTTCTAACTTGCGTACCAAAATTTGCGCTTGTGGGTACTGTGCATCAAACTCTTCTTGTAAGAGCGGGATCAAACGATTGGCCGCACGAAAATCATCGGTTTTAATCATTGCTTGGGCATAGTTTTTTGCCCCTAATTGACGCGGCATTAAGTTGTAGTAAAACGACGGTGCATTATTCCCCACAAACCAACTCACAGATTTGATCCCGTCCTTGGCATACATATGTTCAGTTAACTGCTCGGTTAAATGCTCGGTGGCATAAATGCTGGACTGTGGTGCCATGTACACCTCTATCTGAAACATATCGCGATCAGACGGTGGGAAGAATTGCTCAGTCAAACCGCCAGCGCTGTAAAAGCCATAAATAGGCAAGGCTGAAACCAGTAATAAAGTCAATTTAGGAAAACGCAAACAGCCATGTAAAAGGGCCTGAAAGGCTCTACTTAACCAAGCAAACTGAACCCCTTTATTATACCAATGGTCAGCACTTTGATGAGAAGGTAGAAAATGTCCGGAAAAGCTGGCCACTAAAGTGTGAGAAATAAAATAAGAGCCAATTAGTGAGAAGATCACGCTTAAGGCAATGCCACTCACAAATTCTCCGGCGGGTCCCGGCATTAATACGATGGGCAAAAAGGCCAAAATGGTGGTTAAGGTGGAACCAAGTAAAGGCAGCCAAAGATGGTTAAGCGATTCTTTTACCGCCTGTAAACCCGATTTACCTTGCTGGCGCTTTTGCGCAACGGTATCGGCCATAACAATGGCATTATCAACCATGATCCCCAGAGCAACCACCAAACCGGTTACTGACATTTGATGAATTGGCAAGCCGTAGAATTTCATGCACGCAAGGGTAAACATCACCGTGAGCGGTAAAGATAAACCAACAATAAGGGCCGAACGCCAACCGAGGGTAAGTAAAAGAACCACCACAATAATAGCAAAACCGATCAATACATTAATCACCAACTCCCCTAAACGAGTCGAGGTATAGCCATCTTGCTCAAAAATAACCTCGGCGCTTACATTGCTTGGTAGTATCTGCTGAAATTCCTCCAAGGCCAGATTGACTCGAGAGCTCCACCGATCCACCCGATATTCAGACAACATCCGAACACCGATCACCACCGCATCTTGGCGTTCCACCACAGCAATTTGCTCCGGCGGGGATTTCAGCTGTCGACTCACCTCCGCCAAATCGCCTAAGTGATAAACAAAGGCATTCGCGCTCGCGCCGACAGGGATGCTGCGGATCCGCTCTAAAGAATCGAGTTCACCTTCCAGCTCAAGTTGCATCAGGGTATTATTATTGGTCAATTCACCAGCCGACACCTTCGCATCAGCGGCAGCAATCATTTGCGACACTTGCTCGGTACTCAGTCCGATAGCGCTAGCTTGATAGGGGTCTATTTCGACCAGAATTTCTTCTTCACCATTCCCCTGCACATCGACAAAATCGGTCCCCGCAATATTACGCAAACGGTTCTGTAATTCTTTCGCATAACGCCCCAATATTGCTAAATCAGATTCACTTTTCCCCTGCCAGCGCAGTGCAATTAAAGTGGTAAAAGCATAGCCTCGGTCTTCATCCACCAGCGGAGTCGAGCTACCAAGCGGTAACTGTGGTGCCAATTCACTGACCAAATCACGAACCCGCGCCCATACAGGTACAACTTCCATCACTTGGTCTTTCAATTCCACCTGTAGCACCGAAAAACCAGATCGAGAAGAAGATTGCACTAGTTTTATTTCTGGCAATTTTCTAATTTTATTTTCGATGAGTTCGGTCACTAAGGCTTCCACTCGCTCTGCCGAAGCCCCCGGGTACTGGGTAATAATACTAGCAAAACGACTAGTAATTTTAGGATCTTCGCTGCGCGGTAAAGTGCTAATCGCACCAATCCCCGAAACCACAATCAACGCAATCAGCAGCGCAATTAAACGTCCGTTGTTATAAATGGCGGCAATCATGATTATTTAGCCTCATCAATAAATGAGCTGGGTAGAACTCGTTGCCCCGGGACATAGCGATGCATCCCGGTCGCTACAATCGACTCTCCGGGTTGTAAGGCGCCAGTCACAAAAGCTTGCTCTTGGGTCGCATAGTGAACGCTTACATCGCGCCGCTCTAATACAAATTCACCATTACTTTGCTCAACAATCGCATACACATTCCATAAGCCACGGATACCATCAACAATCGCACTGACCGGCACCCAATAGCCCGGCTGTTCAACGCTTTCAACCACATGCAAATAAGCTAATTGCCCACTCACCAAGCGATCATCTTCAGGGAGCGCAAAACGCAATTGAACGGTGCGGGAAACTGGATCAACTTGTCCACCAGAAGCCACTAGCTCCACTGAATAGTCATGTTTGGCCACAGTGACAGAGCTAGGTTTAGCCAAACCCACTTGCGCTAATAAGCGCACCGGTACACCAACGATTACTTCATTGCCACCCAGCTGTAACACCGTTAAAACTGGCTGAGAAGCGCCCACCACAGCGCCCTCGGACACGGTTCGACTATCAACGATGCCAGTATAGGGGGCGATTAAAGTAGATTTTTCAATCCGAGTTCGATTGGCTTTAATTGAAGCATCAATTCTTGCCTTATTGGCTTTGAGTGATTTTTGTTGTGCAACCAATTCATCAACACTCTGAGCGGAGGCGTAACCATCACTTTTGAGAGACTTCACTCGTTTTAAATTGGCTTTGACTAAGGCCGCATCGGCGGCGACTTGTTGTAATTGAGCCTGTAAATCGATGAACTCAATCTCTAATAATTCAGTATCGAGCTGCATCAAGATAGCACCTTGGTCAACCCGATCCCCTTCATCGACAAAGATTTTCGAGATTTTACCCGCGAGCTCAAACCCGAGGTCTGCACGCTGCTTGGCGATCACCTGCCCCACAAAGCGCCGCTCAATCGCATAATGCTCAACTCGCTGCAGGGAAAACGACTTCACTGGCGCGATGTGTTGTTCATCTTGGGGGAGGGATTCACTACCCTGCGCATATGCAGGCAAGGTCACGGCACTTGTCACTGCCAACAAGGCTAGCCAAGGTAGAATTGAAAAATTTAATGAAAATAACGACCTAAGCATAGTAACGTTCCGTGTGACTAAAGTGATAAATACATTACTCAGTGTAGAAAGACTGTGGTTCACTGTCTAGAGTCGGTTTGTTGATTCTAGCGACAAACCACACCTCTACCGAGTAGCTGTTCGCTATAATAAGTGATAAATCATAACAAAGCTGTAAGTAACATCGCCAAAGGGCATCCCGCCTTGGAACAATCCAATATAAACACTTGTAGCTCACCTAGCGCTGATAGAAAATTACCAGCGAATAATATATTCCTTTAAGGAAAGCCATGAGTACCCTCGCAGACCACCCCGACTATTCCTTATATTCCAATGCCAGCACGTTTCTGCGCCAAGCTTTGGATCATAAGCCAGCTCAGAGTGATGCCGATGTGGTGGTCACTGGTCTGCCCTTCGATTTAGCCACCACGGGTCGCCCCGGTGCCAGGCTTGGTCCCGATGCAGTGCGTCGCGCCTCGGTCAACTTGGCTTGGGAAGAAACCCGTTGGCCGTGGCATTTTAAATTATTCGAACAATTAACAATGATCGATGCTGGTGACCTCGTATTTGATTGCGGTGAACAGCAACAGTTTACCCAGCGCTTAGAAAGTTATGCCAAGCAGCTACTCGAAGCAGGAAAAACCATGTTAAGTCTGGGCGGCGATCACTTTGTGACCCTACCGCTATTACGAGCCCACGCCAAACACCACGGTAAACTCGCCTTACTGCATTTTGACGCACACACCGATACCTATAGCCAGGGCAGTCACTACGACCATGGCACTATGTTCTATCATGCACCGAAGGAAGGGCTCATTGACCCAGAGCATTCCTTACAATTAGGTATTCGTACCGATTACGAACGGGATAATCATCCCTTCATGGTGATTGATGCCGATCAAGCTAATCACTTAAGTCTTGAGCTAATTAACCTCAGATCGGTTTAAACCATCGCCATCAACCCTATTTTCTCAGCGCTCGTGATATTTAGCGATGGCTTTTCTGGTTTCAGACTGTATGCGATTAGCCCTCCAAGTAGGTTCAACATAAATCCATGCAGGCTCCGATGGCGGGAATGCTCTATCTGAGAGATGTTTTTCAGTTGGTCATTAATGGTTTCGATAATGAACCTTTTTGACAACATCGCTCTATCCCAAGCGGCAAGTACTTTCGGTTTCATGTTCTTACGGTGGGTCGTAATTAGGGTAATTCCGTCCTCTTTTAAATCTTCGGTAAGTGCTTTACTGATATAGCCTTTGTCTGCATACAGCTTGTCGAAAAGGCCTTTTGATAGTTCCCGAACAGGCTTTCTATCATCGGTATTAGCAGGTGTAAGTTTGGCTGCAACGATATCGCCGAGATGGTTGGTAATGATGTGAAGCTTAAACCCATAGAACCAGCCCATTGTACCTTTACCTCTTGCCGCAGTTCCTTTGAAAACCTTATGCCTTGGAATGCGTAAATTGTGGCAGACCTTAATACTCGTAGAGTCAATAAACTCAATGCCTGTCGGCTCTCCTTTAACATGAGTAAAAAAAGAGCTCAATGGCACGAGCACAGAAGACATTACTTCAAGAAATCGTGTGTAACTGAGTAGTGTGGGAAAATCACTCTTGTAGTGACGGCGTACGATTCCAAGGTAAAAGTTTTTGAAATCACGCTGATGAGACATATGGAAAGCGATAATGATTGTCATGATTTCGCTTTCGGACATTCGACCTTTGCGGTTTCGCTTACGTTCGCCGCTTTCAAGCTGAAGTTTTTGCCACTGAGGTAGAAAAGCCTTACAAAAGTCATCGACATGACAAAATAAGTCCACTAATTTATGCATAGCTGGTTCCTTTGCGATGGTTCTCTCTTGGTCGAAAGATCTGATCGCAGAACCAGCTTTTAGTTCCCTTCTTTTTATCCCGAGTTCAGGTTAATTATTCAACAAATTCGCCAACGAGTGGCCAACCACCCCGTCTACATCAGTTTCGACATCGACTGTCTTGACCCGGCTTACGCCCCCGGCACTGGTACCCCAGTCTGCGGCGGTTTAAGCAGTAATCGGATCTTACAAATATTACGGGGTCTACAAGGGATCAATTTAATCGGCATGGATGTCGTCGAAGTTGCGCCCGCCTACGATCAAAGTGATGTAACCGCACTTGCTGCAGCCACTATCGGCCTAGAGCTATTGCATCTATGGGCCGTGAGACCCCGCTAAAGATTTACCCAAACACATTCAAGGCGCAAATCTACGCCTTGAATGTCACTCTACGCTTATCCCACAAGCACCAGTAAAGAGTTATTTAACTGCAAGTGGCGAATACGGACCATTCGGCAAGAAAGTTGAAGGGTCTGTATAAAACACCTGATAATTAGCGACTCGAGTCAAAGGCATATAATCTGGCGCAGCTCTATTAATCGCCGCGGTCACAACAGCCCCAATTAAATCGCCCAGCAAATTCCCTGTAGAAGAACTTTGAGGTGTATACTCTATGTGCTTATGAGCCTCCCAAATAATATCTCCGGTTGGATTTTTAAATTGATAAGAAAAATCAACAACAGTGGTACTAGAGAGTAGAACAAAGGTCGTATCCCATTTTTCTATTGTGACATAGAGAATGGTATCGGCGCCGAACATTTCAGCCAAACTACTGGTAGGTAAATTATGAATTTCGCTTGGTTCATACAATCCTTCATACTCTAAGACTGTTTTAACCGTATTGGAGGGGTAAACATAGTAGCCTTTTTCAGCGAGCATCACTGGTAAGGAACTATATACAGCAAGTGGCGCATCAACATCTACACTATGGTTAATCACTGGTAAAATTAATATTGAACGAGGCTTAATGTCCTCAAACCCTGTTTGTCGAGGCTCAGTCGGTACGCTTTGACAAGCTGTAAGCAATAAGCTGCCGAATAAAATGATAACTAATTTATACATAATAACTACTCTTTAGGAAGCTGCTTTTCTAAGTTTTGGATTATTGCGTCCATCAAGGGTTTACTCTCCGGCCAGGTTTCCGATTCTTTGGTGTAATAATTAATTGCCTTAGGGACATCTCCAGACTTCAAATTAAAAGTTCCAACTTCGGCATATAAGCCGGGTGCAGCTTTCTGGCCATTCTGTTCAACTTGTAGAAGATGTTCTTCTAAGGCTAATGGAAACTCCTCAGCTGCGACAGGATCATGATAATACTCATATAAACTTTCATCGTAGCCGCCCCAGTCATACATCGTTTTGGTCGTTTGACATCCCGATAGAAAGGCCATTGATGTCATAAAAAAAATTAATTTAAGCGTCTTCATTTTATAATTACCGTTTTAGTCACACCATCTCCAAGGTATATTTTTTGCTTTAATACCGACTTATCACCATCGAATACCTCTACCACATGTGTGCCAGACAATAACTTAAGAGCCTTATTTCCGTCATGATAATCCACAATACTTCCCATCTCTAAGCCATCGACCTGCAAAGTATAAGTAGCCAAATCTTTAGTGCTTCCTGCCGAAGAAAAGATTAATTGAGGACGATTATCAAGCGTACTACTGGTTGATGTGGGCATTTGAACACAACCACTAAGCGCCCCAAGAATTAGAGCTGAAACTAATATTTTACTTATCATCATTTCATCTCCACTACATTTAATTTAGTTAGATCCATGTCAACTATCGAACCACCCGTTAATGTAGCAACCGAGCCTTCATTGGTTTCATTATCACCAAATAATTGAATAACTTTAATTTCTGCTACTGACTTACCAGGTAAAGTAATCATAAATCCAGTTTGCTTTGATTTAACTTCTTTACCTTGAGTTTCAATTGAAAAAGCCATGCCTTCTGTTATTCCCTGACTTTTACCACCGCTTAAATAAATTAACCCATCTTCTAAAGCTAAAATGTCGGTCTTCCATGGCCGCGATTGGATCTCTTGGGTTAACTTACTGATTGCATCAGATATGGCATTAGAGATTGCAAGGTCGTTAAGCGTGCCATCATAGGATGCCTTAGAACCAAAACCAGCAACCGAAGCTGACTCAGTGCTTGCTTCGCCCGCACCAGATAACGAGTGATATACCAAGCCAGTTTTACTATCAACAAGTCTTAAATCCATTTTTGCATAAGCAATCTGCTTCTTGGTGGACGATAAAAAGCCACTTTCGCCGACGGTTTTTCGACCAAATTCGGTTAAAGAACCGATAATCAGTGTATCAACACCAACAAAATCGGTTTTTCCACCGGTTAGTTGAGCTTCGTCTTGCAACCTGGCGATGTCAGGGCGTTCAAATACAAGATATTGTCCCGACTCAGTCAACGCTTTAGAAAGCATATCGGTGACTTGTTTTCCCAACACGTCCCCTTTTGAATCTCTTAATAAGCTTTTACCGTAAATCGTTTCATTAGAGATCCTGCCTAGAGCGACCTTTCGTTTCAAAGTTGGCTTGGCTGGGGCTTGCTGTTGCAAGGTCTGCGCTTCCCGTTGTGCTTCCTGAGAGTGGGCACTTTCAACTGATTCAATTTGAGGGCTTTGGGTTGAGCATCCGCTCAAAAAGGTGATAAAAAAAGCCGCTATCCAGCCACCTTTATTTTTCATTAAAAACTTCCTTAATAATAATGCGATAATGCGTTGAATTTATTGAAACAACATCGAACGTCATATTATTAACAATATCCATATGAAAGCATAGATATTATTGTAATATATTCATTTCATTGAGATTCAATCTATAGAAAGTTAATCCGTTGAGTAGGAGCACTGCTAATGAACCTGAGCGACTTTACTCGCGATTCTGTAAGCCGTTCTCTACTCGTTGACGCCGAATTGCATCTTTGTTTACCGCAATATGATCGCGCATACCCACTAAACCGTTTAACACTGCCGCATAAACCGCTTGATTTGACGCCTTACCTAAAAATCCATCGGCATGTGAATGATGCCAATCGATGGCCTGGTTGATCACTTCAACCCATTCATCCACATCACCAGCAATATACTCATTTAATGGTCGACCAAGCGTATCCATTAACGAAGCAAATAGTGCGGCATCTGCAGATGGATCCAGATCAGGTCTGGCCTTTAAATAGGCACGATAGCGAATTTGCCCCACATAGAACCACTTCACCGCTTGCCGCTTATAGCCTTGTTGAAAGAGTATTCCGGCTAATTCTAGGTAACGACTAGGATGTTTATTCTGTATCCCGGCCACTAAGTCAGCAAGCTGATGATTCTCAGCAGATATTTGAGTTAAATCCTCCGTTTTGCTGGTTGCAGCACAAGTCCAAAGACTTAAATACATTAACAATACAACTAAATATTTCACTGTTTTATTCCTGCATAAGCCGCGCACCATGCTTGGCTGGTAAAGGTGTTACTGGTAAATACTCATCGTCCTCCAATCGCAACTATCGATTGATCAACACCTTACTGAATGAGAAATAATAAAATTAGACCTCCAGCAATACTTGTAAAAACATTCCGATATGCTTTAGACACGATAGAATGCCCAACGAGCCTATATGAAAGGAGATAATCAGATGAGACACAAGCATAAAGCAAGCGTCGATTTCACCGCGTTTACTTCAGCTTCCCCCACAATCTAGTTCTTTACCACGCAAGCATGGCTCAGCTTCAGAATATTCAAGCGAAGCAAATTATAAATCGTATTGCATTGATTTTATGTGATAAATATACATTTATTTTAAAAGTAAAAGGGGTCAGAGTCACTTAAGTAAAAGGGGTCAGAGTCACTTTAAATCGCGACCCTAGCGATCAAACTATCTTGTCTTCCGGCGCTCGCTTAACAAACTATACTTAAAGCGGTTGTTAGAGAGGTGCCTAACATGAGTGATTGCTGCTTATTGCCCAAAGGAACAGATCTGATCCGTGCGGTGAAGTACATCGGAGAACACCATTGCCATGATTATCGTTCGCTAAACGAGGTGGCTTTTCGTTTCGACTTGAATCCGCTCGACCAGCAGTTCATTTTAGATCATTTTATTGAAACGCCCGACTCCCTCGAGTCGGGCAACTCAGGCTCATTAGAACTTAAGTCAGATCAATCCAAGTAGATTTAAGTTCGGTATATTTTTCAAGTGCGTGCAATGACTTGTCACGTCCATTGCCGGATTGTTTAAAACCACCAAAGGGCATGGTCATATCCCCGCCGTCCCAGTTATTCACAAATACCGTTCCGGCTCGTAAAGCACGTGAGGTACGCACTGCAGTATTCAGATCGGCGGTCCATACTGCGGCAGCCAAGCCAAAATCGGTATCGTTGGCCAGTGCAATGCCCTGCTCCAAATCATCAAATACTTGCACCACCAGCACTGGGCCAAATATTTCCTGCTTCACAATATCTAAGTCGGCCGCTACATCATCAAAAATAGTGGGCTGCACATAATAACCACCAGTTTCTTGCAACGCCTGCTCGCCACCACATAACAATTTAGCACCTTGAGCTTTCGCGCCTTCAATAAACGCTAATACCCGTTGCATCTGGGTTTGATCAACCATTGCGCCCATACTGGTGTTTGGATCCAGCGGATGACCCGGTTGCCATTGCTCAACTAAAGGCAGCATTTTCTCAATCAACTGTTGGTGAATGCTGCGATGTACCAGCAAGCGCGAAGCAGCGGTACAGACTTCACCTTGGTTATAGAATATCGATCCCACCGCAGTTTCGGCTACCTTGTCCAAGTCTGCCGCATCGGCACACACCAGATTAGGGCTTTTGCCACCACATTCCATGAAGGCCCGCTTCAAATTCGATTGTCCTGAGAACTCCACCAGTTTTTTACCCACGCCGGTAGAGCCAGTAAAGGTGATGCAATCCACATCCATATGCAAGGCCAGCGCTTGTCCTGCAGTATGACCATAACCGGGCAAAACATTAAAGACGCCATCGGGGATCCCAGCTTGCTGAGCTAATTTTGCCAAAAATAATGCACTCAATGGTGATTTTTCAGAAGGCTTCAGGATCACCGAATTGCCCGTAGCTAATGCCGGTCCAAGCTTCCATGAGGCCATCACCAAAGGGAAGTTCCACGGCACAATCGCGGCAACCACCCCCAAAGCTTCACGGGTGACCAGGGCCAAAGCGTCTGAGGTGACGGGGGCCACTTCATCATAAATCTTATCGATAGCCTCAGCATTCCAAGCGATACAGCGGGCGGTTGCCGTGGCATCGTAAGATAAAGCATCGCCAATTGGCTTCCCCATATCTAAGCTTTCTAACAATGCTAACTGCTGCTGATGTTGTTCAATTAATTGAGCAAAGGTTTGCATCACTTGCTTGCGCTCGGATGGGGCCTTACCCGACCAAGAACCACTGCTAAAAGCCTTTCGAGCGGCGCTCACCGCCAGTTCCACATCGGCGGCATCACATTCGGCCACCTCAGCTAAGGGCTGACCATTGGCCGGATTAATGCTCGTAAACGTTTTTCCTGATTGCGCGTCGACAAACTTTCCATTGATAAATGCTTGTGTTGGAAAATCTAATTCGAGTGCCTGTTTCTGCCAATACTGCAAATCATACTGAGCCATGTTCCCTCCGGGCTAAATCATCATTCGTTGTTTAATAATTAACAAAACTACACAAATATTGCATATTATTCCAGACTTGATACGATTTATTTAACAGCGAACTTTTAAATTTAAATTAACCATTGGACTGGTAACATGCATATAGCCATTATTAATTGCGACAAAGTTGACTCCAATTTAGCCAAGCACTACGGTGAATATTCTGATATGTTTATTGCCCACCTCGGTGCCCAAGACGCCAGTTTAACTTTTGAAGTATTCAATGCCTTAGAGCAACAGCTGCCCTCTTTGACTGATTTCGACGGCTATCTGATTACCGGGAGCCGTCATAATGCCTATGACCAAGACCTTTGGATCAACGCGTTAATTCGCTGGGTGCAAGAGTGTGAGCAAGTACAGGCGCCCTTAGCTGGTATCTGTTTCGGTCACCAACTGATCGCGCGCGCTTTGGGTGGCGAAGTCGCTAAGTCAGACAAAGGCTGGGGCTTAGGCGTTGCGAATAATCAACTCATCAAGGCTCCGTCTTGGGCTGAACAACAAACGGCTCCAGAACGACTACATATCTTAGTCAGCCATCAAGACCAAGTGCTGCAACTTCCCGAACATGCCGAACGCTTAGCCAGCAGTGATTTTTGCCCTAACTTTATGTTTCAGATTGGGCAGCATATATTGGCAATTCAAGGTCATCCAGAATTTGAATATGGCTACGCTGAGGCGCTGATCGACAAACGACAGCAGTTATTGTCTCCCGAAGCCTTTCGCTGCGCCAAACAGAGCCTACAGCAAGCGCTTGATGCCGATTTAGTGTTTAATTGGATATTACAAATGTATCGCCATGCTAAGTGCTAGCGCAAATAGTCGTAAAATTTATGCGACAACACTCGACATCAGCCAGCTAGCCACGTTAAATAGCACTTAATAAATGGATAGTTAAGTCACAAGGAATAAGATGCTGCGGCTTTTATGGATCTGGCCAATCTTGGCAAGCACAGTGTTATTCGGCTGTAGCCTTAAGGCATCGCCACCTCAGCAGGCTCCTCTGGTGGCCAACAGTCACTGGAGTAGCCATTATCGGCAAGGAACCTTTGCCGATCATCATTTTGAACAAGCGCTCCCGGCACCGCTACAAAACTTGCTCAAAGAAGCCTTTCAGAATAATCCCAATTTACAGCAAAGCGGCTATGCCCTCGATCAACAGCTCTACCAGATCCAAATTCAACAAGCTCAGCAATGGCCCAATATTGAAGCTTTTATTTCAGGACAACGCAGTGGTACTGATGCAGCCAGCAATGCTCAATTTAAACTGGGACTTAACTTCAATTGGGAAATCGATTGGTTAGCAAAGCTCGATGCGCGCCAACAAGCCGCTATTCTGGATGCTAAGGTCAGCTTTGAGCAATGGCAACAGGCACAAATTAGTTTGGCAGCGACCACCGCAAAGCAGTGGTTCAGCCTTATTGAAGCACAAATGCAACTCGCCTTGGTGAATCAACGTTACGAAAACCTTGGTGCTAACCTGCAAATCATTCAAGAAAACTACCAAAGCGGCCTCAACAGTGCGCTCGACGTCTACCTCGCCCGTGCCGACTTAAGTGCAGCTCAAGTACAGCAAAATAACCGCCAACAACAATTACTCAAAGCCCAGCGCCAACTGGAATTACTACTCGGTCGCTACCCAAGTGGCAGCATCAAAGTGCAAGGCGAACTGGCCGAAGCACTACCAGCGATGCCTGCAGGTTTACCCTCCGAACTGTTACTACGTCGTCATGATTTGAAAGCTGCGCAGTATCAATTGGCTGCCGCCGATCTGCGCGTTTATGCGGCTTATCGAGATCGCTTCCCCAGCCTAAAACTCACCGCCAGCGGCGGGAGTCAAAGCCCACAATTGCAGCAATTAGTGAATGGCGAGTCACTTATTTGGTCGCTGTTTGCAGGCCTGACAGCCCCCATGTTTGATGCTGGCCAACGGAAAAATATACAACTGCAACAATATGCCAAGGCGCAAGCTTTGAATCAGTCTTACTTAGAGAAAATATTGAATAGTTTTGCCGAAGTGGAAAACAGCCTCAGCTTGGAACCAAGTCTCTATCAAAGTGCTCAATTGCTGGCTGCCGCAGCGGAGGATTCGATGCAAGCCGAGACGTTAGCCTTCGAAGGTTATCTGGCAGGCCTCAACGAATACGTGACGGTACTGGAATCGCAGCGGCGTGCCTTCGACGCCCGTAGCAGCGCAATTAGTGCACTCAATTCGCAGTTACAAAATCGAATTGAACTCTACCTCGCCTTAGGCGGCGACCTCAATCATTCACAAACCCGCCGCCAGACCTTTTCTTCAGACGACTTACCTTAACCAGGAGTACTGCCAATATGGCCAAATTACTACGACTTAGCTTGCCAGTACTGATCATCATCTTGGGTATTTTGCTTAGCCAGTATATTAAACAAAACAAACCACAAGCTCAGAAAAAAACTGTCCAACAACAAACCAAATTAGCAGTAGAAGTCAGCCGCTTGCAACCGCAGGATTATCAGGTATGGATTGCCTCCTATGGTAGTATTCAAGCCCATACTGAAACCAAGTTGATCGCTCAGGTGGCGGGTACCATCACCAGTGTTTCCGATAATTTTCGGGAAGGGGAGTTTTTTAAAAAAGGCGAAAAATTACTCAAAATAGATCAGCGAGATTACCAAAATGCGATCACCATTGCCGCTGCCGAACTACAAACCACGCAACTGCAACTCGCCGAAGAGCAAGCCAAAGTCGTCCAAGCATTACGCGATTGGCAGCGTTTAGGGAAAGGTAAACCAGCCAACGATTTGGTTTTACGCAAACCACAACTCGCCGCCAAACAAGCCGCTTTAGCCTCGGCTCAAGCCAAGTTAAGTAAAGCCAAATTGGAACTAGAACGGACCGTGATCCGAGCCCCTTACGCGGGACGGGTGATCGACAAGAATGTCGAGCTTGGTGAATACGTGAGCAGCGGCAAACAACTGGCAAGCAGCTATGCCATCGACTACCTAGAACTGCGTTTACCGCTTAGCTTAAGCGATCAAGCGGTACTGAACATTCCCGAGAACTTTCGCCAAAGTCACAGCAGCATCAGCAAGCCCTTGGTCAAGCTTTATACTCAATTAGGAACGCAACAATACCAATGGCGAGCTCAAATCGAACGTAGCGAGGCAGCACTCAATAGCACCAGCCGCCAACTTTACTTAGTGGCAAAAATCGACGACCCCTACGGACCCAACAATGAAAATAAACCGCCTCTAAAAATCGGCCAATTTGTCAGCGCCAATATTCAAGGGAAAACCTTAAAACAAGTCTATGTGATCCCTCGTAGCGCCTTATATCCAGACCAGCAGGTAGTCATCCTGGAAAATGGTTTATTACAGCGTAAAAAAGTCTCACTGATCTGGCAAGATCCACAAAGTTATATCATCGATGGCGGCTTAAATCCTGGTCAAACATTAGTCACCACCCCGCTAGGCAGGGTGATCAGTGGCACCCCAGCTAGAGTCATAGGAGACTAAGCGATGCATGGTCTAATTGCTTGGTTCGCCCGTAACCACGTAGCCGCCAACCTGTTGATGGTGCTGATTGTCGGCTTAGGTTTATACTCCGCCCGCTACCGTTTACCTTTGGAGGTATTTCCTGAATTTGAGCTGGATATGGTGAACGTGAGTATCGCCTTGCCCGGGTCAAGTCCCGAAGAAAGTGAACAAAGTTTAGCGATCCGCATTGAAGAAGCGATCAGCGATATCGAAGGCATCGACCAAATATCCTCGATATCTCAGGAAGGTGCCGCGCGCGTCAGTGCCGAAGTAAATCCTCACTACGTCACTCGTGATGTGATGGACGACATTAAATCTCGGATCGACGCAATTAATACCTTCCCGAGTGATGCCGAGCGCCCTGTCGTCAGCCTCAGTCAGCGCAAACGTGAGACCATCTCGGTAGCTGTTTCTGGTGCCCTTCAAACCAAAGAACTGCGGCTACTGGCGGAACAGATCCGTGACGAACTATTGCAACTCCCGGAACTAAGTCAGGTGGAACTGGATGCGGTCGCCCCCTACGAAATTTCTATCGAAGTCTCCGAAAGAAAGCTGCGTGAATATGGCTTAAGCCTAAGTAAGGTCGCCGAATCCATTCGACTCGCCTCCTTAGATCTTTCTGCAGGCTCGGTAAAAACACAGGGAGGGGAAATTTTACTGCGCACTAAAGGCCAAGCTTACATTGGCGAAGAGTTCGCGAATTTATTAATCATCAGTCAAGCCGATGGTACTCGTATTAAACTCGCTGATATCGCCACAGTGGTGGATGGTTTCGAAGAAACACCGATTGTGAATCGATTTAATAAACAACCCGCAGTGATGATTGAAGTCTATCGAGTCGGCGATCAAAGCGCCATTGTCGTGGCTGACGCTGTGAAAAACTACATCCTTGAAAAACAGAGTCAATTGCCCACAGGGGTATCGGTCAATTATTGGCGCGACCGCTCCAGCGTGGTAAAAGCCCGTCTCAATACGCTCAAGAACAGCGCCCTGCAAGGCTGTTTATTGGTCGCCTTACTGCTTGCTATTTTCTTACGTCCGGCCATTGCAGTATGGGTCTGTGTTGGCATTCCGCTAAGCTTTATGGGCGGTTTACTGGTGATGCCTACCCTCGATGTCACCATCAACATCATCTCGTTATTTGCCTTCATCATGGTACTGGGAATTTTGGTCGACGATGCCATCGTCACTGGGGAGAATATTTATACTCACCTTAAAGCTGGCGAAGAACCACTATATGCAGCGATTAAGGGGACCCAAGAAGTCGCAGTTCCAGTGACCTTTGGCGTCTTAACTACAGTTGCCGCCTTCCTGCCGCTGCTGATGATTGATGGGGTTCGAGGCAAGATATTTGCGCAAATCCCGATGATTGTGATCCCGGTCTTGTTGTTCTCTTTGATCGAATCAAAACTAATTTTACCAGCCCACCTGAAGCACCTCAAACCACTCAATAAGAATCATTCTAGCCGCTTTAATCGCTGGCAACATGCCATCGCCGATGGCTTTGAAAATGCAATTTTACGCTTCTATCAGCCACTCTTGAAACGTGCACTATCCCGCCGTTTATTAACCCTCAGTCTCGCCATCAGCATCTTCTTAGTCGTGCTATCCTTAGCAACCTCTGGCTGGGTACGCTTTGTTTTCTTTCCAAGAGTGCCAAGCGAAACGGCACGGGCCAGCTTAGTACTACCAGCAGGCACAAGCTTTAATATCACCGATAATTATATTCAACGGATCTTTGAGGCCGCCCGTCAGTTACAAGATCAATACCGAGACTCAGAAAGTGGCGAGAGCATCATTCTCAACATTTTAGCCACTAGTGGCTCTAGCGGCGGCTCTGGCAGCGGCCAAAGTAATACTGGCCGTGTAATGTTTGAAATTGAACCCCCCGAGAGCAGAACCAACCCAGTCACCAGCGCCGATTTAGTGCGTCAGTGGCGGCAACTCATCGGCCCACTTCCCGGAGCAGAGAGCCTTACCTTCCGAGCTGAAATCGGCCGAGGCGGCTCACCTTTAGACATTCAGTTGAGTAGCAATGATTTTTCGGCCATGTCACAAGTTGCCGAACTGACTAGAAAAAAATTAGCCGAATATCCTGCGGTATTTGATATTGAAGATAGTCTAGCCAACGGCAAACAAGAACTACAACTAAACATAAAGCCACAAGCACAAGCCTTAGGTTTAAGCTTAAACGAGCTCGCCCAACAAGTGAGGAGTGCCTTTTTTGGCTATCAGGTACAGCGGATCCAGCGAGGACGTGAAGATGTCAAAGTTTATGTCCGTTATCCAGCGGATGAGCGTCACTCGCAATATAATCTCAATAAAATGCTAATTAGAACAGCCAGCGGCGCTGAACTGCCCTTCGATGAAGTTGCCACATTGCGTCCTTCACAAAGCCCGGCCACGATTACCCGGATCGATCGCTTGCGTACCCAAAATATTCGCGCCGACGTCAACAAACAGCAAGCCAACATCGAAGTGATTAAGAGCGAGCTCCAACAATGGCTCACTCAAACACTTGCCAGCTATCCAGAAGTTAACTTCAGTTTAGAAGGTGAAGCCAAAGAACAGCGCGAATCCTTTACCAGTCTGGCGATTGGCTTAGCATTTGTGCTATTTGTAATTTATGGACTACTCGCCATTCCTTTCCGATCATATTTGCAACCACTGGTGGTGATGTCGATCATCCCCTTTGGTTTAGTCGGCGCGGTACTCGGCCACATGATCATGGGTATGTCGCTAACGGTTATGAGCATGATGGGCATGCTGGCTTTAACCGGCGTTGTAGTCAACGACAGCCTTGTGCTGGTCGACTACATTAACCAGCAACGAGCCAAGGGAATCGACTTGTTCAGTGCGGTCACTAAGGCTGGGGTTGCTCGCTTTAGAGCTGTAATCCTCACCTCGTTAACCACCTTTGCTGGTTTAATGCCTCTGATTTTCGAGAAGAGTACTCAAGCACAGTTTTTAATTCCAATGGCTGTCTCACTTGGTTTTGGGATTATTTTTGCCACCATCGTGACTCTATTGATCGTACCAGTAAATTATTTGTTACTCGAAGATGCTCGTCAGGCCGGAACGAAGGCCAAAAGGTGGTGGCTGGCTGGTTTCGAAAAACCAAAGAATTAATCTACGGCGTACCAGCCCACGCACACAAAGTTGAGCAATCAAGCAAACCGGGCTCGCGACAATTATGTTCTTAGATGTTACTCATGGTCACCGCATGATGAGCTTGCTCGGTGGCCTCTTCAAGCAAGCTAGGTGCCTTACTCTTATTCAGTGCGATTAACTCACAAAGCGGTGCTGGCAAATTATTCGCGACCAACTCAGCACTTAAACCGGCATCAAGGGCATGATGAGCAAAAATAGCTAAACGGATCAACACCGCTGGTTTTGATACTGGATCAAAATCCACCGGATTCAACTGCTGTTCGATGGCATCGGTAATCACCGGAGAGAAGTTCCAACGCTGCGCCAATTCACCACCGATCTGGGCATAATCTAAACCGAGAGTTTGGCGCTGCGCCGATACCCGAGTTTCTCCCGATTCTAAACTCAGCTCAATCAGGCCAGCTTCTTCTGGAGTCGCAATGGCAATCATCAGCTCACCAAAATTATGTAGCATGCCACAGGTGAAGGCTGTATCTGGATCAACATCGGTACATTTAGCGAGGGCTTGAGCCAGCATCGCTACGTACATCGCCTGTGTCCAAAACTGTTTTTGATCGAAGTTTTTATGCGGCATCATGCCGTTCAGTCCCGCCGCAACCACTAACGAGCGAACCCTTTTCAAGCCCAAGCGAATGGCAGCAGCCTCAATTGAATCAATTTGCTTGATCCCGCGGAAGGCGACCGAGTTAGCCATCTTTAATACATTCGCCCCGAGGGACTGATCGGTCGCAAGCTTCCTTCCCAAATGATGCAGGTCGACATTTTCATCGTTAATGCTCATCAGCAATTCCTGCATGATTTGCGGCATCACTGGCAGTTTCTTTACTTGCTGGAAAAAGGCTTCCAGTTCCATGTATGGCTCTCCCAAAAATAAGTGTGAAGCGCGCCCTGCTTTCACACCCCGATGACTCAAATATTAAGCCCTAATTCACAATCTGTAAGCTAGTGAAGGTTCAAATTGTTAAATTGACCCAAACTGAACATTATATAAACAGCTAGTTTGACCTGATAAATATGGAAAACATAGTGATTATTGCACAAAATGACAGGAAAGCTTGGGCCAAGGATAAGCTCGCGTCACAACATTTGTCAGATCAACGACTTACAAATTTAATTATAGAAAACAGAACTTTAGACTACAGCCATTGGTTAGATTGTTTAGGCGCTGAACAGCTGGTCGATTCCCAAGAATACCCCAGCGTTCCGCAAAACCAAATGATTAATAACACCTTAACGTAAGAAGCTCGCCGGAACAGGATCCTGCAATACCATCAAACGAATTTTATCTAACATCACCTGAAACCAGTTAAATTGTTGTAAATGTTCTTGCCGACTCATGCCAATGGTGCCTGCCATGAAGTTTCGCGTAAAGTTATAGAAATAGATACACACGCTAGTCAGCGCTTCATCATCCCAAGCGGACCCTTTTTCGACAAAAGATTGTTTTGCCTGAGTAATCATAATTCCCCGATACCAATCCTCTAGCGCCTTGAAGTCATTATCGTGGGTAAATAATTCATGAAAGCTGACTAACATCACAGCCGTCTCTGGCAACTCATTCACGCGACGCTGACCACTATCTGAGTAATCTTTAATACCGCCGGAAGCCAAATGAAAATTAGTTTCATCAAGCACCACCAGCACCTTATCAAACCATCGATGAGCTAAAGCAAAAAAGATCGACTCTTTATTCAGAAAAAAACGATATAAAGAGGCAATGTCAATCTCTGCATGCTGAGCAATTAAATTAGTATTCACCGCAGCCATGCCTTGCTCTCTAATTAGCGTTAATGTGCTATCTAAAATGTGCTCGACTAGTCGTCTAGTACGCTCTTGGCGTGGCTGCTTACGCATCGCCAAATGCTCAGGAACGACATAGTTTTCCATAATTACCTCTTTCTTCTATAAAAACAGCTCAACGACTGACAAAATTAAAATTAAGATTAAATAAAATATTCCTTAAAATATTTACAGCAGCTTATACTCCACCTCGCCTTACGAAACAACTGTGATTTAACTCATTGCGAGATAAGTTTAGTAAAATTGACAAACTTTATTCTCGACAATGTACGCATATATGCAACAATAACTATATATTTGATTTTTTAATCGAATTTTATAAATAGCTATTCGCGGAGAATACATTGGACCACTCGGCCGAAGATTTAGTTAGCTGGTTTCGCCAATCAGCCCCATATATCAATGCCCATCGCGGTAAAACCTTTGTCATCATGCTCAGTGGTGAAGCCAGCAGCAGTGCCAACTTTAGCAATATTATTCAAGACATTGCTCTGCTCAAAACTCTTGGCGTGAAAATCGTTCTGGTGTGTGGCGCACGCCCGCAAATCGACGCATTAATCCAAGCACATCACCACAGTTGTGAGTTTGCAGGCGAGCAGCGTATCACCGATGAGCGCAGCCTTGACATCATTAAACAGGCGGTCGGTCAGATCCAAATGGACATCGAAGCGCAATTATCGATGGGCTTGGTTAACTCACCTTTACATCAAGCACACATTAATGTGGTTCGTGGTAACTTTGTGGTCGCACAACCGATCGGCATAGAAGACGGCATCGACTTCCTACATACTGGTAAGGTTAGACGAATTAACCATCAAAGCATTAGGCGCCAGCTCGATCATGGTGAAATTCTCATGGTGTCACCGCTGGGAGTCTCGGTAACTGGCGAGTTGTTTAATATTTGCTCTGAAGATATCACCACTGAAATCGCAGTCGCCTTAAACGCCGATAAAGTCATCTATTTCTGTCCAGAACAAGGGATCCATGACGAAGACGGCCAACTAGTGAGTGAGCTACTTCCCGATGCCGCCAATCAACTGATGTGTTCTGAGGCGTTTCTCAAAGCAACAGATAAAGACACACTTCGTTATTTAGCGGCAGCCATTCGCTGCAGTGACCGAGGGATCCAACGTTGTCACCTGGTCAGCTATCAACAAGATGGCTCGCTATTAAACGAATTGTACACTCGAGATGGCAGTGGAACTCAATTGGTCCAATACAGTTACGAGCGAGTTCGCGAAGCAAAGCTGGATGACATTAATGGTATTATCGAACTGATCCGCCCCTTAGAAGAACAAGGTATATTGGTAAGGCGCTCTAGAGAATTATTAGAAATGGAAATAGAGCGTTTCACCATTGTTGAACGCGATGGCATGATTATCGGCTGTGCCGCGCTATATTTGTTTGCTGGCGAGAGTATGGGAGAGCTTGCTTGTCTGGTGAGCCATCCACAATATCGTCAATCTAGCCGCGGCGACCGCTTGCTCCAAGCTATTATTAAGCGGGCGAGAAGCAAAGGCTTAAATCAATTGTTTGTACTCACCACCAAAAGTATTCACTGGTTTAGAGAGCGTGGATTTTCGCCTGCCGATTTCAGCGACCTACCCGCAGAAAAACAGGCTATCTATAATTTGCAACGCCGTTCTAAGATTTTATTGATGGACATTACCGCTTAATCACACTCCGGGTCAATACCGCTCAAGGAAAATTGATCGGTATTGACTTAGAACATCAAACGCCTGCTCTTTCACCGCGATGAATGAATACTCGAACTGCAGCCATAAATGAACCACAGAAGCACAACAAATCCTAAGGTTAGACTTTCTCGCCTATTATTGGCTGCTGCACAAGCAGCTCGACCGGATTAAACTTCAACTCCGTGGCTGGCGAGGCTAACCATTTTTCAACATGCTCTGGCAAACAAGGCTTAGCAAAGCCAAAACCTTGAAACTGCTGACAACCTAAATGCAGCAATTGGTCGAGTTGCGCTCTTAGCTCAATCCCTTCCGCTAATACCTCAATATCGAGGCTGTCACACATGGCAATAATAGTTTTGACCATTTGTGCGTGTTTGCTATTTTGATGAATATTAACGACAAACTGTCGGTCAATTTTCAAGCGAGTCACAGGAAAAAGAACCAAGCGTGACAGATTAGAATAGCCGCTACCAAAATCATCAATAGTAATGGTGAATCCCCAGTTATATAGCACCTCAACCACTTCGCTGGCTCGCTTGGTACTCATACCTAAGGCTGACTCCGTTAATTCGAGTTCAATAAAGCGCGGATGGATCTTATACTTAGTCAAACGGTTCAATAAAAAAGTTACAAAATCAGCTTGTTCTAAATCTACCGCCGAAAGATTGATTGCCACCGATACTGGCGTTAAGCCCTTATCCAGCCATTCCCGGATCTGTTTGCAGCTTCGTTCGATGACCCAACGAGTAACAGCGACCACCAAACCGCGCTCTTCAGCAATCGGAATAAACACCGCTGGCGATACCGGGCCTAATTGCGGTGAAGTCCAACGTAACAAGGCTTCCAAACCAATCAGCTCGCCGCGTTGATTAACTTTCGCTTGATAGACTAAGTACAGCTGCTGTTGCTCACTCTGTAGCATATCCGCCAATACATCAGCGATTTCCTGACGCGCAAAAAACAAATTCATTTCCTGAGGGTTAAACACACAAGCATGTTTAGGAAACGCGTTGGATGAAGCGTAAATGGCCGCGCTAATCAGCTCGTTCGGTGTTTGCCCATGTTGTGGCATCAGAGCAATACCACACTTCACCTCAAACTTAATTGGCTTGTCCTCGAACATAAAACTGGCACACAAACTTTGGTGATGTAGATTCATCTTGTTTACAATTTGCTGCTGACTATCGCCAATGCAAATAAAACCCAAACTAAATTCGCCCACCCGCGCCACAGCCATGGGGGCAATAGGTAATTGACGTATAGTTTTAGCTAAGGTCTGCAAGGCTAAAGATACACCTGTTGAGCCACATTTTTGCTTAATATATTGGCTATTGGCCAACTCAACCACCACGATCGACAAGCCGGTGGTGTAACGTTCAATTAATCGCTCGATATGCTGCCGAAACCACATACTATTGGGTAAGCCAGAATAGGCATCCAAAGACTTCATCTGCTCGCTATTTTTTTGTTCCGACTCTAACTGTTTAGTGAGGGCAATTTGGCTCGATACATCTTCAAAACTCACCAAACTATAATACTTACGCGACATACTTTTCACGCTATAACGTAACGTGATATCAAACCCTGCTTGACTAAGATGAATAATGCCTCGTTTATTTGCCATATTGAGCTGGGGTAACAAGCGGCTAATGGTTTCACTTTTCTTTATCTGCTCGCTGTTCAGCTTAAATAAACGACTGGCCACCTGGTTGAAGTCGACCAAGCAACAATGTCGATCCAACATAATATGCGCATTTGCGGCATCGGCAAACAAGGAGCGGTATAGATCATGATGCATCGATAAAGCTTCATTTTTAAATCTCTGTTGCTTGCCAAGCTTAGCTGCGGCGGCAATGGTTCGGGCAGCCGCTAAAGGTAAACAGATGTTAAACACCAAAAAAATCAAGCTATTTAAATACCAATTGGTATTTTCTAAAACAATATCAAAAGGAAGCCATTGGTAAAACGTAATCCCTTCGGCAGAAATATATAAGGGAAATAGATTAAATAGCATACAAGCTATCGCTGCTCGCATCCCCAATAAAACCAAGGCCACCATCGGTAACGAATAAACCACGATAGAACCGAATAACACCAAATGGGGATCAGAAATAAATAGATGAATACATATTCCAGAAAGGCCAATAGTCAGTAATAACAGCCACGAAACTTGATGATAATAACGCCAACTACATATTAACTGCAGGATAAGCAAGGTATAGAAAAATAGAGTAATGACAAAAATATGATAGTAACCAAGGGCATAAGCCACACGAGAACTATCAACGACAATCGCAGCAGTAAGAATCAGACAAGCGAGCAAAATGATCCGAAGTGCGCTAATTTTCCAATTTTCAATCACTGGATGGACTTGCTCACTATCGTCAAGCAACAGCCAAGCCTTTATCCATAAACCGACTGAACTAAGCAATCCCATTTCCCAATATACTAATTAATGACAAATTTACCTTACCCGATCCCTTCACTAATTCAACATTATTTTACTTGTGTGCTATCGCTAAAAAACAAAAAAAGGCTCCTTAAGAGGAGCCTTGAGAAGTAAACAGGAAAAGGTCGTTTATTATATTGCTAATCGAGCAAGAACAAACCTTTAGAAGTCGTAACGTACCGCTAAAGTAAACTCATCATCTGCACCGTCGATTTGATCAAGCGCGTAAGCAGCAACAACACGTGCTTGCTTGGTTAAGTCGTAACGACCTTCAAGCATCACCCGATCTTTTGCATCTTTATTCTTGGTATCATTCTTATCGTTTTGATAAACCACTTGGGCGCGTAATGCCTTGGTAAATTTGTAACCCAATGCGGCTTCTGTTGCTTTAAATTTATCATCTTTACCACGATAAGCTTCACGTTCGCTGTAGGCCGCCATCATATAAGCATTAGCAATTGAATAATCGGCACCAATAATCCATAAAGAACCATCTTTCACACCATCAGCACTGTTGTTTTGCGCACGATAACCAGCGCCAACATTTAGGCCAAAATCAGAGTTGTAAACTAATGATGCGCCATAAGATGAATCAGCCTTGATGCCGTTGGCATCAGATTGAGAGTCATTATTTTTAAGCTGGTAATCAGCAGTAATATTAATATTTGCGAAGTTACCTTGGTACTTCAGGACATTACTTAAACGCTTACCACCATTGTTTACGTAACCATATTGGTTCGTAAAAGAAACATCGGTGATATCACCAGAGATAGGGTCTAAAGCATCTTTTTGACGACCGTATGTGACTTTACCAAAGTCACCCCCCAAGCCCACGTAAGCTAGGCGTGTTTTAATATTGCCATTTTTATCATCGGTGGCATCGCCATCGGTAATGTCATGCTGTAATTCGTAACGAGCAATGGCATTCAAATTGCTGGTCATGGCCGATTTTAATTTCGCCCCGAAGCGAACATAGGAATCATTTTCACCATCTTGGCCGATATCTGAATTTTCGCTACCCGAGATGTAACCCGCATATACACGACCATAAATATCGACCGCATGCGTATCATCTTCGTATACTTTAGCAGCGTTAGCAGAACCAGCAGCGGCAGCAACCGCAAGTGCAATAAGAGTTAGCTTTTTCATTTTATTCCCTAAAAAATGTGAACTACATCAACTAAAAGTTGAGCAAATATTAGGGTTGACGGATGACAGGCAGGTGACTGAAAAATTAAAGATTTATGACATAGGAACCATTTATGGATAGATGTAAGCCATTGATAATAATAAACTTTACTGGAAACCCAGGTTTAAAAATGACTAGGTGGATAACGCCAGTCAACGGAAAACCATCGTGAATGCCTAATTTTGAAGCGAATAACAAACACTGCGGCTATAAAATTAAAGCAGAAAATCAGATTTGATTCTCTGCAGTTTCAATCTCCACATCACTCGCTATCGAACTTTAGTTCCAAGAAGAGAAAACAACGATTCAGCGCAGCAGGGCCTTCGAGTCGTCACGGTAAACGACTCAATAGGCTATGGTCCAAACCACTCAATGGGACGAATTAAATCGCCTTAAATTGATTACTGATCGCATCATAGTGATAACCAATACTTTCTAAGCGGCGCGACAAAGAGCGCTCCTCACAACCCAAGGTTAAGGTAAGGTCTTCTAAACTATGACATTCCAAACGTAATTTTTCATTCACGATGCCCAACAAAATACTCGCATCTAAGTTAAGCAAATAACTGGCGTCCATCATCGGCTCCTTTTTCGCAATGTACCTCTCTGTTTGAGCTTAGCCAAAAATAAAACAATTGATGCTGAACAAGTAAAAAATTATAGAATTTGAGCGAGAACAAGCGAATAAGAAGGGGCAAACAGGCCCTTAAGCCATGATTAACGAAGCCGACTGTTATTTAATACCGTTCAAAATGATCTGCACCGTGTGTCCATAAGAGGCTTATGGCTAACAGCCAGAGTGGCCTCTGGCTTCATCTATTATCAACTTAGCTTTAAAACTCAAACTGTTCGCGCATGAAAGCCTCATATTCATTACAACCACCAACATGCTTTTCATCAACAAAGATCTGCGGCACGGTTTCTACAGGTTTACCAACCGTTTTTTCTAAGTCTGCTTTAGAAATCCCTTCGGCATGAATATCGATATAACGAAATTTATAATCTTCATGTTTTTCACTAAGTTGTTCAGCAATCTGTTTAGCTCGAACACAAAAAGGGCAACCTGGACGACCAAAAATTACAGCAAACATTGTTAAACTCCATGAGAATAAGATGCGATCATACTATAACGGCTCAAACATAAATAAAAATTGTATCTTACTTTTACAGTGATAGGTCACGGCTATCAAAGCAACGATCTCACTTTATGGCAAATACTTAAGGCGAAGAAGTCATTCAAGCTGACGTATATTTGAGCGAGACTAAAAAGTACTGCCAACAAAAGCCTCCGTGTAATAAGCCTAGGCCTATATAATTAAACCAAGCACGAGACTTGGTTTAATTTGGGCGTTGGGTAAACACCTATTGGTTAGCGATTAAACGCCAAGGCTAGACTAACGGATCTTGATTTTATGTTTTTCTGCCTCCTCTAATTGGACTTTGGGTGCTCTGAGCATCAATAAACCATTGACTAACTCGGCGCTTATTTGATCTGCCTGAATAGACTTCCCGACATTGATACTGCGACTAAAAAAACCGGAGCGACGTTCCTTACGCAATACGTTATCGACATCAGATTGATGCTGTTCAGCTATCTTCGCTTGGATAGTCAACACACCACCCTCTAAGTCAACATCAATGTCGTCTTTCGCGACGCCGGGTAACTCAGCCACAAACAAATAACTATCATCTTTGTCGATGATATCGACACGCGGTTCAAAAAACCCATCTCGACTATTAAAAAAATCAGACCCGACAAGCTCATTCCAAAAATGGTCAGAATCAAACCAGCGGTCTCTAGGAACGAGTTTCATGTCAACCTCCTTAGTCACACGATTAACAGAACCGATCCATAGTTTAAATCTAGTCCATTACGCTAATTTTAGATAGGCCATAGATCTTGCAAAATAGTCAGATTTGATATGCCGCAAGTTGCGCAGAGACAGGGTAACCAAGAGAGAGTAATCGGTACGGTTTATGCCAATGATCCAGAGAGGCGTTCGCTTGCAAACAAGAGATAAAAAAAACCGCTAGGGATTAGCCTAGCGGTTTTTGATGTGAATAGCGTTATATTAAGTCACGAGTTAAAAGGCAACTACCAAAGTAGTTTACTCGGCCGCTTCAACATCTGAGTCGCATTCTTTTGCTTCCATTTCTTCAGTGATGGGCAGGCGGACAAAAAAGCCCTTGCCCGTGGCAAAACAACGCATCGTTGGTTGCTGTTCTTGTTCCATGATGGATATACCTCCTAAAGTTATTACAAGTGTAAAAAGACAAATTTTCGGTTCATTCTTCGTTATTGCCACTTGCGAAAGTAAGGCTAGCTAGTGAATAAAAATTACACAAGAAATAAAATGAAAAGCGCTTCCTTTGCTTATGATTTCTTGATCTAGCTCAGTCTTGCGGGGACTAATCTATAGGTTTTTTTCCAAAATGTGAAGTGCTAATTTAATAGGCTTCAATTTGCCCAAAACCAGCAATAAAAAAATACCCAATAAAAACAAAACCTTACAAATGCTAAGTGAAGTGTAAATCGACCAGAAACGCCCACTCCGGCAGTGCCAAGCACAACAACAGCAAACACTGCGGAAATTAAATCATGATGATAAAAATAAGAACAATTGAATCAATCACTTACTGTGAGAATACAATAAGCAGATAAGGTGTGAATAGATATTCACAAAAATCGTTACTAACAAATCAGACTTTAACAAAGTTCTGCTGTAAGCCCCTAACCAAAAGGGCTAACGCTTTTTCATACGAGTAATATCCATCAGTAACCATAGCGCCAAAATAACCGCTGACACGGAGGCACCATAATTGATATATATTTCGATATAACCCAGTAAAAAACTCACCAAAGGAAGTACAACAACTAGCAATAAGGCCAACAGCAAATAGCCCACAGGATCCCCCTTATTTTTTGTTGCTATTATATCGACTTGGGAATGCGGTAGAAAGCTTATTCGAAATAAGATTTCAACTGTAGTTGGACATAACCATCTTTCCAAACTGTCGTCTCTAAATGCGTTTTGCAAATTGCACATAGCATTCGAGTTGGCAAGCTTAAGTGACCCGATATACGGTTCCCTTTCACTTTAAAGAGCAAATTTTGCTGAGCTTGCCAGCGCACGCCTCCACGCCAACTAGAGCGCCATTGCGGCACTTGTTGGTACTGTAATAAGGCTTTTTGTTGATAATCCTGACTCGGTTCCAAGACTTTATTAGTTCGAAATGCGACCCTTTGTTGCTCTTGTAACCAGTTAATATTGCTAAATAAATCACCAGTAGATGGCGGCTGTTTCAATTGATTTTCGAGACTAAAATCAAACCCAACTTTAGATTGAGCCTGTAAGTTACTCGCCCACAATAATGCCGCTATTAATATCGATAATATAATACCCATAACCAGCTCTCCCCCGTGAATTAAACATTCAACAACTGACTATTCTTATGCAATGCTTAACCAACGACTCATCACCAAGAGGCTAATACCTATACTTAAGAATAGTTGACGCTACTGATTAGTGCTATTTTCATGCCAGTACGCTGCTCGCATTACATTTTCGCAACCTAATGCAACCTCCAGATAACACTCAAGACCTTGTTTGTTACAAAAGAGCGTCTACCATTGGCACTAACTTCAAGTTTTGTGCGAAGTTACTTGACTGTTGGCCCGTAGTTTTCTTTCATATCAGACCAAATGGATAAAATTCACCATTTGGCAATCGCTAACATTTATTCAATAAGTAAAAAGATGTTGTTAAATCGCAACTCTACAAAACAACCATTAGCAGGAACACACTATGCAAATCGGAATACCTAAGGAGATCTTCGACCAGGAGAGCCGGGTAGCCGCCACCCCAAAAACCGTGGAACAGCTATTAAAACTTGGCTTTTCTGTGGCAGTGGAAAGCGGCGCTGGAACAGCAGCCAGCTTTAATGACGAGGCCTATATAGAAGCAGGCGCAGAAATTGTAAGCACAGAGCAAGCTTTTCAAGCTGACTTGGTGTTTAAGGTGAACGCTCCGCTTGATGGCAGTGATAACAGCACCGATGAAATTGCCCTATTAAAGGAAGGCGCAACCTTAGCGAGCTTTGCTTGGCCAGCCCAAAATCCAGAGTTACTTGAGAAATTTAAAGCCGCAAAAGTAAACCTGCTGGCGATGGACATGGTGCCACGGATATCTCGCGCTCAATCTCTTGATGCTCGTAGCTCGTTGGCCAACGTTGATGGTTATCGCGCAGTCATCGAAGCGGCCAACCATTTTGGTCGTTTTTTTACCGGTCAAATCACCGCCGCAGGTAAGGTTCCCCCTGCAAAGGTATTAATTATTGGTGCTGGCGTCGCGGGCTTGGCCGCCATCGGCACAGCAGGTAGTCTAGGAGCGATTGTACGTGCCTTCGACACCCGTCCTGAGGTGAAAGAGCAGATCAATTCGATGGGCGCCGAATTCCTCGAACTTGAATACGAAGAAGAAGACACTGGCAGTGGTGACGGTTACGCTAAAGAAATGAGCGCCGCCTTCATCGAAGCCGAAATGGCCCTATTCCGTGAACAGGCCAAAGACGTAGATATCATCATTACCACGGCTTTAATCCCCGGACGCCCTGCACCAAAACTTATTTTGGCCGACATGGTTGAGTTAATGAAGCCCGGCAGTGTAATTGTCGACTTAGCGGCTGCGACTGGCGGGAACTGTGAATTAACCGAACCCGGTGAAATTGCAGTAAAACACGATGTGACGATCATTGGCCTAACCGATATTTCGCGTCGCCTACCGGCACAAGCTAGCCAGCTATAC